>NZ_LZLQ01000123.1 GCF_001673315.1 Mycobacterium asiaticum | reverse complement strand
CCCGGGCGTCGACGAGCTGGCCCTTGCTGTTGAACATTCGTAATTGTGTTGTCGCGGGAGCGAATTCGGGTCTGTCACGCAACAAGGCGAACATGTGGCTGGTCAGGTTCTCCGGCCAGGCCACCCGTTGCAGCACCAGCGGATCGACTTCCTGATCCAGCAGCGGAACCGCCCGGTTCGCAGCCGCCAAGCCGGCGCGCGCGTTTTTCAGGTAGGGCTCGGCCGGGTTGTCGCGCCACGCCGCGAGGAAGGTGATGGTGGAGTAGCCACTGCTGGCCAAAAACAACAGCGCCGCAACACATGTCAGCACCGTGCGCAACCGGGATGCGTCCAGCGGGCGGGCCGAATCACGGTTGGGCGCGGTGAACGCCACCGCTGCCAGTAGCGCGAGCACCACCACCAGGTCGGGAAAATACCTGAGAGTCTGGGCCAGTTCGAGCGCGGTGAACCGAGATGAGCGCATCAGATAAATCGGCACCTGGCAGGCCACGGCATAACCTGCCGCGGTCAGCCACACCGGTCCGATGCGCTGCTTGCGGATAAACGAAATCGCAAGCAAAACAACCAAAACCAGCCATCCGAGCAGCATCACGGACAGCGGCGGAGTGGCCCACGGCGAGGCCGGCGCCCACCTGGCCCAGTCCCACGGGCCGCCTGCCAACCCCGGCACTATCCCGTGCGTGATCGAGCGGCGCAGTAACGCCCACGTCATCGCCAGATCCGAACTCCACCGGCGCTGATTGACCACCGACAGGTACAACGCCACCCAGCCGACGGTGATTGCCAGCGACCCCACCCACAGCCGGCGGCCCGCTCGCCAGACCGTGCGCAGCGGGTTCGCCTCGCCCCGGACATGGCCGAGCAGGGCGACCACCGCGAACGCGACGAACGGGATCACCGCAGCCTTTTCGAAGAACAGCAAGCCGCCCAGGTAGGCCAGCATGCCCGTCGCGGCATAGCGGTTGTTACCCCTGCGCACCAGCAGCACCGCATCGGCGCACACCCACGCCATCGCCGTGAGCATCGGCAGCGAGTTCAACGCGGCCGCCCACCAGGCGAAACCCGGCACCCCCAGCGGGCTGAACAGCGCGAAGGTCAACGGGATCAACAGCACCGGCCGCCACCCCAGGATCACGTACAGCGCCCGCAGCAACGCCAGGGAGGCCAGCAGTTGCAGCACTACCAGGCTTACTGCCGGCCAGGTCCACACCAGGGGCGCCAGCCGGATGATCGCCCCGGCCACCAAGAACGCGCCTGGCATCACGTGTCCGTCGTGGTCGTCGAACAGATAGGACGGCGAGAGCAGTCCTTGCGTGCCGGCCCTGCCGACCAGAATCAGATCGTCCCAGTAGAAGTAGCCCCCGAATGCGAGTGCGGCGCGAATCCCGAGCTGCGCCACGATCAGTGCGGCTGCGGCGAACACCACTCTGTATGGTGGGCCGGTGCGCGCACTGGTCACCGGGGCAGCCGGTTTCATCGGGTCGACGCTAGTCGACCGCCTTCTGGCCGACGGTCACACGGTAGTGAGCCTGGACAACTTCGCGACGGGTCGCGCGACCAACCTCGAGCATCTGGCCGGCAACCCCGCGCACGTCTTTGTCGAGGCCGATATCGTGACCGCGGACCTAGAGGCCATCCTCGGTGAGCACAAACCCGAGGTGGTTTTTCACCTGGCCGCCCAGATCGATGTCCGGCACTCGGTGGCCGATCCGCAATTCGACGCTTCGGTCAACGTGGTGGGTACGGTCCGGCTGGCCGAGGCCGCCCGCCGCACCGGAGTCCGCAAGATCGTCCACACCTCCTCCGGCGGGTCCATCTACGGTGTTCCCCCGCGGTTCCCGACGCCGGAGACGGTGCCGACCGATCCCGCATCGCCCTATGCCGCAGGAAAGGTGGCCGGAGAGATCTACCTGAATACCTTCCGCCACCTATACGGGCTGGATTGCTCGCACATCGCGCCGGCCAACGTCTACGGCCCGCGTCAGGACCCGCACGGCGAGGCCGGGGTGGTCGCGATCTTCGCGCAGGCGCTGCTGGAAGGTAAGCCCACCAAGGTTTTCGGGGACGGCTCCAACACCCGCGACTATGTATTCGTCGACGACGTCGTCGACGCCTTCGTGCGGGCATCGGGCAACCAGGGCGGGGGGCAGCGGTTCAACGTCGGCACCGGCATCGAAACCTCGGACCGCCAACTGCATTCGGCCGTGGCCGCCGCCGTAGAGGGACCCGACGACCCGCAGTTCCACCCGGCACGGCTGGGCGATTTGCGGCGTTCCTGTCTTGACATCGACTTAGCGGCACAGGTTTTGGGCTGGCGCCCGCAGGTGGGTCTGGACGAAGGTGTGCGTCGTACCGTCGACTTCTTCCGGCACAGACACGCCTAGCTGCTATCGCCCACGCGCACCTAGCGTCAGCGCGGGTCGGGCAGTTGCGCCCCCTCCAACGCGATAGCCCGCGCCAACCGCGCGTACTTCAATTCCAGGTCTTTGAACCTCATATAGGTGCTCAATGTGGTGAAACTGAACGCCATGATCAGCGCGTACAACATCAGGTCGGTGCCGCGATTCACCCCGAACCAGTGCGCGACCACCGTGGTGTCGTCTGGCCGGATCACCGCGTAGATGCCGAGCAGCACGAACAGCACGTAACCCACCTTGACCCAGGCCCGCGCCCTGGCGCTGCGGCGCGACCGCAGCAGGAAGATCAGCAGCGCGATGATCGACCCGATCAACAGCACCTTGATCCAGTTCATTCAGCCGTCCTTCTCACCGCCGTATCCTGCCCCGCAGGAAGCCGTCAAAGATGATGTTCACGCCGTTCAGCAGCGGCTGACCCTTCGATTTGGAGTACTCGGTATAGAGCACCTCGACTGGCTCTTCGGCTACCCGCCAATGGTTTTCAGCGACCATCATGACGATCTCGGTGGCGTGGCTCATGCCGCTCATGGTGATGTTCAGCCCGTCGGCGACGGTCTTGTTGAACACCCGCAGGCCGTTGTTGGTGTCGGTCAGGCCAAGCCGGCGGCCGCGGCGGCTCAGTCGCGCCGCGGTCTGCAGCACTATCCGCTTCAGCAGCGGCGGCCTGCTGCCGACCGCGCGAGCGAACCGGGTGCCGATCACAATGTCGACGTCACCGACCAGGAGCCGCTCCACCATCGCCGCCAGGTCTTTCACGCGGTGCTGACCGTCGGCGTCGAAGGTGGCGAAAACCTTGGCACCGGGCTGGCTGCGGGCATACTCGATGCCCGTCTGAATGGCCGCGCCCTGACCGAGATTGATCGGATGGCGCACCAGGTGCGCACCGGCCTGCCGGGCGATCTGGCCGCTGCCGTCGGTGCTGCCGTCGTCCACGCAGACGACGTTGTCGAAGACCGATCGCAGCTCGGAGATCACCTCGCCGATGACGGGGCCTTCGTTGAAGTTGGGGACGACGATCCAGACGTCATGCGTTTCAGAACCCATTGCAAGCCACAACGTACACGCTGGACCAGCACTGAATCAGGCGCTGGCGCGTCCGCCACGCCCCAAGGCGACCAGATGGACGACCATTCCCAGCAGCGGGCCGCACAACAGGCCCACCACAGTCCGGGCTTCCAGCGCGAGCGGCAGCATGAGTAGCAGCCCGGAGGCCACTGTCGCGGTAACCCAGCCGAGCGAATACGAGCGGTGCAGAGCGGCGGCGACCGTCGCCGAGCCGGTGAGGGTCAACAGCGCGATTGCCACAGCCGCGGCCGTGAGCCAGGCCAACAGCGCGCTGCTGGCCTGGTAGTCCGTCCCGAACGCCACCCGCAACAACCACGGGCCCACCAGCCCGGCCAGCAGCACTCCCAATCCGCCAACCGCCGCGATGAGCAGCGCGGGGGAGATGAGTGCACGTAGCCGGTGGCCGCGCTCGTCGACGAAGTGCGCGATGAGATTGCCCTGCATCGCGAACAGCGGCACCAACAGCGGCGCGCGGGTCAGTGTCACGGCCAGGATGATGACGCCGCCCTCGGCGCCCAGATCGGCAGAGGTCAGCTTCAGTAATACCGGGAAGCCCATCACCAGGATCGCGCTGGCGCCGGAGGCGGTGATCGAGTGCGCGGCGCCCCGCAGAAACGTCGACGTGCTGCCCGGCGTCAGCTGGCGTGCCGCGGCGCGCGCCTTCGATGAGCCGGCCAGGACGATCAACCAGGCCACCGAACCCGCGACCGTTGCCCACAAATACCCGACCAGGCCCCAGCCGATCACAAACGTGGCAGCTGCGACCGTCACGCGCATCACTGCGTCGGTCACCATCAGGACCCCGTACTGGCCCCACCGATCGAAACCGGCCAGCATGCCCAGCAGAGTCGAATGCAGACAGACCCCGGCCAACCCGATGCTGAGCAACGCAACCGAAACCCCGCGCGCTTCGACGAACACCCGTGCGCCCCACAGCGGTGAACTGCCCGCAACCAGGACGGCCGACACCAGGCCGACCAGGCCGGCGACGCGCAGCGGGTGGGTCCGGGACGCACCGGGCGAATCCAGGTACTGCATCGCGCGCACCTCGCGGGTGGTCTCCTGCAGCAACCCGTTGGCGGCCCCGCTGACCAGCCCGAATGCGCCCCAAAAGACCCCGAATTTGGAGAAGCCGCTCGGGGACAGATTGCGGGCGGCCAGGTACACCACCGCGTAGCCGCACAACGCGGTCAGCACCGTTGCGGTGCCCACGCGCGCGACACTGCCGCGCGTGACCGGTCCCACGGCGGCCCCCGCAGCTCCCGGGGTGCCCGCGCCGTCCGTCACCGTGGCGACACTAGGGCTCAGTGCCCTTCGGTCTTGAACCGCTCCACCGAACGCTGCACCTCGGCTTCGGCCTCCGCACGACCCACCCAGTCGGCCGCCTTGACGAACTTGCCCGGCTCCAGGTCCTTGTAGTGCACGAAGAAGTGCTTGATGGCGTCCAGTTCGTATGCCGGAACGTCGCCGACGTCCTGGATGTGGTCCCACCGATTGTCGCCGGCCGGGACGCACAGCACCTTGTCGTCGCCGCCGGCTTCGTCGACCATCCGGAACATGCCCACCGGCCGTACCTCCACCAACACGCCAGGGAACAGCGGCTGCGGCAACAGCACCAGGGCATCCAGCGGGTCCCCGTCCTCACCCAGCGTGTCCTCAATGAAGCCGTAGTCGGCGGGGTAGGCCATCGGGGTGTAGAGGTAGCGGTCCAAACGCACCCGACCGGTCTCGTGATCGACCTCGTACTTGTTGCGCTGGCCCTTTGGAATTTCGATGGTCACGTCGAATTGCACGGCTACACACTAATCCAGCGGGTGCCGCGGTAGTGCTTTGCGGCCGGTTCGGCAGAATGGGTCACGAAAACAAGAGACCGAGACGATCGCGCAGGAATTCATGGGCCCCAAACGCTGGCGCAAGTCCACCCACGTGCTTGTTGGGCTGGTGGTGCTCGCGTTCGTTGCGGCCGTGGTGGCCGCCGCGGTGCTCTTCACCACGGGTGGGCACGGCACCGGCGGTGCGCGCTCCACCGTCCCCCCACCGCGACCACCCACGGTCAAGGCAGCCGTCTCGCCGGTCGCCGACAACGCGGCCACACCCAGCGCGGGCGGCGTGGCGGCAGCGCTGGCGGCCGCCGCGGCCGATCCGAATCTGGGCAGGCTGGCCGGTCGCATCACGGATGCGATGACCGGTAAGGAAATCTGGCGCCAGCTCGATGACCAGCCGATGATTCCGGCGTCGACCAATAAGGTCCTGACCGCCGCCGCTGCCCTGCTCACCCTGGACCGGCAGGCCAGGATCAGCACCCGGGTGGTTGCGGCCGGGCAGAGCGCGCAGGGCCCTGTCGTGCTGGTGGGTGCCGGGGATCCGACGCTTTCGGCGGCTCCGCCCGGTGTGGAGACCTGGTATCACGGCGCGGCGCGCATCAACGATCTGGTTGAACAGGTGCATCGCAGCGGCGTGACACCGACGGCCGTGCAGGTGGACATCTCCGCGTTCAGCGGTCCCACGTTGGCTCCAGGCTGGGACCCGGCCGACATCGACAACGGCGATGTCGCCCCGATCGAGGCGGCGATGATCGACGCGGGCCGTATCCAGCCCACCACGGTCAACTCCCGACGGTCCAAGACGCCGGCGCTGGATGCGGGACGCGAGTTGGCGATCGCGCTCGGCTTGGATCCGGGGGTCGTGACCATCGGTTCGGCCCCGGCCGGCGCGCGGCAACTGGCAGTTGTGCAATCACCGCCGTTGATTCAGCGGCTGTCCCAGATGATGAACGCCTCGGACAACGTCATGGCCGAGTGCATCGGCCGCGAGGTAGCGGCCGCGATCAACCGGCCGCGCAGCTTCACCGGCGCCGTCGACGCCGTGATGAGCCGGCTCAACACCGCCCACGTCGACACCACCGGGACCGCGCTGGTGGATTCCAGCGGGCTCTCGGTGAACAACCGCCTGACGGCCCGGACTCTGGACGGCACTATTCAGGCCGCGGCGGGACCGGATCAGTCGTCGGTGCGGGCCCTGTTGGATCTGCTGCCGATCGCCGGTGGCAGCGGCACACTCGGGGAACGTTTCCTGGACCGGTCCACCGACCAGGGGCCAGCCGGCTGGCTGCGGGCCAAGACCGGCTCGCTGACCGCGGTGAACTCGTTGGCCGGCCTGCTCACCGACGCCAGTGGGCGGGTGCTGACGTTCGCCTTCCTGTCCAACGACGCCGGCCCGAACGGTCGCAACGCGCTCGATGCGTTGGCCACCAGATTGTGGTTCTGCGGGTGCGTGACGTGACCCAACCCGGATCCTCGTCCTCCGGACTCACCATGGGCAACGCCGTCGATTGGGGCTTCGCCGCCACCGTGGGCGAGAAGCTGGCCCGCGGTGGCCCGGTGACCTCCGACTACACGCACCGCCAGGTGGTCGAGGAGTTGATGCGGGCGGCCGAGCAGGCCGAGCCCCCGGTCCGCGACGTCACGGGTCTGATGACCGCGGGCCCGGTGCCGCCGGCGCGCGTGGTAAACCGCCCGGAATGGATCCGGGCCGCGGCCCAGTCGATGCGCGCAATGACGAACGGCAGCGAGAAACCGCGCGGGTTCATCACCGGGCGGCTCACCGGCGCGCAGACCGGTGCGGTGCTGGCGTTTGTGTCTTCGGGCATCCTTGGGCAATACGACCCGTTCAATCCGTCCGGAGGCGGTTCGGACGAGCGCGCGGGCACCCTGCTGTTGGTCTATCCGAACGTGATCGCCGTCGAGCGGCAACTGAAGGTCAGCCCGTCTGACTTCCGGTTGTGGGTGTGCCTGCACGAGGTGACCCACCGGGTGCAGTTCACCGCCAACCCGTGGATTGCGGACTACATGTCGAGCTCGTTGGGTCTGCTGACCCAGGAACCCGCCGAAGACATCCGCGAGGTGGCCGGCCGGCTCGCCGAGTACGTGCGTAGCCGCGGCAATGCGTCGGACGAAGCCAGTGCCACAGGCATTCTCGGTTTGATGCGGGCCGTGCAATCCGAGCCTCAGCGCAAGGCTTTGGATCAGCTACTGGTCCTGGGCACGCTGCTCGAAGGCCACGCCGAACACGTGATGGACGCGGTGGGGCCGATGGTCGTCCCGTCGGTTGCCACCATCCGGCGCCGGTTCGACGAACGCCGTCAGCGCAAACAACCCCCACTGGCACGACTGGTGCGCGCGCTGTTGGGAGTCGAAGCCAAACTCAGCCAGTACACCCGCGGCAAGGTGTTCGTCGACCAGGTGGTGCAACGGGTCGGCATGAAGCGGTTCAACACGGTGTGGACCAGCCCGGAGACATTGCCCCTGCCCATCGAGATCGACCAGCCGCAGCGATGGATCGACAGGGTGCTGTAGCCCAACTGCGCCGGGCGGTAAATGAATTCGCGCAGACACAGTTGGCCGCGCTGGACACGGACGGTCCGTGGTCGGTGGGTTTGTCCGGGGGGCCGGATTCTTTGGCGCTCACTGCCGCGGCCGCGCGGCTGCGCCCCACTACCGCGCTGATCGTGGACCACGGATTGCAGGCCGGCTCGGCTGAAATCGCCGAAAGTGCACGGACGCAAGCCATTTCGTTGGGCTGTGAGCAGGCGCGGGTGCTGCGCGTCGAGGTCGGTGTCGATGGCGGACCCGAGGCCGCGGCGCGCACCGCCCGTTATGCGGCGCTGGATCGGCATCGGGACGGCCCGGTGCTGTTGGCGCACACCCTCGACGACCAGGCCGAGACGGTCCTGCTGGGCCTGGGTCGCGGTTCGGGCGCCCGGTCGATAGCCGGCATGCGGCCTTGTGATCCGCCGTGGTGCCGCCCACTGCTCGGGGTGCGACGGCAGGTGACCCACGCCGCCTGTACGGAGCTCGGCCTCGAACCGTGGCGGGACCCGCACAATGCGGACCGGCGCTTCACTCGCGTCCGGTTGCGCAACGAGGTACTGCCGCTGTTGGAAGAGGTGCTGGGGGGTGGCGTGGCCGAGGCGCTGGCCCGTACCGCGACGGCGCTGCGTGAGGACACCGAGCTCATCGACGCCATCGCGGACGCGGCACTGCCCGAGGTCACGACGAACCAGGGGCTGAACACTGCGGCACTTTCGGAGTTGTCCGCGCCGGTGCGACGCCGGGTGATTCGTGCGTGGTTGCTGGCCGGCGGGGCAATCGGCCTGACCGACAAGCAGATCCGTGGGGTGGACACTCTGGTGACCGTCTGGCGCGGTCAGGGCGGGGTGGCGGTGGGATCGACGCTGCGGGGGCGACGCCTGGTGGCAGGTCGGCGTGACGGCCTACTTACGTTGCGCCAGGAGACAATTTGACGCTTCCTTTGGTCTGGCACCGCTCGGCGTGGCACGCTGTGCACGTGACGGCCGAGCTGTACCCGGGGGACATCAAGTCGGTGCTGCTCACCCAGGAGCAGATCCAGGCGCGCATCGCCGAGCTCGCCGAGCAGATCGCCGAGGACTACCGCGATGTGGCTGCGAGCAGCGGCCAGGATCTGTTGTTGATCACGGTGCTCAAGGGTGCGGTGTTGTTCGTCACCGACCTGGCCCGGGCCATTCCGCTGCCGACTCAGTTCGAGTTCATGGCGGTGAGCTCCTACGGTTCCTCGACGTCCTCGTCGGGCGTGGTGCGAATCCTGAAGGATCTCGACCGCGACATTCACGACCGCGACGTACTGATCGTGGAGGACGTCGTCGACTCCGGGCTGACGCTGTCCTGGTTGCTGCGCAACCTCACCAGCCGCCATCCGCGTTCGCTGCGGGTATGCACGCTGCTGCGCAAGCCGGACGCAGTCGGCGCCAACGTCGAGATCGCTTACGTGGGCTTCGACATTCCCAATGACTTCGTCGTCGGCTACGGCCTCGACTACGACGAGCGCTACCGGGACCTGCCCTACATCGGCACTCTGGATCCGCGGGTCTATCAGTAGCCGATCAGGTCAGCTCCCAGACCGCGGTGACCGAGAAGTTCACCGTCTGCTGTCCGGGTTCGAGCGGCGCCAGGGAGGCGCGCGGGGCAGGTGCGGGTTGTGGCCCGGGCGTCGGCGGGGGGCTGGAGGACTCGGAGATGGACAGCACCTTGCCCAGGTGCAGTCCGGAAAGTTGCGCGTACTGCTGGGCACGGTTCTTGGCATCCTCGAAGGCGCGCGTCCTGGCGTCCTTCACCAACTGCGAGTCGTCGGCGATCGAGTAGTTCACCGAACGGATCCGGGTGGCGTCGCCACCGGTGCGGACGACGAGGTCCAGCAGCCTTGATGCCGCGTCGGTCGGGTGGATCTTGATCTCGATCGTGTTGTCCGCCCGGTATCCGGCGACAGTTGCGGCTTCAGTCGGCGCCGGGGACGTGTACTGGGGCTGCAGGACGACTTGCGTGGTGCGGATGTCCTTGCGGTCCAGGCCGGCTTCCGCCAATGCGTTGATCACCGCTTGCTGGCGATCGTTGGTCTGGTTCATTGCGGTGGTCACATCGGCTGCGGTGAATTCGATGGCCACGTTGGCGGTCAGGGTGTCCGGGACACCCTGGACTTGACCGGATCCGAGCACGGTCACCTGACGTGGATCGCTCGCGGAACCGGTGGCGGGGTGCGAGTCGCAGCCTGCCGCGGTGGCCAGTGTCAGGCCGGCGGCGACTGCTGCGATCGCGCTGCGGGTGCGGTTTGCAATCGGCATGGCTGGACCCTAGCGGTGGTGCCGCTGCCCTTCTGCGACAAAACGCTGTCAGAGCGGCGACGGTGCTAGTTAACCTTGCGTTCAGATTCGCGAGCGCGCCGCACGGTGAGTGGCGCACCCCTGGGACAGGGTGGTCGAAGAAGCTCGAAACATACCGGTATGGGGGATATACAGGGCTTTTAGGCGGGACCATCCCATGGATCAGCCAGAGGGGCTCCGCATATCACCCTTTTGTTCCACGACCGTAGTTTGGCAAGTATTCAAATGGGGCTCAAATCATATCTGTGATTCATATGAGCGAGGCATAACTCGCGTCGGCGGTGACGGCACCTCTCAGCAAATGAATTGGTCTCGGTTTCCGCAGCTCCATCGCCGTTCCCAGCGCGGCGCCCAATATGTGTAGCAAACGGCATGCGTCGGCGAACCTGTCTAGGAAATGGCCACTATATGTCAAGCTGACGAATCGTAGGGAGATTCAGGCCATTTTCATATAAACGCGGCATCTTAGCAGTATTCGCACCGGTGGAAATGAATTGTTGTCGACCCGATAGTGAACAGGCTTTCTGAGTGCTGTGTTGTGCGTGAGTCGCTGCCTAGCCTGGCCAAGGATGCGATTCAGTGACGAGAACCGATCACTGAACTCATGGAGCAAGTGCCTTTGAGGAAGGAACACACATGTCGCTCGTGATCGCACGGCCCGAAATCGTGGCCGGCGTGGCCGGGGAACTGCAGTCCATCAACGCAATGGCCCGGTCTGGGGATGAACTCGCGGCAGCACCGACAACCGGGGTGGTCCCTGCGGCCGCCGATATGGTGTCGCAGCTGACGGCCACTCAGTTCGCCGCACACGCACGCCTGTACCAGGTGATCAGCGCGCAGGCGGCCGCGGTCCAGGACCAACTGGCCACCACGCTTGCCGTCACCGCGGGTTCGTACGCGGACACCGAGGCCGCCAACGCCGCCAGCATTGGCTAGGGCGGGGGAGTAGGAAGAGTGGACTTCGCTTTACTTCCGCCGGAGATCAACTCCACGTTGATGTACTCCGGCCCTGGTGCAGGTTCGATGATGGCCGCGGCGTCGGCCTGGGATGGGCTGGCCGGCGAACTCCATGCGACGGCGGGCTCCTACCGCGCGCTGTTGTCCGGCTTGACTGCTGGGCCGTGGATGGGACCGGCCGCAGCGGCGATGTCCGCGGCGGCCGCACCCCATTTGACTTGGCTGGACAGCACAGCGCTGCTGGCTGAACAAGCGGGTGCCCAGGCCGCAGCGGCGGTCGCTGCCTATGAAGCGGCGTTCTCCGGGACGGTGCCTCCGGCGGAGGTCGCGGCGAACCGTGCGCTGCTGGCCCAGTTGGTAGCCACCAATATCTTCGGTCAGAACACGCCCGCAATCGCGGTCGTCGAGGCTGAGTATGCGGAGATGTGGGCGCAGGACGCCGGTGTGATGTACGGCTATGCCGGCTCATCGGCGCAAGCGGCGGCCCTGGAGCCGTTCACCCCGCCGACTCCCACGACCACACCAACCGCGCTGGCCGGACAGGCCGCCGCGGTCAGCCAGGCTGTCGGCAGCACTGCCGCGGCCGACGTGCCGCAACTACAGCAGTTGATTTCCAATCTGCCGAACACGTTGGGGAGTATGGCCGCGTTGAACCCCCTGGCCTCGGCGTTGGGTCTGCCGGTCACCCTCGCCAGCGATTCGATCACCTTCGACGGGCCGATCGGCGACGTGGTGGCGGCCCTGACGGGTTCCGCGACGCTGGATGCCGGCAGCGGTATCGACGCGTTCATCAGGCTGGTTTCTCCGACCCGGCTGTTTGCGACCACGTTCCGGGACATCACTGGCCTGGGCCAGACGTTCTTCCCTCCGGCCAAGGCCGCCGCGGAAGCCGCAAAAGCGCTGGAGGCGCTGCCGCACAACTTCAGCTTCTCGGGGCTGGGCAGCGGAGGTCTGGGCGGTTTGGGCGGAATCGGCAAGGCCGCGCAGATCGGCGGGCTGTCGGTGCCCAATGCCTGGGCGTCCGCGACTCCTGGAATCGGGCGGATGGCTACGCTGCCACTCGCTACGCCGGGGGCTGTCGCCGAGGCCGCAGCGCCGAGTGAGCACATGTTGGGTGGCATGCCGCTCACCGGCGGGCTCGGCCGCGGCCTGGGGGCGGCGAACGCTCCCCGCTACGGGTTCCATCCGACCGTGATGACACGCCCACCGTTCGCGGGGTAACGCGCAGGAGGCGAACTCACCTGCGCGCTATGGCGTCACCAGGATCTTGCAGTGCCGCTCCGGATCCGTGAGATCGTCGAAAGCTGCGCCGACCCCATCCAGACCGACCTCGCCGGTGATGAGCGGGCTCACGTCGATGTCGCCCTCGGCGATTGCGCGCAGCGAAGCGCTGAACTCGTCCATGTCGTATGCCAGGGAGAATTGCAGACTGATCTCCTTGGCGGTGGCGAAAAACGGATGGATTGTGTCGGGTTCCATGCATACCCCGGCGACCACCAGACGGGAGTTCCGCCTGGCCTTGCGCAGCACATCGTTGATGACTCCGGGCACGCCCACGGCTTCGAATATCACGGTGGCCTTGACGGCGTCGAAGGGGGAACTCTGGGCCGGATCAACCGCGAGATGCGCGCCCATGGCGGCGGCGATCTCCCGGCGTTTGGGTGAAAAGTCCGCTGCGACAATATTTTCGACGCCACGCACCTTCAGCGCCGCGATGATGGCGATGCCGATTGGTCCGCAGCCCAGCACCAGGGCCGCCTCGTCGACGGTGATGTTGGACTTGTTGACCGCGTGCAGTCCCACCGCCATCGGTTCGGTGAGTGCGGCACGCTTGTAATCCAGGCCATTGGGAATGGGTAAGAGCAGCGGCGCGGACAACAGCATCCGCTCGGCGTAACCACCGACTGTGGTGTTGCTGTAGACGATCGGCTCGACGCCCTTGTCTGACAGCAGGACTGGCAGGGACGTGACCAGTGTTCCCGGCGGGTGGGTGTCGGTGTCGGGTCCCGCTTCGAGCACCTCGGCACTGAATTCGTGACCCATGAAGATGTCGCGATCCAGATCGACGTGCATGCCCCCCGATGCACCGGCGACTTGGTTGGTCATCTCCAACACCTTGCCGCCGTGTGCGGCGAAATGCAGGTCTGAGCCGCATATTCCGCAGGCGCGCACGGCCACCAGCACCTGGCCCGGTCCAGGAATGGGATCGGGAACGTCGTCGCGATAGACCATGCGCCCGCCGCGCAATGCCGCCGCGCGCATCAGTTGCCCGCACCGTCATGTTCGGCGACGTGCTGGGTGATGGCTTGCACAACGGCCTGACCGGCACGCCCGATCAGCTCCTCACGTTTGTCCTTGGCCCATTCGTGGGATGCGCGCGACGCTTCGAGTTGCCCTTTGAAATAGGGAATCACTTTGCGGGCGAACAGATCATAGGAATGGAAGGTGGCTTGCGGAGACGCCCAGTCGTGGCCCAGCAGCAGCAGCGTGCCGAAGCCGCCGGACCGCTCCAACAGATCCTCGATGTGGGCAATGGCGTCCTCCGGCGTGCCTATGCAGCAGTTCCCCTTTGCCGCATAGTCTTCGACGAACTCGCGGGGCGTCTGCGCACCCTCGACAGTGTTGGCCAGTGGCACGAATCCGGCGGCGCCGAAATACTTGGCGAAGTCCATGAGTCCGTAGGTGCAGTCGTCGATCGCCTGATCGCGGGTATCGGCGATGTGCATGATGCTCAACACCCGCCAGTCGCTGCGGTCGGGCTCCGGGCGTCCCGCTTTGCCGGCCTGCTCGCACACCACTTCCCAGGTGTTCTCCAAGGCGGCGTAACCGCCCGGCACCGACATCGACAGTGACAACAGGGAGGTGCCCAACGCGCCGGCCAGCCGCGGTCCAGATGGCGAAATCATTGCGGCCGTTGATATTTCCGGGTACGGCCAGGTGTATGGACGAATATGCAACTGGGCATCGCGCAGGGTGAACCATTCGGTGTGGCGGTCGATACGCTCCTCGGGCGCGGCGCGGAACAGGGCCAGGATCGCCTCGAGGGATTCCTGCATCATGCGGCGTTGGTCGACCGGATCGATGCCCATCATGTATGCATCGGACGGCAATGCTCCGGGGCCGGTGCCGAACATGACACGCCCGCGGGTCAAGTGATCCAGCAGGACCCACCGGTCGGCCACCATCAGTGGGTGGTGGTACGGCAATGAGACGACGCCGGTCCCCAGTCGGATGTGCTTGGTCCGCTCCGCTGCGGCGGCGATGAACACCTCTGGGCAGGCGATCAATTCGTAACCGCCGGAATGGTGTTCGCCGAACCATGCTTCGTCGAAGCCTAACCGGTCCAGCGCTACCACGCGCTCCATGTCGTATTCCAGCGCCACCGTCGGCGATTGGCCGGTCGGGTGAAACGGCGTGATGAAGACGCCGAATCGCATTGGAGCATTCACCATTTCACTCCCTTGAGGAATTCCAATAGAGCAGAGTTGACTTCGTCGGGCCGTTCCTGCTGCAACCAGTGGCCAGCGCCGTCGATCATCAGCTCACGGTAGGGGCCGCTGACTACCTCCGAGGCACGGTCTCGGCGGGTGAAGCTGAGCACTGGATCGGCTGTGCCGCCGATGAACAGGCAGGGCACCGTGATGGTGACACCGTCCAAATCCGCGGTGGTCTCCCAGTTGCGGTCCATGTTCCGGTACCAGTTCAACCCGCCGGTGAAGCCGGTGCGAGTGAATTCCGCTACGTAGTACTCGATTTCGTCCTGCGTGAGCCAATCGGGTAGTCCGTCGGGTTCCGGTAGGCGGTCGATGAAGCCTTCGGGTCCCGGCGCCACCATGCGCAACGCCGCATCCTGGTTACCGGACAATTGCAAACTGCCCATCATCCGGCGCATGGTGCGGGCGGGATCGCCGTTCAACTCCGCGTCGGCGACTCCCGGTTCCTGGAAGTAGAGGATGTAGAAGAAGTTGTCGCCGAATGTGCGCTTGAGCGCCACGGTGACGGGCCGCTTCGCCCGCGGCACCGGCGGAACACTCAATGCGGCCACGGCGCCGACGCGATCGGGATGCAGCAGCGGCGCGTTCCACACCACCATGGCGCCCCAGTCGTGGCCGACCCACGCCGCACGCTCGGCGCCCACGTCGTCGAGCAAGCCGGTGATGTCGGCGGTCAGGTGGTGGATGTCGTAGGTGTGGACGGCGTCCGGTCGCGACGAGCCGCCATAACCGCGCTGGTCCGGTGCCAGGACGTGATAACCGGCATCGGCCAGAACCGGAATCTGGTGACGCCAGGAGTACGCCAGTTCCGGAAACCCGTGGCACAGGACCACCACGGGCGCACCGCGGTCGCCGGCCTCGACAACCCGCAACTGCACACCGTTGGTGTCAACTAACCGTTCGGTAGGTGAACCCATCGTCACACCAAAGCACAACGGCAGCGGGCTGAGAAGGCTTGGCGCAGCCTTGTTGAGCCTTCTAGAGGCTTCTAAAGACTTAGCGCCGGCATACCCGGTAGATATCGCGAGTGCTGCCGCGCATGATGGTGATCCATGCGACTGGACCATGTGGTGCTGTGGACGAAAGACCAACGGGCGGCGATGGACTTCTACACCCGGGTGGTGGGGCTGGCTCCGGTGCGGTTCGACGAGTTCGAAGCCGGCGACGCCCCGTTTCCGAGCGTGCGGGTGAGTGACGACTCGATCATCGACCTGATGGCGGCCGACGGCGCCGGTTTCACCGACTCGATGACGAAGGTGGCTGGAAGCGCGGGCCATCGCGTGAATCACGTCTGCATATCGATGGCGAAGTCGGAGTACGACGACTTGGATCGGCGGCTACAGGCAGAAGGAATTGACACCAGTGCGCGGCTGGACAATTCCTTCGGCGCGCGCGGGTGGGCCCCGCAGGGGTACTACTTCCCAGATCCGGACGGAAACGTGGTCGAGGCGCGGTATTACGAGTAACCGCTGCGTCGGGAACCCCTGATCGTTGTCTCTTCGAGTGTGCCGAGCCGTCGCGCCCCGGCTCTGCCGGAGCTGGTGTTCGCCATGGGCGGTAACCTGGACATTTCCAGCTGTGTGTATTGGGAAGGACCTGGCCGACTCGGCCGTGAGTGATGAACCGTAAAAACGTGATCCGCACGATGACGGCGGTCGCCGTATTGGTGTTGCTCGGTTGGTCGTTCTTCTACTTCAGCGACGACACCCGCGGGTACAAGCCGGTCGACACGTCGGTGGCGATGGCCCAGATCAGCAGCGACAACGTCAAGTCTGCGCAGATCGACGACCGTGAACAGCAGCTGCGCCTGACCCTGAAGAAGGGCAACGACGACACCGAGAACTCCGACAAGGTCATCACCAAGTACCCCACCGGCTACGGCGTCGACCTCTTCAACGCGCTCAACGCCAAGAAGGCCAAGGTCGCCACGGTTGTCAACGAAGGCAGCATCCTGGGCGAATTGCTGGTCTACGTGCTGCCGCTGCTGTTGCTGGTGGGCCTGTTCGTGATGTTCTCCCGCATGCAGGGCGGGGCCCGAATGGGCTTCGGCTTCGGTAAGTCGCGCGCCAAACAACTGTCCAAGGACATGCCCAAGACCACCTTTGCCGACGTCGCCGGCGTCGACGAGGCCGTCGAGGAGCTGTACGAGATCAAAGACTTCCTGCAGAACCCCTCCAGGTATCAGGCACTCGGCGCCAAGATCCCCAAAGGCGTGCTGCTCTACGGCCCGCCGGGTACCGGAAAGACCTTGCTGGCCCGCGCTGTTGCCGGAGAGGCCGGCGTTCCCTTTTTCACCATCTCCGGCTCCGACTTCGTCGAGATGTTCGTCGGCGTCGGTGCCTCGCGCGTCCGCGACCTATTCGAGCAGGCGAAACAAAACAGCCCGTGCATCATTTTCGTCGACGAGATCGACGCGGTGGGCCGCCAGCGGGGTGCCGGGCTCGGCGGCGGGCACGACGAGCGCGAACAAACGCTGAACCAGCTGCTCGTCGAGATGGACGGTTTCGGTGATCGCGCCGGGGTCATCCTGATCGCCGCCACCAACCGGCCCGACATCCTGGATCCGGCGTTGCTGCGGCCGGGTCGCTTCGACCGGCAGATCCCGGTGTCGAATCCCGATCTGGCCGGGCGTCGGGCGGTGCTACGGGTGCACTCCAAGGGCAAGCCGATCGCCGACGACACCGACCTGGACGGGCTGGCCAAGCGGACCGTGGGCATGACCGGTGCTGATCTGGCCAACGTCGTCAACGAAGCTGCACTGCTGACCGCCCGCGAGAACGGCACGGTCATCACCGGCGCTGCCCTGGAAGAGGCGGTGGACCGGGTGATCGGCGGTCCGCGCCGCAAAGGCCGCATCATCAGCGAACACGAGAAGAAGATCACCGCCTATCACGAGGGCGGACACACCCTGGCGGCGTGGGCGATGCCCGACATCGACCCGGTCTACAAGGTGACGATCCTGGCGCGCGGCCGCACCGGCGGGCACGCGGTGGCCGTGCCAGAAGAAGACAAGGGCCTGCGCACCCGCTCGGAGATGATCGCCCAGCTGGTGTTCGCGATGGGCGGACGCGCCGCCGAGGAATTGGTGTTCCGCGAGCCCACTACCGGTGCGGTGTCCGACATCGAGCAGGCCACCAAGGTCGCCCGCGCGATGGTCACCGAATACGGCATGAGCGCGCGGTTGGGTGCGGTGAAGTACGGCACCGAACACGGAGATCCGTTCCTGGGCCGCACCATGGGCAATCAGGCGGACTACTCACACGAGGTTGCCGGTGCGATCGACGAAGAGGTCCGCAAACTCATCGAGGCGGCGCACACCGAAGCCTGGGAGATCCTCACCGAGTACCGGGACGTCCTGGACACGTTGGCCGGTGAGCTGCTGGAGAAGGAAACCCTGCACCGGCCGGAACTGGAAGCGATCTTCGGTGAGGTCGAGAAACGTCCCAGGCTCACCATTTTCGACGACTTCGGCGGCCGGATCCCGTCCGACAAGCCACCGATCAAGACCCCCGGCGAGCTGGCGATCGAACGCGGTGAGCCCTGGCCGCAGCCGGTGCCCGAACCGGCGTTCAAGGCTGCCATCGCGCGCGCCAGCAGGGCCGCCGAGGACGCCAAGTCAGAAGGCAATGGCACCGGGGGTGCTCCCGGTCCCAACGGATCGCATGGCACCACCCAGCCCGACTACGGCGCTCCGGCCGACTGGCACGCACCCGGATGGCCGCCGCGCCCGTCGAATCAACCACAAACCGCATCCGGCCATCCCGGTTCGGATACCGATGACTCCGATACCGACGAGCCCTCCGATCAGCACCGAGGGCGGTTCGGATGACACAGCTGGATTCCAGGGATACCCGGGTGCGCAACTTCGATCAGGACCGCGCTGAAGCGGCGGTAAGGGAGCTGCTGATCGCGTTGGGGGAAGACCCCGACCGTGAAGGGCTGCGCGATACCCCGGCGCGGGTGGCACGGGCGTACCGGGAGATTTTCGCCGGCCTCTACACCGATCCGGCCTCGGTGCTCAACACCATGTTCGACGAAGACCACAACGAACTGGTGATCATGAAAGAGATCCCGCTGTACTCGACCTGCGAACACCATCTGGTCGCGTTCCATGGGGTCGCGCACGTCGGGTACATCCCGGGCGCGGAGGGCCGGGTGACGGGCCTGTCGAAGATCGCGCGCCTGGTTGACCTTTTCGCCAGGCGACCGCAAGTTCAGGAGCGGCTGACCAGTCAGATAGCCGATGCCCTGGTGGAACGGCTGGATCCGCTCGGGGTCATCGTGGTGGTGGAGGCCGAGCATCTGTGTATGGCGATGCGTGGCGTTCGCAAACCCGGCTCAGTCACGACCACCTCGGCGGTGCGCGGTCAGTTCAAGACCGACGCCGCCTCCCGAGCCGAAGCGCTCGATCTCATTCTGCGTAAGTGAGTTTGGCGCCCGTGCAGGTTATGGGGGTGCTCAACGTCACGGACGATTCGTTTTCTGACGGTGGGCGCTACCTCGATGCCGACGGCGCCATCCGGCATGGTCTGGCATTGGCCGCCGAGGGTGCCGACATCGTCGACGTGGGCGGCGAATCGACGCGCCCCGGCGCCGCCCGGGTGGATCCTGACGTCGAAGCGGCCCGTGTCATTCCGGTGATCAAAGCCCTTGCCGCACAGCACATCACCGTCAGCATCGACACCATGCATGCACAGGTCGCGCGTGCGGCGCTGGAGAACGGCGCCCAACTCGTCAACGACGTCTCCGGTGGCCGGGCCGACCCCGCGATGGCGCCGCTGGTCGCCGATGCCCGGGTGCCTTGGGTGCTGATGCACTGGCGCCGGGTGTCAGCCGACAATCCGCACCGGGTCCCGAACTACCGGGACGTGGTCGCCGACGTTCGCGCTGAGCTACTGGCGAGTGTGGACGACGCGATAGCCGCGGGTGTCGACGGCGGCAAGCTGCTGATTGATCCGGGCCTGGGATTTGCCAAGACAGCACAACACAATTGGGCGTTGTTACGGGCCCTGCCCGAGTTGGTCGCCACCGGGTTCCCGGTTCTGATCGGCGCCTCGCGGAAACGATTCCTCGGTTCGCTGCTGGCAGAACCGGACGGTGCGCCGCGGGCTGCCGACGGGCGCGAAACGGCGACCGCGGTGATTTCGGCGCTCGCGGCCCTGCATGGAGCTTGGGGCGTCCGGGTGCACGACGTGCGCGGCTCCGTCGACGCCGTCAAAGTCGTTGAGGCATGGCAGCGCGGGAAGGGGCCTGAACACGATGGCTGACCGGATCGAGTTGCGCGGGTTGACGATTCGTGGCCGGCACGGCGTGTTCGAACACGAACGCGAGAACGGGCAGGACTTCGTCGTCGACATCACGGTGTGGATGGACCTGGCCCGGGCCGCCGCCAGCGATGACCTTGCCGACACATACAACTACGCGCAATTGGCCCAGCTGGCAGCTGACATCGTCGGCGGGACGCCGCGGAATCTGATCGAAACTGTCGGGGCGGAGATCGCCGACGCGGTGATGAAGGACGAGCGGTTACACGCCGTAGAGGTGACCGTGCACAAGCCGCACGCCCCCATCTCGCAGGAGTTCGACGATGTAGCGGTGGTGACGCGCCGGTCACGCCGTGGCGGTCGGGGTTCGATAGTCCCGGCGGGCGGCGCGGTATGACGCGCACCGGCGACGAGGAGCGGCGTCTGTGACGCGAGTGGTGCTGTCCATCGGCTCCAACCTGGGTGACCGGATGGCCCAGCTGCAGTCGGTGATTGCCGGTCTGGGGGAGGCGGTGACCGCGGTCTCGCGGGTGTATGAGACGGACCCCTGGGGTGGGGTGGAGCAGGGCCCGTTCCTCAATGCCGTAGTGATCGCCGAGGATTCGGCTCGCGATGCGTACTCGTGGCTGCGCCGGGCGCAGGAGTTCGAGTGCGCCGCGCGGCGGAAGCGGGAGGTGCGTTGGGGACCGCGCACGCTCGATGTCGACCTGATCGCCTGCTACGACGAACACGGTGAGATCACCCTGGATGAACGCGAACTCACCTTGCCGCACCCACGGGCGCGGGTGCGGGCGTTCGTCCTGGTGCCGTGGCTGGACGCCGACCCGACCGCTGAACTCGACCGGCCAGTGCGTGACCTACTGGCCGAACTCGACCCAGCCGAGCGTGCCGGTGTGCGCCTGACGTCGTGGACGCTGGAAACCTGATGGGGCCTACCCGCAAACGGGACCTGGCGGCCGTGGTGCTCGGCTTCGCGGTGGTGGGTTATCTGTTGATCACGACGTTGTACCGCTACTACCCGCCGATCACCGTGTGGAGCGGCGTTTCGCTGCTGCTGGTAGCTGTCGCCGAAGGACTGTGGGCCCGCAACGTACGCGCCAAGATCAGCGAGGGTGAGATCGGCGACGCTCCCGGCTGGCTGCACCCGCTGGCTGTGGCGCGCAGCCTGATGGTCGCCAAGGCATCGGCCTGGGTGGGCGCGGTGATGTTGGGTTGGTGGCTCGGGGTGTTGGTGTACTTTCTGCCGCGCCGGTCCTGGATGCGGGCAGCCGCCGAGGACACCGGGGGCGCGGTCGTGGCGGCAGCCAGCGCGCTGGCCCTGTTGGTGGTCGCACTGTGGTTGCAACATTGCTGCAAGTCGCCGCCCCAGGATCCGGGTGAGCACGGCGAAGGAGCCGAGACCTAGCCGTGCGGCAACTCGGCGTGAGAATCGCCGGACTGGCGCGACACGCCAACTGACCTCGCCCGGTACAGTCAGGGGCCATGACCGTTCTGTCCCGCGGCGCCCGGGTCCGGCGCGGCGGCCGCAGGCCGGGTTGGGTGCTCTTGACGACGTTGCTGGTCCTGGCGATCGGGGCCAGCTCCGCTCTGGTTTTCACCGATCGGGTGGAACTCCTCAAGCTCGCTGTGATCCTGGCGTTGTGGGCCGCCGTTGCCGGCGCTTTCGTGTCCGTGCTCTACCGGCGGCAGGCCGAGGCGGACCAGGCGCGGGCTCGCGACATGAAGTTGGTGTACGACCTGCAGCTGGACCGGGAAATCTCGGCCCGCCGCGAATACGAGCTCACGGTCGAGTCGCAGTTGCGTCGTGAATTGGCCGCCGAGCTGCGTTCGCAGGCCGCTGACGAGGTCGCCGCGCTGCGGGCGGAGTTGTCCGCGCTGCGAACCAACCTGGAGATCCTTTTCGACACCGACCTGGAACAACGCCCCGCGCTCGAAACCTTGGGCAGAGACGCCGCGCGGGCATTGCCGGACCGCGGTCACGGTCACAACGGTGCGCAGAACGGTGAAGGTCCGCCGGCCGACTGGGTGTCCAGTGACAGAGTCACTGCGGTTCGCCGGGACGACGACCCGCGCACCCGCACCGACGAAGTCGCAATCATCGATGTCCCGGAGGAGCCATTGCTGCCGCCGCGGCAGCCAGCCCCCGCGCAGGAGTACGTACCGCCGGCGCAGCCCGAGCCGTCGCCCAACCCGCGCCACCGGCCACCCGCGGCGCCGCAGCCCCAGTTTCAGCCCCAGCCCCAGCCCGAGTTTCAGCCCGAGTTCCAGCCGCAGCCCGAGTTCCAGCCCCAGCCCGAGCCACAGCCAGAGCCGCGACCGGCCGAATGGCAACCGGTTGCCGCCGCTGGGCAGTGGTTGCCGCCCGGAACAAGCGGCAGTCACTGGGTGGCGGCTGAGCCGCCAGCGCCGGCGCAGGCGCCCGGCCAGGAGCAGGGCCGCAGGAGGCGTTACCGAGATGTCGAGACCGAGGACGTCGAGGAGGACACGAATGACCTCGCGCCGCAGTACGGTGGCGGTCGCCGGTCCCGCTCGCGGCATTCGGCGGAATATCGCGACTACGGCGTCAGCAGCCTGTCCCAGGGCACCGATGCCATACCAGACGAACCGCCGCCGGCACCGGCATCGCCGCCGGCACCTCCACCGCCACCTTCACCGCCACCTAGGCCGGGCCCACTAGCCCCACCACAGGAGGCCGCGCCCCGGCACCGCAGCGCCGAGGACTTGAACCAGGATGCCTACGACAACGATCCGCCGAGTGGCGGTCAGACCGTTGCCGACCTGCTGGCACGGCTCCAGGTGCAGCCCAGCGGAGGCGGCCGGCGTCGCCGCCGCGACGAGTGAACTGGGTCTAGGCCGCTGAATCGACTACAGTTTCAATGACCGTCCGGTACCCGAGAAACGGGACTGGAACGAACGTAGAAATCTGTGAGGTCGTCTGCGATGGGGCAGTTCGACGGTTTGCGCCCGGCCCGGCTGAAGGTGGGGATCATCTCTGCCGGCCGGGTGGGCACCGCGCTGGGAGTCGCGCTGGAGCGCGCGGACCACGTCGTGGTGGCGTGCAGTGCCATCTCCCACGCGTCCCTGTCGCGGGCGCAACGTCGCCTGCCCGACACCCCGGTGCTGCCGCCGCCAGACGTCGCAGCCGGCTCGGAATTGTTGCTGTTGGCGGTGACGGACAGCGAATTGGCCGGCCTGGTATCTGGGCTGGCGGCTACCTCGGCGGTGCGCCGGGGCACCATCGTCGTCCACACCTCTGGTGCCAATGGCATCTCCGTGCTGGCTCCGCTGACCGAACAGGGCTGCATTCCGCTGGCGATACACCCGGCGATGACGTTCACCGGCTCCGACGAGGACATTGCCCGCCTACCGGACACCTGCTTCGGGGTTACCGCCGCTGACGAGATCGGTTATGCCATCGGCCAGTCCCTGGTGCTGGAAATGGGCGGTGAGCCGTTCTGCGTGCGCGAGGAAGAGCGCGTTCTCTACCACGCCGCACTCGCCCACGCGTCCAATCATCTGGTCACGGTGCTGGCCGACGCGCTGGAGGCGCTGCGGACGGCGCTGCGCGGTGACGAACTGCTCGGGCAACAGCGCATCGACGATCAGCCCGGCGGGGTCGCCGAACGCATCGTCGGACCCCTCGCGCGGGCGGCGCTGGAAAACACGCTCCAGCGCGGTCAGGCCGCGCTGACGGGTCCCGTCGCCCGCGGTGACGCGCTCGCCGTCGCGGGGCATCTGCGGGCGCTCGAGCAGGCCGACCCGCAGCTGGCGCAGGCCTACCGGGTGAACGCGCTGCGGACCGCGCATCGCGCCCACGCACCTGCCGACGTGGTCGAGGTGCTGGCCCGGTGAAGCTCGGTCAGCCCCGCAAGTTCATCCCGGGCGAACTCAACCTCTATTCGGCGCCGCGGGAGGTGAGCGACGTCACGCGCGCGCTGCGGCACACCGGCCGGCGGGTGATGTTGGTGCCCACGATGGGCGCCCTGCATGCCGGGCATCTTTCCCTGGTGCGGGCCGCCAAACGGGTGCCCGGATCGGTTGTCGTGGTGTCGATCTTCGTCAACCCGCTGCAGTTCGGCGCCGGCGAAGACCTCGACGCCTACCCGCGCACCCTCGACGACGATCTCGCCTTGCTGCGCGAGGAGAGCGTGGACATCGTGTTCGCGCCGACCGCGGCCGCGATGTACCCCGACGGAATGCGGACCACCGTGCAGCCGGGCCCATTGGCCGGCGAGCTCGAAGGCGCCGCCCGGCCAACGCATTTCGCCGGGATGCTGACGGTGGTGTTGAAGCTGCTGCAGATCGTGCGGCCCGATCGTGCTTTCTTCGGTGAGAAGGACTACCAGCAACTGGTCCTGATCCGGCAGATGGTTGCCGACCTGAACGTGGACGTGCAAGTAGTGGGTGTGCCCACCGTGCGCGAAGCCGACGGGCTGGCGCTGTCGTCGCGCAACCGCTATCTGGATGCCGAGCAGCGGGAACTCGCGGTGGCGCTTTCAGCGGCGCTGACGGCCGGTGCGCACGCGGCTACCTACGGTGGCCGGGCCGCACTGGACGCGGCCCGCGCGGTACTTGACGCCACCCCCGGCCTGGCAGTCGACTACCTCCAGTTGCGCGATACCGAGCTGGGCCCGGTACCTGTGCACGGGTCCGGCCGACTGTTGATCGCCGCCCGGCTGGGCAGCACCAGACTTCTGGACAATGTGGCAATCCAAATCGGTGATCTCGCCGGCACCTCCGGGCTGGACGAGCGCACCCAACCCAATTGGAGGAACTGATGTTACGGACGATGTTGAAGTCGAAGATCCACCGCGCCACCGTCACCCAGGCCGATCTGCACTACGTCGGATCGGTGACCATCGACGCCGACCTGATGGACGCCGCCGACCTGCTCGAGGGCGAACAGGTCACGATCGTCGACATCGACAATGGGGCCCGGCTGGTCACCTACGCGATCACCGGCGAACGCGGCAGCGGAGTGATCGGAATCAACGGCGCCGCAGCACATCTGGTCCATCCGGGTGACCTGGTGATCCTGATCGCCTACGGGACCATGGAGGACGCCGAAGCGCGGGCTTACCAGCCGCGGATCGTTTTCGTCGACGCCGAGAACAAGCAGATCGACCTTGGCAGCGACCCAGCCTTCGTGCCGGATGGTGTAGACGAGTTGCTCGATCCGCGCATGAGTGTGCGGTAACCGTGCTGCTGGCGATCGACGTTCGCAACACCCACACCGTCGTCGGCCTGCTCTCGGGGGCCAGAGAACACGCAAAAGTGGTGCAGCAATGGCGGATCCGGACCGAATCCGAGGTCACCGCCGACGAGTTGGCGCTCACCATCGATGGTCTGGTCGGTGAGGACGCCGAGCGGCTTACCGGGACCGCGGCGCTGTCCACGGTGCCGTCGGTACTGCACGAGGTGCGCATCATGCTCGACCAGTACTGGCCGACGGTGCCGCACGTGCTGATCGAGCCGGGGGTGCGCACTGGAATTCCGCTGCTGGTCGACAATCCGAAGGAGGTCGGTGCCGACCGCATCGTGAACTGTCTGGCGGCTTTCGACAAGTTCGGCAAGGCGGCCATCGTGGTGGACTTCGGATCGTCGATCTGTGTGGATGTGGTCTCAGCCAAGGGGGAGTTCCTGGGTGGTGCCATCGCGCCCGGTGTGCAGGTGTCCTCTGACGCCGCGGCGGCGCGTTCGGCGGCGCTGCGCCGGGTCGAGCTTGCCCGGCCCCGATCGGTGGTCGGCAAGAACACCGTGGAATGCATGCAGGCCGGCGCGGTTTTCGGTTTCGCCGGACTGGTCGACGGCCTGGTCGAACGGATCCGCGACGACGTCAAGGGCTTCTCGACAGCCGACGACGTCGCTGTGGTCGCCACCGGGCACACCGCGCCGTTGCTGCTGCCCGAACTGCACTCGGTCGAGCACTACGACCAACACCTGACTCTGCACGGTCTGCGGCTGGTGTTCGAGCGCAATCGCGACGCCCAGCGCGGTCGTCTGAAAACCGCCCACTGACGGTCCGGCTAAGCTGGCACGTCGTGAGTGCCGCCGATCGAGACCCCGACCGAGACTCGGACCGAGACCCCGACCGAGACTCAGGCCAGGACCTTCCCGAGCAGTTCCGCATCCGTCGCGACAAGCGCGCTCGCCTGTTGACCGAGGGCCGTGATCCCTACCCGGTTGCCGTGCAGCGGACCCACACCCTGGCCGAGGTCCGCGCCGCCCACCCTGATCTGCCGATTGACACGGCCACCGAGGATGTCGTCGGGGTCGCGGGCCGGGTCGTCTTCGCCCGCAACACCGGGAAACTGTGCTTCGCCACCCTGCAGGACGGCGATGGCGCCCAACTGCAGGCCATGATCAGCCTGGACAGGGTGGGCCAGGAGGCTCTGGACGGCTGGAAGACGGACGTCGACCTCGGCGACATCGTTTTCGTGCACGGCATCGTGATCAGCTCACGGCGCGGCGAATTGTCCGTATTGGCCGATTCCTGGCAGATGGGCGCCAAGGCGCTCCGGCCGCTGCCGGTCGCGCACAAGGAGATGAGCGAAGAGGCCAGGGTGCGGCAGCGTTATGTCGACCTGATCGTTCGTCCCCAGGCGCGGCAGGTGGCCCGGCAGCGGATTGCAGTTATCCGCGCGTTAAGGAATGCACTGGAACGCCGAGGGTTCTTGGAAGTCGAAACACCGATCCTGCAGACGCTGGCCGGCGGGGCAGCGGCCCGGCCGTTCGTCACGCATTCCAATGCGTTGGACATCGACCTTTACCTGCGTATCGCACCGGAACTGTTCCTCAAGCGCTGCATCGTCGGAGGTTTCGACAAGGTCTTTGAACTAAATCGGGTGTTCCGAAACGAAGGCACAGATTCCACGCATTCACCGGAATTCTCGATGTTGGAGACCTACCAGACCTATGCCACGTATGACGATTCGGCGGTGGTCACCAGAGAGCTTATTCAAGAGGTAGCCGATGAGGCGATCGGCACCAGAGAACTCCCGATGCCGGACGGCAGCGTCTACAACATTGATGGAGAATGGGCAACTCTGCAGATGTATTCCTCGCTGTCGGATGCGCTGGGTGAAGAGATCACGCCCGGGGCAACTGTCCAACGGTTACGCGAGATCGCCGGTCAACTCGAGCTGGAGATTCCCGATGATCGTGGTTTCGGACACGGCAAACTTGTCGAAGAACTTTGGGAACATGCCGTCGGCAAGAACCTGACCGCACCCACGTTTGTCAGGGATTTCCCGGTCGAGACAACGCCTTTGACCCGGCAGCACCGCAGCATCCCGGGGGTCACCGAGAAGTGGGACCTGTACCTTCGGGGAATGGAACTTGCCACCGGATACTCGGAATTAAACGATCCGGTAGTTCAACGGGATAGATTCGCCGATCAAGCCCGAGCGGCGGCCGCCGGTGACGACGAGGCGATGCAACTAGACGAAGATTTTCTCGTCGCTCTCGAGTTCGGCATGCCCCCTTGTACCGGCACCGGAATGGGTATCGACCGCTTGTTGATGTGTTTGACCGGTCTGTCAATTAGGGAGACAGTTTTGTTCCCGATTGTTAGGCCGCACACCAACTGAACTGCGAAAGTTGCGCTTGGATTGAGGATCTTCCGTTCCTATGGCAGATTAGTCGACGGGGAGTCTAAAAATACTGGACCTGTAACTGCTCAGGAAGAAACGCGAGGGTAAGCCAATGGCGAAGAAAGTAACCGTCACCTTGGTCGATGATTTCGACGGTGCCGGCGCCGCCGACGAAACGGTCGAATTCGGGCTTGACGGGGTGACCTATGAGATCGACCTTTCCAGTAAAAATGCCGCGAAACTGCGTAACGACTTGAAGCAATGGGTGGCGGCCGGTCGTCGCGTCGGTGGTCGGCGGCGCGGACGTTCGGGTTCGGGTCGGGGACGGGGTGCTATCGACCGCGAGCAGAGCGCCGCTATCCGAGAGTGGGCCCGCCGCAACGGCCACAACGTTTCGACCCGCGGCCGGATACCGGCCGACGTCATCGACGCGTTCCACGCGGCAACGTAGCAGACCATGTAGCCAACCATGTAGTCAACGATTACCGGGTCAACGAATACCGGCGCCCAGGCCGCAACGGCATGGGCGCCGGTTTTTCTTTTCGCTTGGGGCGAACTGATCAACAGCCTGGGTGGGAAACGCATTGGGGTATTTCCTCGTTATTCTGTTGCGCTTCCGCACTGCTGCGCTTGCGAGGGTTAGGAACCCTGGCAGGCCGACCACTACAGTGGTTAGAGGTGCGCTCTGTCGGTCCTGTATCGGCAGATGGTCTGGCAAGACGGAGTACCGAATGGTGAGGGAGAGCAGGTAACAGCGGATGTTCGAGAGATTTACCGACCGTGCCCGCAGGGTGGTCGTCTTGGCTCAAGAAGAGGCCAGGATGCTCAACCACAACTACATCGGCACCGAGCACATTCTGTTGGGTCTTATTCACGAAGGTGAAGGCGTCGCAGCCAAGTCGCTGGAATCGCTGGGCATCTCGCTGGAAGGTGTGCGCAGCCAGGTCGAGGAGATCATCGGCCAGGGTCAACAGGCACCGTCCGGGCACATTCCCTTCACCCCGCGCGCCAAGAAGGTTCTCGAACTGAGCCTGCGTGAGGCGCTGCAACTCGGCCACAACTACATCGGCACCGAGCACATTCTGCTGGGCCTGATCCGCGAGGGTGAGGGCGTGGCCGCGCAGGTCCTGGTGAAGCTGGGCGCTGAGTTGACCCGGGTGCGCCAGCAAGTGATTCAGCTGCTGTCCGGCTACCAGGGCAAGGAAGCCGCAGAGGCCGGCACCGGTGGCCGCGGCGGCGAGTCCGGCAGCCCGTCGACCTCATTGGTGCTCGACCAGTTCGGCCGCAACCTGACCGCAGCCGCCATGGAAGGCAAGCTGGACCCGGTCATCGGCCGCGAGAAGGAAATCGAGCGGGTGATGCAGGTGCTGTCCCGTCGCACCAAGAACAACCCGGTGCTGATCGGAGAGCCCGGCGTCGGCAAGACGGCCGTCGTCGAGGGCCTCGCGCAAGCGATCGTGCACGGCGAGGTCCCCGAGACGCTCAAGGACAAGCAGCTTTACACCCTCGACCTGGGATCGCTGGTTGCCGGTTCGCGTTACCGCGGTGACTTCGAAGAGCGCCTGAAGAAGGTGCTCAAAGAGATCAACACCCGCGGCGACATCATCCTGTTCATCGACGAGCTGCACACGCTGGTCGGTGCTGGTGCCGCCGAAGGAGCGATCGACGCTGCCAGCATCTTGAAGCCGAAGCTGGCCCGCGGGGAGCTGCAGACCATCGGTGCGACCACGCTTGACGAGTACCGCAAGTACATCGAGAAGGACGCTGCTCTGGAGCGCCGCTTCCAGCCGGTGCAGGTCGGCGAGCCGACGGTGGAGCACACCATCGAGATCCTGAAGGGTCTGCGAGACCGCTACGAGGCGCACCACCGGGTGTCGATCACCGACCCCGCGCTGGTGGCGGCGGCCACGCTGGCCGACCGGTACATCAACGACCGGTTCCTCCCGGACAAGGCGATCGACCTGATCGACGAGGCGGGGGCGCGCATGCGCATCCGGCGTATGACCGCACCGCCAGACCTGCGCGAGTTCGACGAGAAGATCGCCGATGCGCGCCGCGAGAAGGAATCGGCGATCGACGCCCAGGACTTCGAGAAGGCCGCGAGCCTGCGTGATCGCGAGAAGACGCTCGTCGCGCAACGAGCCGAGCGGGAAAAGCAGTGGCGTTCAGGCGATATGGATGTCGTCGCCGAGGTGGATGACAACGAGATCGCCGAGGTGCTGGGCAATTGGACCGGTATCCCGGTGTTCAAGCTCACCGAGGCCGAAACCACCCGGTTGCTGCGCATGGAGGACGAGCTGCACAAGCGGATCATCGGCCAGGTCGATGCCGTCAAGGCAGTCTCCAAAGCGATCCGACGTACCCGTGCCGGGTTGAAGGATCCCAAGCGACCCTCCGGCTCGTTCATCTTCGCCGGCCCGTCCGGTGTGGGTAAGACCGAGTTGTCCAAGGCGCTGGCCAACTTCCTGTTCGGCGATGACGACGCGCTCATCCAGATCGACATGGGCGAGTTCCACGACCGCTTCACCGCATCCCGCCTGTTCGGTGCCCCGCCCGGATACGTCGGTTACGAAGAGGGCGGTCAGCTCACCGAAAAGGTGCGCCGCAAGCCGTTCAGTGTGGTGCTCTTCGACGAGATCGAGAAGGCACACCAAGAGATCTACAACAGCCTGTTGCAGGTGCTCGAGGATGGCCGACTCACCGACGGGCAGGGTCGCACGGTCGATTTCAAGAACACCGTGCTGATCTTCACTTCCAACCTCGGCACTTCCGATATCTCCAAGCCGGTGGGGTTGGGCTTCACTCAGAGTGGTGGCGACAACAACTACGAACGGATGAAGCAGAAGGTCAACGACGAGCTGAAGAAGCACTTCCGGCCGGAGTTCCTGAACCGTATCGACGACATCATCGTCTTCCACCAGTTGACTCGCGACGAGATCATCCAGATGGTCGACCTGATGATCGAGCGCGTGGGCAAGCAGCTCAAGGCAAAGGACATGTCGCTGGAGCTGACCGACAAGGCCAAGGCACTGCTGGCCAAGCGCGGCTTCGATCCGGTGTTGGGTGCGCGTCCGTTGCGGCGGACCATCCAGCGTGAGATCGAGGACCAGCTTTCGGAGAAGATCCTCTTCGATGAGATCGGTCCGGGTCAGGTCGTCACCGTCGACGTGGACAACTGGGACGGCGAAGGTCCGGGCGAGGACGCGGTCTTCACGTTCACCGGAACCCGCAAGCCACCGGCCGAACCGGACCTGGCTAAGGCGGGCGCCGGCGGCGAAACATCGGTCTAGTCCAGCCCGTATACACCGCAATTGACGAGCTACGGAATCTGGTGAAATTCCAGAACGGTCGCGCCACTGTCTACAGTCAGACCCGTAGCCGTCACCAGCACGAGTGGGACGCGAGAATCCCAGGAGGAGTTTGATCGTGACGAATTCACCGGCCGCCCGGACTGGCGCGGTTGACCTGTCGGCGGCCAGCGCGGCGCTCTGGCTGGCGGGCGCCGCCTTCCTGGCGCTGCTGGCGATCTACTTCGTCGGCATCGATCAAGGCGCGGTGTCGGTTTTCGGCAGCGACACGCATGTGCACGAATTCTTCCATGACGCAAGGCATTTGCTCGGATTCCCCTGCCACTAGCCGGTCGGGTTGACGCTGTGGAGAAACGCCTGATTGCGCGTGGTCTGCTGGCCGGAGCGGTAGCTGCGGTGGTTGCGTTCGTTTTTGGGCGCCTGGTCGCGGAGCCCGTCATCGGTCGGGCTGTCCACTTTGAGGAACACCGCGCCGGAGCGGCTCCGGGGGTGCACGAGCACGGCGCGGAGTTGTTCAGCCGCTCAGTGCAGGGCAACGCCGGATTGGGTTTCGGTGTATTGCTTTTCGGTATGGCGGTGGGAGTTCTGTTCGCGGTGTTGTTCTGCGTCGGCTACGGCCGGGCAGGAACGGTTGCGGCACGGTCGTTTTCGTTGCGCCTCGCGGCGGGGGCATTCACCGTGCTCTATCTGGCCCCGTTCCTGAAGTACCCGGCCAACCCACCGGCGGTGGGTCAGTCGGACACCATCGGATCCCGCACCCTGTGGTACCTGGTGATGGTGGTGGCTTCCGGGATGCTGGCCATCGCGGCCGTCTGGCTGGCCCGACGGCTGTCGGCGCGGCTCGGCGCATGGAACTCCGGACTCGCGGCGGCCGGCGCCTACGTCATCTCGGTCGCGCTGGTTGCGCTACTTCTGCCGACGGTGGATGAGACACCCGCGAGCTTCCCTGCCGATGTGCTCTACGAGTTCCGCCTGGTTTCGCTCGGCACTCAGCTGGTGCTGTGGACGACCATTGGGCTGGTGTTCGCGGAGTTGGCGGCGCGACTGTTGGGTGAGCGGCCGGAGCGGGCGACGAGCCTCGCGGCGTGACCGGTGCTCTCCGCTTGACGCTGGTCTCGCACGCGATGACCGACGCGATGTCGGCGGGGCGGTTTCCGGCTGATGAACCGCTCAACGAGTTGGGGCGGCGGCAGGTCGAAGCGGTCCGGCTGACCCGAGCCCTGAAACTGCGCGGCGAGGTCCGCCAGCTGGCGGCGCCCGAGCATCGCGCTCAACAGACGGCACAGTTCCTCGGCCTGAGACCGGCGCCCGAGCCGCGACTGGCCGACCTGGACTGCGGTTCCTGGCGCGGACAGACGCTGGACGATCTGGGCAACGAACAGCTAAAGCCGTGGCTCACCAATCCGGCAGCGGCACCGCATCGCGGGGAGTCGGTGCTCGAACTGCGGACGCGGGTGGCCGGATGGCTGGCGGCCGTCGAATCGGCCGACGATCCGACGCAGACGGTCGCCGTCACCCACCCGGCGGTCGTCAGGGCCGCGATCCTGCTGGCCTTGGACGCCCCGCCGGAATCCTTCTGGCGTATCGACGTCGCACCCGTGAGCCGCACTGTGCTGCATTTCCGCGGACCCGGCTGGACCCTGCGGCTCTAGCGGCTTTACCGGATCTTGACCAGGTATTGAATCGCCTTACCCACGATGGTCAATGTGAGTACGCTTCCATCGGTGGAACTGGGGGTTTTGGGGCCTCTCCAGGTCCGGCAGGACGGCACGCCCGTCACAATCCCGGGCGCGAAGCCGCGCGCCATCCTCACGCTGCTCGGGCTGCACAACGGCTCGGTGGTGTCGGCCGACACTCTGATCGAATTGTTGTGGGGCGAGGATCCGCCGCGCACCGCAGCAAAAGCTCTGCAGACTCACATCTCCACGCTGCGCCGGGCACTTGGCGACGGAGTTGTGGTGACGGCGGGTGCGGGTTGGACGCTGAAAGGGTCCGACGTCGACGCATCGCGGTTCAGGTTGGCCGCCAAGCTGGCCCGTGATGCCGCCGCGGCGGGCAACACCAGCGGGGCGGGGGCCCACTTCGAGGAAGCGCTGACGTTGTGGCGCGGAATTCCTGAGCTACCCGATGGGCGGCGTGGGCTATCGGAAAAGACCCGCTGGATCGAGGGCCATGCCGCGGTGGTGGAGGACAGGGCAGATGCATTGCTCGCGACGGGTCGCGCGGCGGAGGTGATCGGCGATCTCGAGTCAGCCGTGGCCGAGGCGCCGTTGCGCGAACGGCGATGGGCGCAGTTGATGCTCGCCCTCTACCGGTCTGGGCGGCAGGGCGAGGCCTTGGCCGCTTACCAACGGGCACGGTCGCTGTTGGCCGACGAACTCGGAATGGATCCGGGTCCGGAGTTGCGCCGGCTGGAGGCCGCGATCGTCGCTCAGGATGTCTCGCTGGATCACATTGCCGAGCAACAACTTTCATCGGTGACCCGTGCGGTTACGTTCCTGCTCACCGACATCGAGGGGTCAACCGCCGCCTGGGAGGCCAACGCCGCCGCCATGGCGGTGGCACTCGCGCGCCACGATGAGCTGGTCCTGCAGGTGGTGACCTCGCGCGGGGGACGACTTATCAAGACGCGCGGCGAGGGCGACGCGACGTTCTCGGTGTTCGACCGGCCATCCGCCGCGGCTGCCGCCGCGGTCGAGTTGCAGGAAGCAATCGGTCATGAGCCCTGGCCGTTGCCAGACCCCATGCGCATTCGCATTGCCCTGCATACCGGTGAGGCAGAGCTGCGCGACGGTGACTATTTCGGACGCGCGGTGAACCGCGCCGCCCGGCTGCGGTCGCTGGCCGACGGTGGCCAGATTCTGTGTTCGGGAGCAACGGCGGAGCTGGTCATCGACACACTGCCGGACGATGTCGACCTTGCGGATCTGGGTATGCGGCAGTTGCGCAATCTCGCGCGACCTGAGCACGTGTTCGAGTTGCGACTTGGGGCCGCCTCCGCGGAGCCGGATCCGCAGCCCAGTGATGCGCCGTTCCAACGACCTGACCTGCCCGCGGTGCTCGTGGGCCCCGGGCCGTTCGTAGGGCGGGGCGCTGAACTCGAACGCCTCCTGGCCGCTTGGCACACGGCGTCGGCGGGTGGTGCGCGCGCGGTGCTGATCGCCGGTGAACCCGGAGTCGGCAAGACGCGCCTGGCCGGTGAATGGTCGCAGCGGGCCTACGACCAAGGGGCGGTCGTGCTGTACGGCCGTTGCGACGAGGACCTCGGCGCGCCCTATCAGCCGTTCGCGGAAGCCCTGCGCTCGATAGCGCCGTGCCTGGGCGCGACGTGCCTGCGGGAGGTGCGCGGCGTCGAAGCATTGCTGGCGCTGGTCCCGGGTCTGACCGATGTCGTGCCCGACCTGGCCAGCCGGCCCCGCTCCGACCCCGACACCGAGCGCTACGCACTTTTTGATGCCGTCGTCGCAATCCTGGAAGTCGCCTCCCAGGCAGCGCCTGTCGTGCTGATCCTTGATGACCTGCATTGGGCGGCGAAGCCGACGCTGCTGCTGTTACGGCATCTGTTGCGCTTCGGTGAGCGGGCCCGGTTGCAGATCGTCGGCACCTACCGCAACACCGATCTCGATCGTTCGCATCCGCTCGCGGCGATGCTCGCCGATCTGCACCGCGACGCCGGGTCGGGCACAGCCAGCCGGCTCAGTCTCGGCGGCCTCGACGAGGACGACGTGACCGCTTATGTGGCCGAAGTCGGCTACGACGACGAGGAACTCGCCCACGCATTGGCCTCGGTCACCGGCGGCAATCCGTTCTTCCTCATCGAGGCCCTGCGTCATGTCGACGAAAGTGGCGGGGTGTGGGACCAGACCACGCTGCCGCAGGGGGTACGCGAAGCCGTCAGCCGCAGACTCTCGCGGCTCCCTATCGAGACCAACAAGGCCCTGGCCGCTGCCGCCGTCGTCGGCAGCCGGTTTGCGATAGATCTGGTTGAGCAGGTGGTGGGCAGCGACCTCGTCGACGCGTTCGACGAAGCGCGCCAGGCCGGCATCGTGATCGAAGAGCCCGGCGGTCATTACCGGTTCAATCACGCCCTGGTCCGCCAGTCGCTGCTCGCCGAGCTGGCGTCGGTGCGGCGGATGCGGCTGCACCAGCGCATCGCCACGACGCTGGAAGCGCGGCCGGGGGCCGACGACGAGTTGCTGGCCGAACTCGCTCACCACTACTTCGAGTGCGCGTGGGCGGGTAACGCCGCCAAGGCCGCGGAATACTGCCGTCGCGCCGCGGACCAGGCCATGGCCAAGCTCGCCTACGAAGGGGCGGCCGACCTGTACGACCACGCTCTGCACGCACTGGAAGAGTTGGACGACGAGTTGCCGGACCGCGACGAGCAGGCCGCGGCGCTACTGATCGCACGGTGCGAGGCGTTGTTCGCCGCGGGTGACATGGCTTCGGCGGCCGGCGCGGTCGCCCAGTTACAGGCGGTGACGGTCGATTCGCCCCGGTTGTCTGCGTGGGCTACCTGCTTCGACGGCCAGCTGTCGATGCTGAAACATCCCGAGCGGTTGGATGAGGTGGAAACCGCGCTTCGGGCTGCCGCGCAGCAACTGGCCAGTTTGGGCGATTCCGCCGGGGAAGCCAAGGCCCACACCGTGCGGGCCGCGTCCCTGGCCCGTCTCGGCAGGATTGCCGATTGCGAGATCGCGCTGGATGACGCCCTCACGGTGGCACGAAACGCGCGTGATCATCGTCGGGTCAATGCGGTTCTGGCGGGGGCGCCGGTTGCCGCGCTCTGGGGTCCGAATCCGGTTCCGCGGGCGGGTGGGCGATGCCTCGACGTGGTGCGGCTGCTTCGGATCACGACCGATTCGCCCGCGGTCGAGGCGACGTCGACTCGGTGCCAGGCGCTTCTGGAGGCCTTTCGCGGCCGTACCGCCGCGGCTCGTCGCATGATCGACTCGGCTCGGCGCACCGTGACCGAACTGGGTTTGCGGCATGCGTTGTTGGAGGTCGAACAGTTCGCCGGCATCGTCGAACTCATCGGCGACGAACCTGAAGCGGCTGAGCCACAGCTGCGTCTGGCCTACAACGGATTTCGTCGGATGGGCCTGGATGCGGACACGGCCGAGACAGCGGCATTGCTCGGTCGCGCATGTCTGGCGCTGAACCGGCATGCCGAGGCGGATGTGCTATGCACGGAGAGTGAGCATCTGGCCGGCCACGCGCTGAAGGCCTCGATCGCGTGGCGTACGCTGCGGGCTCAATTGCTCTCTTGCACAGGAGATTACGGGACGGCTCGGCGAGTAGCCGAGGAGGCCGTGACCCTCGCTGAACGTACCGATGCTCTGGTTGACCACGGTGACGCGTGTCTGACGCTGGCGGCGGTCTGCGGAGCCGCCGGTGACGCCACCGCGGCGCGGACCGCCGCGGAGCGCGCCGTCGGCCTGTATGAACGCAAAGGTGCTGTGGCGCTTGCCGAGAAGGCACGCCGCGTGTTTGGTGAGCCGGCACCGCCGATCGCGGTGGCTCCATCTCAAAACGTGGACGCGGAGCCGGACAACACGTGCACCAGGGCCGTCGGTCGCCTTGTTCTCGCTCTCAACAGTGAGGCATGGAGCGACGTCGAGCAGGTGATCGCGAGTGACGTCGACATTGAAAGTCGCCGGAAAATAGTAGGTTTCACGCGCGATGACCGGTCATCTCGTAGCTGGATCGAGGAGATGGAGCGCCTTCCGCGCGAAATGGGCAGCATGCACTACCGCTTTGGGGTCCTCGCCGTACGGGGCGAGCGCCTCGCCCTCATCCGGCTGAAAGTAGGAACTGCCGACCCAGACCCTGGTGCGCCACAGGACGAGATGCTGCATGTGACGTGCCTCGACGAGGAGGGCCGCATTGGGTGGTCCATCTGGTTCGACGTCGATGACATCGAAGTTGCTCTCGCTGAACTCGATGCTGCGCAAGCTCGGCTTGAGCAGGGCCACGCGCGGCGGCTGGAGAATGCAGCGAGTAAAACGGGCGAGCACATGCGCGCGCACTTCGCGGCTCGCAGTTGGGCCGCCATCGCCGAAATTCTGACCGAAGACATCCGCCTCGACGATCGGCGGCACGTGGTGAACTCCGGCCGGCGTCAGGGTAGGAAAGCCGCGATCGAGGAGCTGCAGTCGACGGCTGGAATCGGGGTCGAAACGGTGACCGCAGAGGTCGTCGCGACCCGCGGCGACCGTCTCGTTCTTTGCCGCACCCAGACATGGGGACGCGACCAACGACCCGAGGCGTTTCACACCGACGTGTTCGACATCATCGAGGTCGACGACAAAGGCTTGGTGCAAGCCCGGGTGATATTTGACCACAACGACTTTGGCGAAGCCATCGCCGAGTTGGACACGCGGTACGCCCGCGGCGAAGCCGCGCCGCACGCGGACACCTGGCGTGCCGTCGCCAAAACGTTCGCCTCGATCAAGCGACACGAACTGCCTGAGGTGTCGCCGGGGTGCGCAACCACTGACCATCGCCGGGTGATTGCGTTGTCGACTGACGAGTCGCGCGTGTACATCGAAAAGGTGCATCGGCTGAGTGATCTCGGCGTCGTCTTTACCTACTCGGGGTTCGGATTTTCGCGCGGTGGGTCAGCTGGCGCGCGGCCGGAGATAGCCGTCTCGTTCGTCGAGAGCGGGATAGTCAACCGGTGCGAGCTATTTGACGAGGTGGACTTGGACTCCGCGATCGCGCGATTCGAGGAACTTCAACCGGACACGCGCCGGCTGGAAAACACCGCAAGTCGGGTGGGTAAGCGGTTCCTGGACTCCTTCGCAGCCGGTGAGTGGGAAGCCGTGGCGGAGTTGCTGGCCGAGAACTTCTCCAACGATGATCGCCGTTCGGTAGTGGGCGCAGGAGTCCGAAGGGGCCGAGAGGCCGAACTGGTGGACTTGCGTGCCATCGCTGACTTGTGGTCGGAATATGTGTCGCTGGTCATTCTGGCGACCCGGGGCGAGCGTCTTGTTCTTGCGCGACTACGCTTTTCGAGCCGCAATGTACGTACTGAGTCCTTTTCGACAGAGGTGCTCGGAATCCTGGAGATCGATACCAACGATCAGATCGTTGCGTGTGTTTTCTACGAACCCAACGATTTCGACGCGGCTATCACCGAGCTCGATGCGCGTTTTCTGGCCGGCGAGGCGGCGCCTTTTGCCGACACTTGGCGGACTATCGCCGGCACCTACCGGTCGATGGGTCGCGGTGAGTTGCCGGCTTTGACGCCCGATGCGCCCGATGTGGTGAACGTCGACCACCGTAGAACCGCGGCAGTCGCGTCTGGGGATCTGGTCGCATACATCCGTGCCGGGTGGGACCTCGAACACGAGCTCCGACCGCACGTTCAGGTGGTGCATCGACTGAACAGCATCGGTGCGGTCGTTACGTACCTGGCGTACGGAGGTTCTCAGGAAGGGTTCGACGCTGAATGGCGAGGGGTTGCTGTCTCCACGGTCGACGGCGACGGGGTCAACCGCTGCGAGATGTACGAGGATGCCGATCTGGATGCCGCCCTTGCGCGGTTTGAGGAATTGCAGCGGCCGCTGCGACGGCTGCACAACACCGCCAGTGAGTCCTGCGCGCGCTTCGGGGCCGCCTTCGCGGCCCGCGACTGGGATGCAATTACGGATACCCTGGCCGACAACGCAGTCACCGACGACCGTCGTCGCGTGGTGAGCGCAGGTATCCGGCACGGGCGCGACGCCGTCATCGCCGATCTGCAGGCGATGGCCGGTCTGGGCGGGACCAACATCGCGTCGATCGTCCTTGCGGTTCGGGGAGAACGGTTGGTGCTGAATCGAACTCGATTCTCGGGCCGGGACCTGCAAACCGATCGTTACGACGCCGAGGCGCTGGTCCTGGTCGAAATCGATTGCGATGGGCGGATGGTGGCCCACATCGCGTTCGACGTCGGCGAGATGGATGCCGCGTTCGCCGAACTCGATGCCCGGTATCTTGCCGGTGACGCCGCGGCGCACCCGCAGGCGTGGGCATGCGTCGCGGGTGCCCTGGCCTGTGTTAATCGGCACATGGTCGCCGAGACCACGCCCGACTTCGTGAACATCGACCATCGGCGCGGCGCGGCGTTTCCGCCCGGTGAGGTGGGTGCATACATCCGTGCCTCGTGGGAGCTGATGCCGAACCGAAAGATCTACGCCGAGAGGGTCCATCGCCTCAGCGACCTCGGAGCCGTCTTCAGCTGGATTGGCTGCGGGACTTCCGAAGAAGGCTTCGACGCCGAGTGGCGGGGAGTCGACATCATTACCGTCGAGGGCGATCTGATTAGCCGGTTCGAGATGTTCGACGAGGCCGACCTCGACACAGCGCTCGAACGATTCGATCAACTCCACCCGCAGCAACCGCAGCCGCGAGACCCGGCGAGCCAACTGATCGCACGCTTCGTAACAAACTTCGCGGCCCGTGACTGGGATGCAATGACCGAGTTGTTCGCCCCCGACTACTACAACGACGATCGCCGTCGTGTCGTGAATGCCGGGGTTCGGCAAGGGCGAGATGCAGCCATCGAAGATCTTCGGGTGAGCACCGAATTGGGTTTGACGACTTCCATTTCGGTGGACCTCGTTGCGGCCCGAGGCAAACACCTGCTGCTCACGAATTTTCATATCTCGGGCCAGGACCCCGAAGCAGTTCAATACGACGTCCTTCAAGTCGTCGAGTACGACGACGCTGGAGCGGTAGCAGCGGCGGTCATGTTCGACATTGATGACATCGACGCCGCCTTCGCCGAACTCGACGCCAGGTACCTCGGTGGTGAAGCGGCCGAACATGCCGACACCTGGTCGCTCGTCATGAGCGGCTATGCCGCGCTCAATCGCCACGAGCTTCCGGCGACGACCGCGGACTGGGTTGATCTCGATCATCGCCCGGTGGTAGCGGTCGCAGAGGGTGACTTGGGCCGATCGTTGCGTGCCGTATGGGAACTCGCGCCGCGTGCCACTACTCGCGTCGAGGCAGTGCATCGATTAGGCAGTCTGGGAGCGGTGGTCACCCACACCGTGCAGGCGACCACGCGTGACGGCATGGACGCCGAGTGGCGGGATGTCGTGCTAATTACGTTCGCCGGCAACAAGATAAGTCGCTGCGAAGTCTTCGACGAGTCGGACCTGGGCGCGGCACTCGCACGGTTCGACGTGCTGGTTCTCTCGCCTTAACGTGGCGTGCCGCTACCGGCGAGGCGTGAGGCGTTTCCTTCTCGGCGTCACGGTGGTCGGCCCGGGTCGCCGGGGCTAGTTGTTGGTGGGTGGTGGTTGGGGTTCGTAGGGGGTGTACCACCACCAGTCGGCGCGTTCGCCGAGGGGTCCGGGACACGGTGGGAC
>NZ_LZLQ01000122.1 GCF_001673315.1 Mycobacterium asiaticum | reverse complement strand
AGCACGCGCTTGCGCAAGCCGTCCGTGGCGGTCTCCATCAGTCCTTTTGCACCCTTCTTGACCAGAAAGCCCGGTACGCGCACGGTCAGATCGACCGTGAGTTGGAACTTCACCCGCGTGGAGTCCCCCTCGGGAGTCAACGTGTACCGGGCATCCTGAGCTCGTTGGGAGCTGGAACTCACCAGCGTCCAGCTCACGCCGTCATCGTGCACCGAGTAGTCCAACACCTGCTCGTCGCTGACGCCGACGACCTTGACGACCTGTCGTGACTTGGTGGGGTGGCCCTGGTCGTCGCGCTCGAGAACTTCGACCTTGCGATGCGCCGGCGACCACTCGGGGAGAGATTCGAGGTCGAACAATACGTCCATGATCTCGTCGGGCGTCGCCTCGATGACGACTTCGCGGGACTCGGTGACAGCCATGCCCCGTAGGTAACCCCCGCCGCAGCGGCTGAAACAGTCCGCCGCCCCGCACTTCAGGGCACCAGTACGACCTTGCCGATGTTCTCGCGGGCGGCGAGAATCCGATGCGCTTCGGGCGCTTCGGCGAACGGAACTGCCGCATGGACGATCGGCGACGCCGTGCCGTCGTTGAGCGCTTGGGTCAACGGCGTGATCCAGGGCTCGAGCGTGCCGCGGTCGTCCCACAGCTTCAGCATGTTCAGCCCGATGACAATCTTGGACTCCGACAGTTGATCGAGCAGGTTGAATCCGCGCAGCATCGCCGCCGCATGCGGCGCCACTCGGCGCAACGAGCGCTTCTCACCCTCCTGCATGTTGGAGATCCCGTAACCGACCAGCCGCCCACCTGGCCGCAGTAGGCGATAGGACCGTCGTAAAGAGGTGCCTCCCAACGCATCCAGGACGAGGTCGTAGGGTTCCAATCCTTTCCACCACCCGTCGCGGCGGTAGTCGATCGCCCGATGCACGCCCAGTTCGGCCAGTTTGTCGTGTTTGCCGGGGGATGCGGTGCCGTGGATCTCCGCACCGGCAGCCTTGGCGAATTGAATGGCGGCGATCCCGACACCACCGGCCGCCGCGTGAATAAGCACCCGCTCGCCGGCACGAAGCGACCCATAGCCGTGCAGGCCAGCCCAGGCCGTCGAGTAGTTGACCGGCACCGCGGCGCCCTGTTCGAAGCTGAGCGAATCCGGCAGCACCACCGAGTCGGCCGCGGCGACGTTGACGATCTCGGCATAGCCGCCGAACCGCGTGCCGGCCAACACCCGTCCGCCGACCCGACCCGGATCAACCCCGTCACCCACTGCCGCTACGGTCCCGGCCACCTCGTAACCGACGACCGCTGGGGGCTTGGGTGCGTCCGGATACAGACCCACGCGGGCAAGGTGATCGGCGAAGTTGACCCCGGCCGCTCGCACGTCGATGCGCAGCTGACCCGGTCCCGGTGGCGGCGGATCGGGGCGCTCCTGCACTTTCAGGACCGATGGGTCGCCGTGCTTGGTAATCACTACTGCCCGCATGTTTTCTCCTGATCGGGGTTTTCGGGCGGCGGCGCGGCAACGTCGGCACGCCCGGGGAGACAGAGGTTTTCGAAAGGATGCAGCCAGTCGCCCAGTGCCGCCAAGGGTTCTGCTGTCAACCGGTAGATGCGCCGCCGGCCCTGCGGCTCATCGGCGACCAGGCCCGCTTCGCGCAACACTTTCAGGTGTTCGGCGACCGCTGGGCGGCTCAGTTCGAACCGGTCACTGAGTTCACCGGCACACAGGGGCTGTCGAGTCAGGATTTCGAGGAGCTTGCGCCGCACCGGATTCGCCAATGCAACGAAGAGGCGATCACAGACGCGATCGACGGAGGCCACGCCGCAATATATGTAGGAAATTCCCGACATGTCAACGCGGATGCGCGCGCCCATGCTCGCCATTTACCGTCTACACGTGACCACGGACTGTCCAACCGCCGACGACGCTGTCCACGGCAAGGTCGTCATGGTCGCCACCCGGCTGGAACAACAAATCGACCAGATCAGCGCCTCTATCGGGTTAGGCCTCGAGGAGCAGATTCCTGAGCTCAGCGCCGACCCCCACATGGGCGAGATCCTCGACATGAGTGTTCGGACAAATCTGCTGACCGTCCTCGGCAAATTGCGGCACGGTAGTGAGGTCCGCGGGATCAGCGTGCCCGAGCCAGCCCTGGAATACGCCCAGTTGGTTGCTCAGCACGACTTGCCGCTCACGACCCTGGTGCGTGCCTACCGGTTGGGCCAACGCCACCTGACCGAACTGGTGTTTGCCGAGTTGCATGCGCTGGGGGTGGAGCCGAACACCAGGGTGGCGGTGATCGAAGCCATCACCGCCGTGGTTCTCGAGTACGTTGACCAGGTTTCCCAGCAACTGGCCGCAGAGTACGACGACGAGCGTGGGCATTGGCTGGAGAATCAGAACAGCATCCGCGCGATGCGGGTTCACGAGTTGCTGAACGACAACTCCGCCATCGACATTGGCACCGACACCGATTTTGACACCGACATCGACATCGACATCGATGCCGCGTCCGTTGCGCTCCGTTATCCGCTGCACTGGCAGCATCTCGCGGTTGTCGTCTGGTTGCCCAGCACCGACAGCACCGACAGCACCGACAGCACCGACAGCACCGACAGCACCGACGACGAGCTAACCCGGATTCACGGAGTCGTCCGCGACTTGGCCGATTCGGTCGACACCTCGGCCGCCCCGTTGATCACGGCTGCGGACCGGACGAGTGCCTGGATCTGGTTGCCGTTCCACACCGCACCGGGCGATATCACCGCGAAGGTCCGCGACTACGTGATCACTCGAACGGACTCGCTGTGCGTGGCGATCGGCGCGGTCGGGTCGGGTGCCGGTGGATTCCGGCGCTCCCACCGTCAGGCGCAACGCGTGCGATCGGCGCTGCTGACCCGGGCCCGGAAACCACCGCAATCACCGCCGGTGGAACGGGTGGTTGCGGCGGCGACGGATCCGACCGTCATGGCAGCGGGGCTATTTGGCACCAGCGTCGACGAGGTTCGCGACTGGGTGTGCGACGTGCTGGGAGCGCTGGCGTCCGACACCGACGACGATGCCGTGCTGCGCGAGACGCTGCGGATCTACCTGCATAACGACGCTGCCCAGGAGACCGCGGCACAGCAGCTGAACTTGACGTTCAACGCGCTCAAGAGCCGCCTGGAGCGTGCGGTCGCGCGGCGAGGTCGGCCGATCGACGACCGGGTGGACGTAGGACTGGCGCTGTTCGCGTGCCACTGGTACGGCCCGACGGTGCTTCGGGCGACGCCGTAGTGCACCAGCAGTGGGACCGGTTAGCCGACGGCGTGCACCGTTGCCGGCTTCCGTTCTGCGACGTGACGATCGGGTTGGTGTGGGGACCGTCCGGCGCGCTGCTCGTGGACACCGGCACAACGCTCGAGGAGGCCAGCGCCATCGCGTCGGATGTCCGGCAGATCGCCGGCCGCTCGATCAGCCACGTGGTGTTGACGCACCAGCACTTCGACCACGTACTGGGTTCGTCGGTGTTTGCCGGGGCAGAGGTGTACTGCGCACCCGACGTGGTCCAATACCTGGCATCAGCTACCGATCAGTTGCGTAAGGACGCGGTAGGTCACGGCGCGGAACCGGATCAGGTGGATCGCGCCATCGCGGCGCTGCGGCCGCCCCAACACGGGGTGCACGACGCCGTGGTCGATCTCGGTGACCGCACCGTATCCGTCACCTACCTGGGTCCCGGCCACACTCGCTCGGACTTGGTGGTGGTAGTGCCTGCGGTCCGCACCGGTGAGCCGCTCGTGCTGTTCACCGGTGACCTTGTCGAGGAGTCCGCCGACCCGGCGATCGACGACGATTCTGATATCGGCGCTTGGCCCAGCACCTTGGACCGATTGCTGAGCCTCGGGGGATCCGACGCTATCTACGTGCCCGGCCACGGACACGTCGTTGATGCCGAATTTATTCGGCGCCAGCAGAGTTGGTTGCGCGCGCGGGTCGTGGAGAACGCTGCCTCCCCGCCTGACGGGCGATTTTCTCCAGGCTCACAGACGGGCCCTGTTCAGTGAACGCCGCGCGGGTCGCGCTGAGCGAGTGACGGGATTCGAACCCGTGTCCACGGCTTTGCAGGCCGCTGCCTAGCCACTCAGCCACACCCGCGCGAAGCATGACTGTGCCAGCACGGGCCGCCGCAAGCCTAGTGTTTTCCTCGCTCTGATCATTTCGATCTCGCTCTGATCATTTCGATCTAGCCCCCTGCGCCGCTTGGGTTTTGCCGAGCCGCAAAGTGCTGACTGCTACATAGCCGGCGCAGTCGGACAGAATTCAACACGCCTCGGCCGGTGATTTAGCTCACTCTGCCGGGGAATACACTCTGTCAGTCAGGGGAGTCGGGGTTGAAAAGGAGCGGGCCATGGCCATCGCCGAAACGGACAATGCGGTCCAGTCGCCATTCGAGCAGGATCTAGCGGCCACCCAGCAATATTTCGAGAGTTCGCGGTTTTCCGAGATCACCCGCCTTTACTCCGCTCGCCAGGTGGTCGAACAGCGCGGCACCATACCCACCGACTACACGGTGGCACGCGAAGCCGCGAGAGCGTTCTACGAACGGCTTCGCGAGTTGTACGACGCCAAGCAGAGCATCACCACCTTCGGTCCCTATTCACCGGGACAAGCGGTGAGCATGAAGCGCATGGGCATCGAAGGGATCTACCTCGGCGGCTGGGCCACCTCGGCCAAGGGGTCCACCACCGAAGATCCCGGGCCCGACCTCGCCAGCTATCCGCTGAGCCAGGTGCCTGACGACGCGGCGGTCCTGGTGCGCGCGCTGCTGACTGCTGACCGCAATCAGGAATATCAGCGCCTGAATATGAGCGAGCGGCAGCGGGCGGCGGCCACGCTGTACGACTACCGACCGTTCATCATCGCCGACGCCGATACCGGTCACGGCGGAGATCCCCACGTGCGCAACCTGATTCGGCGCTTCGTCGAGGTCGGCGTACCCGGCTATCACATTGAGGACCAGCGCCCCGGCACCAAAAAATGCGGCCATCAGGGTGGCAAAGTTCTGGTGCCGTCGGACGAACAGATCAAGCGGCTCAACGCCGCACGTTTCCAGCTCGACATCATGCGGGTGCCCGGAATCATCGTGGCGCGCACCGACGCGGAGGCCGCGAACCTGATCGACAGTCGCGGCGACGAGCGTGACCAGCCGTTCCTGTTGGGCGCGACCAATCTCAACATCCCGTCCTACAAGGCGTGTTTCCTGGCCATGATGCGCCGCTTCTATGACCTGGGCGCCGAGGACATCAACGGCCACCTGTTGTATGCGCTCAGCGATGGTGAATACGCCGCTGCGGACGCTTGGCTGGAGCAGCAGGGGATCCTGAACCTGGTTGCCGAGGCCGTCAACACCTGGCGGGAAGACAGCGAAAAGTCGATCGACGACGTGTACGACGAGGTCGAGTCGCGGTTCGTCGCCGCCTGGGAAGACGACGCCGGCGTGATGACCTACGGCGAGGCCGTAGCCGAGAAGCTCGAATTCAGCGAAAGTGAAGGCGAACCGGCTGGTATCAGCTCCGAGGAATGGCGGACCTTCGCAGCCACCGCCTCGCTGTACGACGCGCGCGCCAAGGCCAACGAACTGCGCGCCGATGCCGCCTGGGATTGCGAATTGGCGAAGACGCCCGAGGGTTACTACCAGATCCGCGGCGGCATCCCGTATGCGATCGCCAAATCCCTTGCCGCCGCGCCGTTTGCCGATATTTTGTGGATGGAGACCAAGACCGCCGATCTTGCCGACGCCCGCCAGTTCGCCGAGGCAATCCACGCGGTGTTCCCCAACCAGATGTTGGCGTACAACCTTTCGCCGTCGTTCAACTGGGACACCACCGGCATGACCGACGAGGAGATGAAGCAATTCCCCGTCGAGCTGGGCAAGATGGGCTTCGTCTTCAACTTCATCACCTACGGCGGGCACCAGATCGACGGCGTGGCCGCCGAAGAGTTCGCCACCAACCTCAAGCAGGACGGCATGCTGGCGCTGGCCAGGTTGCAGCGCAAGATGCGGCTGGTCGAGTCGCCGTACCGGACGCCGCAGACGCTGGTGGGCGGACCGCGCAGCGATGCGGCCCTGGCGGCCTCCTCGGGACGCACCGCGACCACCAAGTCCATGGGCAAGGGCTCGACGCAGCACCAGCATCTCGTGCAAACCGAGGTGCCCAAGAAACTGCTCGAGGAATGGCTCGCAGTGTGGAGCGAGCACTATCACCTGGGCGAGAAATTGCGCGTCACACTGCGGCCCCGGCGTGCCGGTTCGGATGTGTTGGAGCTCGGGATCTACGGCGAGGGTGACGATCAGTTGGCCAACGTCGTGGTCGACCCGATCAAGGACCGGTACGGCCGCAGCATCCTGCAGGTGCGCGACCAGAATACGTTCGCCGAGAAACTGCGGCAGAAGCGCTTGATGACGTTGATCCACCTTTGGCTGGTGCACCGGTTCAAAGCCGACGCCGTCTACTACGTCACGCCCACCGAGGACAACCAGTACCAGACGGCGAAGATGAAGTCGCACGGCATCTTCAGCGAGGTCTATCAGGAGGTCGGTGAAATCATCGTGGCCGAGGTGAACAAGCCGCGCATCGAGGAGCTGCTGAAGTCCGACCAAGAGGCCCTGAAGAAATTGGTCCTCAAGTAGGACTCCCGCTTTCCACAACGGAATTCGCGCCTGCTACGACAGGCGCGAATTCCGTCTGAGGAGAGGGGTTTACGTGGTACCCCGGAAGAACAGCCCGGACAGGTTGTTGCCGATATTCGCAAGGCCCGAGACGAAGCTGTTCACCGCGAGATCCAGCACGCCGGTGTTGGCGAAGCCCGAGATGCCGCTGCCTATGTTGTTGAAGCCGGAGAACAGGCTGCCGTAATTCTGGAAGCCCGACCCTCCGAACAGGCCCGGTGCATTTGAATTGAACCAACCGGACAATCCCGCGCCGTTGTTGGCGAACCCCGAGTTGCCTCCGGCGCCGGAGTTGAAGAAGCCAGACGACGGCGCGATGGTCGAGTTGAGGTAGCCCGGCGCCGGCGGTATGGAGAACCCGGCGATGGTGGTGCTTGGCATGTGGATGCTCGGGATGGTGATCGGTGGCGTGACGAATGCCGCCAGGCCGAACGGGGGAATCTCCAGCGGCGGGGTGGTGAATGCAGCCGTGGTGATGTCCGGCAATATGAATGCGCTGAGCCCGATCGGGTCGATCGTGAATCCCGGAATCGTCACCGGAGCGGTCGTGATATCGGGCAACACCAAGTTGCCCAACCCAATCGGATCGATCGTGAACCCCGGAATCGTCACCGGCGCCGTCGTGATATCGGGCAACACCAAGTCGCCCAACCCAATCGGATCGATCGTGAACCCCGGAATCGTCACCGGCGCCGTCGTGATATCGGGCAACACCAAGTCGCCCAACCCAATCGGATCGATCGTGAACCCCGGAATCGTCACCGGCGCCGT
>NZ_LZLQ01000121.1 GCF_001673315.1 Mycobacterium asiaticum | reverse complement strand
CCACGACTTCGTCATCGTCGATACCGCCGGCCGACTGGGTATCGACGAGGAGTTGATGGCTCAGGCCGCCGCCATCCGCGACGCCGTCAATCCCGACGAGGTGTTGTTCGTCCTGGACGCGATGATCGGCCAGGACGCCGTCGCGACCGCCCAGGCATTTGGCGACGGCGTCGGGTTCACCGGCGTCGTGCTGACCAAGCTGGATGGCGACGCCCGCGGTGGCGCGGCGCTCTCGGTCCGCGAAGTGACTGGTGTGCCAATCCTTTTCGCCTCCACCGGGGAGAAGTTCGAAGACTTCGACGTCTTCCACCCCGACCGGATGGCCAGCCGCATCCTGGGCATGGGCGATGTGCTGAGCCTGATCGAGCAGGCCGAGCAGGTCTTCGACGCCCAGCAGGCAGAGGAGGCCGCCGCCAAGATCGGCGCCGGGGAACTCACGCTGGAGGATTTCCTCGAGCAGATGCTGGCGGTGCGCAAGATGGGTCCGATCGGCAACCTGCTGGGCATGCTGCCCGGCGGCGCGCAGATGAAGGACGCGTTGGCCGAGGTCGACGACAAGAGCCTGGATCGCCTGCAGGCCATCATCCGTGGGATGACGCCGCAAGAGCGGGCCGACCCGAAGATCATCAACGCTTCGCGGCGGCTGCGGATTGCCAACGGTTCGGGCGTTACCGTGTCCGAGGTCAACCAGCTGGTGGATCGCTTCTTCGAGGCCCGCAAGATGATGTCGTCGATGCTCGGCGGCATGGGGATACCGGGGATCGGCCGCAAGTCCGCGACGCGGAAATCCAAGAACGCCAAAGGCAAGAAGGGCAAAAAGGGCGGGCGCGGCCCGACGCCACCGAAGGTGCGCAGTCCGTTCGGTGCGGGCATGCCGGGCATGCCGGGCATGGCAGGAATGCCTGAAGGGTTCCCGGACCTGTCCCAGATGCCCGAAGGGCTCAACGAGTTGCCGCCCGGCCTGGCCGATTTCGACCTGTCCAAGCTGAAGTTCCCGGGCAAGAAGTAGCCGCGTCGTGCGCCTGCACGTGCGCGGTCGGGCACTGCCCGGTGACGTCCCGACCGATCTGTGGGTCGTCGACGGCCGCATCAGCACCGAGCCCGTGGACGGGGCGGACACCGTCTTCGGAGCTTCCGAAGACGGCTGGATCCTGCCCGGGCTGGTGGACCTGCACTGCCACATCGGACTCGGTGAGCGCGGCGGGGTCGACTTCGACGAAGCGATCGCCCAAGCCGAAACCGAGCGCGACGTCGGCGTACTGCTGGTTCGCGACTGCGGCGTCCCGATCGACACCCGCAGCCTCGACGACCGGCCGGACCTGCCCCGAATCATCCGCGCCGGCCGGCACCTGGCCCGACCGAAGCGCTACATCCCCGGCCTGTCGATCGACCTCGACGACGAAAAGCAATTGCCGGCCGCGGTGGCCGAGCAGGCGCGACTCGGCGACGGCTGGGTAAAACTGGTCGGGGACTGGATCGACCGTCAAATCGGCGACCTGGCCCCGCTGTGGTCCGATGACGTGCTCAAAGCCGCGATCGACACCGCGCACAGCCACGGCGCGCGGGTGACCGCCCACGTGTTCGGTGAAGACGGCCTGCCTGGGCTGATTCAGGCCGGCATCGACTGCATCGAACACGGCACCGGTCTCACCGACGAGACGATCGCGCTGATGCTCGAACACGGCACGGCGCTGGTCCCGACGCTGATCAACATCGAAAACTTCCCGGGCATCGCCGATTCCGCCGCACGCTATCCGGTCTACGCGGCGCATATGCGTGATCTGTACGCCAGCAGCAACGAGAGACTCAGCGCGGTCCGCGAAGCGGGCGTGCCGATTTACGCGGGCAGCGATGCGGGCGGCATGATCCGGCACGGACGGGTCGCCGACGAGGTCGAGGCCCTCAAGGGCATTGGGATGAGCGCCGACGAGGCCCTGGGCGCGGCGTGCTGGGAGGCCCGGCGCTGGCTGGGCCGGCCCTGCCTCGACGACGGTGCATCCGCCGACCTGTTGTGCTATGCCGAGGATCCCCGCGTAGGCCCCGAAGTGCTGAACCGGCCCGACCTGGTAATCATGCGCGGCAACACGTTTCGGCCGCGCTGACTGCGCTGCCGGACAGCCCGGTTAGTATCACGGGATGGCGTTGGCCAGCGGTGCGGCCTTTGCTGGGTACACCGTCGAGCGGATGCTGAGTTCGTCCGCGACCGGCGAGCTCTACCTGGCCCAGCGGCCTGGATACCCGGGGTGGCAGGCCCTGAAAGTGCTGCCGTCCGCATTATCGGCGGACGGTGATTTCCGACGCCGGTTCCATGAGGAGACCAGAGTCGCGGCGAGCATGTATCACCTCAACGTCGTCGAGGTGCACGACCGAGGCGAATTCGAGGGCCGGTTGTGGATCGCCATGGAATACGTGGAGGGTACCGACGCCTCGCAACTGATGGCCGAACGATTCCCGACGGTCCTGCCAGTCGCTGAAGCGCTACCCATCGTCACGGCGGCGGCTGCGGCGCTGGACTTCGCCCATCAGCGCGGTTTGTTGCATCGTGACGTGCGGCCCGCCAACATTCTGCTGACCATGTCGGACGATCCGCGAATTTTGTTGACCGACTTCGGATTAGTTCGTCCGGCAAGCGAATCCGCTTATGCCGCGCCAGAGGAGTTGGCCGGCGGTGAGCTCGACGGTCGCGCCGACCAGTACTCGCTCGCGGCAACCGCGATGCACCTGTTGTCCGGGATGCCGCCGTCGGGCAGGACCGCACTGCGCGAGCTGCGCCCCGACTTGGAACGGCTGGACACAGTGCTGGCCCGGGCGCTGGGCGAGAATCCGGCCGACCGGTTCGGCAGCTGCCGCGACCTCGCTGCCGCGCTGAACGAACGGAGCGAGGTCCCCGATCGCAGCCACGTCGCCTTCGAGCCGCCGCCGGTCGTTGAGGAACCCGCTTACGTCGTCGACTATCCGGCGTACGGCTGGCCGGAGCCACCGACGGCCGCACCGGGACCGGCGCTGGTCGAGCGGCCCGCCGCGGTGTTTCCGGGCAGTGCCGGGCCGCCCCGACGAGGGCCCCGGCGCATTTTGATCGGTATTGCCGCGGTACTGCTGCTGGTCGGCCTATTCGCGGCCGGGGTCTCGATCGGACGCAAGACCTCGACCTCGACCTCGACCCAAGCGGGCAGCCCGGCCACCACGACAACCACTGCGGCCAGCACCACCCCCAGCGGTGCCCCCGCCGCCGCGCCCACGCCGCTCGACGGCACCTACCTCATCCGGGTGCAACGTTCGAAGCAGACCTTCGACAACACCCCGACGCCCCAACCGCCGGACGTGGCCACCTGGTGGGCGATCCGGTCGGCGTGCACCCCCACGCGCTGTTTGGCGGCGGCGACGTTGCTCAACGACAGGGACCACACCCGGGAGAAGTCCCCGGACGTGCACCCACTGCTGCTGGAGTTCCAGGAGGGGCAGTGGCGATCTCGGCCGGAAACCACGAAATTTCCGTGCATCGGCCCCACCGGAATGCCCAGCACGCAGACCACCGTCCAAGTGGTCGCGTTTAGTCCGCAACCGCAGGGCAGTCTCGTCGGCGAAATGACCGTCACGGTGAAAACAGACGAATGCGGCCAACAGGGCGGAGTCATCCGCATACCCACCCAAGCCGGCCGGACCGGCGACATAGCGCCCGGCGTGAACGTGCCGGACCCGATACGAGTTACCCCGACGACCAGCGACCCACCGACCGTCACGAGCACCGCTCCCACCACGACGCATCGGTAGACGCCCCAGAAAAGATTGCGAGTGATCGCTATCTATGTTAGCGTCGGGCCACGCGACGACCTGGAGGAAACAGTGACTTACGACGTGATCATCCGCGACGGACTGTGGTTCGACGGCACCGGTGCGGCGCCGCAAACCCGCAACCTGGGCATTCGCGACGGCGTGGTGGCCACCGTTTCGGCCGGGCCGTTGGACGCGACCGGTTGTCCGGATGTGATCGACGCGGCGGGCAAGTGGGTGATGCCCGGTTTCATCGACGTGCACACCCATTACGACGCCGAGATCCTGCTCGACCCGGGCCTGCGCGAGTCGGTGCGGCACGGGGTCACCACCTTGCTGTTGGGCAACTGCTCGCTGTCGACGGTCTACGCCGACACCGAGGACGCCGCCGACCTGTTCAGCCGGGTCGAGGCGGTGCCGCGTGACTTCGTCCTGGGTGCGCTCGAGAGTAACAAGACCTGGTCGACGCCAGCGCAGTACATCGACAAACTCGACGCTCTGCCGCTGGGCCCGAATGTCAGCTCCATGCTTGGTCATTCGGATCTGCGCACGGCAGTGCTCGGCCTGGAACGGGCAACTGACCGTGACGATCGACCCACCGACGCCGAGTTGCAAACAATGGCCAAACTGCTCGACCAGGCGCTCGACGCCGGGATGCTCGGCATGTCCGGGATGGATGCGCCGATCGACAAGCTCGACGGCGAGCGGTTCCGCTCCCGGGCGCTGCCGTCGACGTTCGCGACCTGGCGGGAGCGCCGCCGACTGATCAAGGTGCTGCGTAAGCGCGGCCGGATCCTGCAGAGCGCACCCAATGTCGACAGCCCGGTGTCCGCCCTGATGTTCTTCCTCACCAGCAGTCGAATCCTGAATCGGCGCAAAGGTGTTCGGATGAGCCTGTTGGTTTCCGCCGACGCCAAGTCGATGCCGTTGGCGGTGCACACTTTTGGGCGCGGTGCTCGCCTACTGAACAAAGTGCTGGCCTCCAGCGTGCGTTTCCAGCACCTGCCGGTGCCGTTCACGTTGTACTCCGACGGCATCGACCTACCGGTATTCGAGGAGTTCGGTGCCGGCACGGCGGCCCTGCATCTGCGTGACCAGTTGGAGCGCAACGAGCTGCTGGCCGACGAGTCCTACCGCCGCGAATTCCGCCGCCAATTCGACCGCGTCAAGCTCGGCCCGTCGCTGTGGCACCGCGACTTCCACGACGCGGTGATCGTGGAGTGCCCCGATAATTCGTTGATCGGCAAGAGCTTTGGCGCGATCGCCGACGAACGTGGGTTGCATCCGTTGGACGCGTTCCTCGACATCCTGGTCGAGAACGGCGAGCGCAACGTGCGCTGGACCACCACCGTCGCCAACCATCGGCCCAAGCAGCTGGACAAGCTGGCAGCCGACCCGGTCGTCCACATGGGCTTCTCCGACGCCGGCGCGCACCTGCGCAACATGGCCTTCTACAACTTCCCGTTGCGACTGCTCAAGCGCACTCGCGACGCCCACCGGGCCGGCAAGCCGTTCTTGACGGTGGAGCGCGCCGTGTATCGCCTCACCGCCGAAGTGGCCGAGTGGTTCGGCTTGGACGCGGGCACATTGCGCGAGGGCGACCGGGCGGACTTCGTCGTGATCGACCCCGCCCACCTGGACGAGTCGGTAGATAGCTACAACGAGGAGGCGGTGCCGTTCTACGGTGGCCTGCGGCGCATGGTGAACCGCAACGACGCGACCGTGGTCGCGACGGGCGTCGGCGGGTCAGTGGTCTACCGCAGCGGTGAGTTCTGCGAGGGCTACGGCCAGACCGTGAAGTCCGGCCGGTACCTGCGTGCGGGGGAGCGGCACGCCCGCCCGGCCCAGCGTGCCCTGAGCGCCAGCGCCTAGCCGTGGCCCGGACCCAGCAGCAGCGCCGCGAGGAGACGGTCGGCCGTCTCCTCGAAGCCTGCATCGACACCATCATCGAGGTGGGCTACGCGCGCGCCTCGGCGGCGGTGATCACCAAACGGGCCGGGGTTTCGGTGGGGGCGCTGTTCCGGCACTTCGACACCATGGGCGACTTCATGGCGGCGACCGCGTCCGAAGTGCTGCGGCGCCAGTTGGAAACGTTCACCAAGCAGGTCGCGCAAATACCGGCAGACCGCCCGGCGCTGGAAGCTGCGCTGGCAATCCTGCGCGACATCACCAGCGGTCCCGCCAACGCGGTGCTCTACGAGCTGATGATCGCCGCCCGCACCGACGAGAAACTCAAGGACACACTGCAGCACGAACTTTGGCAGTACCGCGCCAAGATGTACGACGCTGCGTTGACGATGCCGGGGACGGACAGCATCCCGCCGGAAACGCTTCCGGTACTAGTGGCACTGCTGACCAACGTCTTCGACGGGGCCGCGGTGGTGGAGAGTGTGTTGCCGCAGCCCGACATCGCCGAGCACCGGATTCCGGTGCTGACCGCGTTGCTCAACGCGGCGTTTCCCAACCCTGCCCGGTAAGTCCGGTCCCGCTGCGGCAGGGAACTATGCGGCAGGGGACTAGAGCGAGCCGATGCTGGCTTGTGGGCTGAGCCCGAAGCCCCAGTCGAACAGGCTGGCCGCCTGGTCCCAGTAGGTCGGTCCGCCCTCTCTGACCAGCCCGTACATCATGGCGATCACCAGTCGGCGACCACCGCGGGCGGCCGCGCCGACGAATGTCTTGCGGGCCGCGTTGGTGAAGCCCGTCTTGCCGCCGATCGCACCGGGATAGCGCTGCAGGAGTTCGTCCTGGTTCACGATCGGCGCGTTGCCGCCGTCGCCGGGGAACATCGCCGACGGCTTGGCGGTGACCTGGGCGAAGACCGGATTGGCCATGGCAGCCCGGAAAATCACCGCGAGGTCGTGGGCCGTCGATGCGCCCGAGCCGTCGGGGCCGTCCAGTCCGGACGGAGTCGACGCATGGGTGTTCACCGCGCCCAAAGACGCGGCTTTGGCGTTCATCTTGGCCACCGCGGCACCCTGCCCGCCGAGCATGTGGGCCAAGGTGTTGGCGGCGTCGTTGCCCGACACCAGCAACAGCCCGTCGAGCAGTTCGCGGGCGGTGTAGCTGCGGCCAGCCTTCACGCCTACGCAGTTGCATTCCACTTGCGTGTCGGCGGCGTCAGCGACGACCGAGGAGTCCAAATTCAGCTCGTCCAGCACCACCAGCGCCAACAGCACCTTGATCGTGCTGGCCGGGGGATGCACGGCGTTCTGGTCGCGTCCGGCCAGCACCTGACCGCTGTCCAGGTCGGCCACGATCCAGGTCTGCGCGGGACCGTCGGGTATCGGCACCGAACCGACCGGCTGTACATCGGTGTCTGCTGCGGCAGTGCCGGCAGCGCCGATACAGATTGCCATCAGGGCAGCGGCGGCGGCCATAAGCTTTCGCATGGGCGCTGAGTGTAACGCTCCTGGCCGCAGTGTTGAATCGATACATGTTAAGCCTGGCCGAAATTTCTGACCGCTTGGAGATCCAGCAGCTGCTGGTGGACTACTCCACCGCGATCGACTCGCGTCGATTCGACGATCTGGACGAAGTCTTCACCCCGGACGCCTATATCGACTACACCGCCCTGGGCGGAATCGCCGGTGAATATCCCGAGGTCAAGAAGTGGTTGTCGGAGGTGCTGCCCAACTTTCCGGTGTACGCGCACATGCTGGGGAATTTCTCCGTCCGCATCGACGGGGACACGGCGTCGTCGCGGGTGATCTGCTTCAACCCGATGGTGCTGGGCGGAGACAAAGAGCAGATCCTGTTCTGCGGGCTCTGGTACGACGACGAGTTCGTGCGCACCGAACGAGGCTGGCGCATGACTCGTCGCGTCGAGACGAAGACGTTCCAGAAAGTGCTGTGATTTCGTCCCGAGCACCCGGTTCTGGCACAATTGGCCGCTGTCCGCCGCACGACCAAGGTCGTTCCGTGGTCACACACGCGAGGCAAAACCGGATCCGGGCATTCCGCCCGTGTCGCTGAATTGCAGCGTGACACACATAGGAGAAGTCGCTTAACCATGGCTGTGAAGATCAAGCTCACTCGACTCGGCAAGATCCGCAATCCCCAGTACCGCATCGCTGTCGCCGACGCGCGCACCCGCCGCGACGGCCGTTCCATCGAGGTGATCGGCCGGTACCACCCCAAGGAAGAGCCGAGCCTGATCGAGATCAATTCCGAGCGCGCCCAGTACTGGCTGTCCGTGGGCGCCCAGCCCACCGAACCCGTCCTGAAGCTGCTGAAGATCACCGGTGACTGGCAGAAGTTCAAGGGCCTGCCCGGCGCCGAAGGCCGTCTGAAGGTCAAGCCCGCCAAGCCCAGCAAGCTGGAGCTGTTCAACGCAGCGCTGGCCGAGGCCGAAGGTGGCCCCACCACCGAGGCGACCAAGCCGAAGAAGAAGTCCGCGCCCAAGAAGGCCGCCAAGAGCGAGGACGCTGCGCCGGAGGCGGGAGCCGAGACCGGGGCGGAGAAGGCCGCCGCAGTGGCCGAGACCGAGCAGGGCGAGCAGTCCGCTCCGCCGTCGACGGAAAGCTGACGTTCGCATGAGTACCGTCGTGGTCGACGCCGTCGAGCACCTGGTCCGCGGGATCGTCGACAATCCCGACGATGTGCGCGTCGATCTGGTGACCAGCCGCCGCGGACGCACCGTCGAGGTCCACGTTCACCCCGACGACCTGGGCAAAGTGATCGGGCGCGGCGGACGCACCGCGACCGCGCTGCGCACCTTGGTTGCCGGCATCGGCGGCCGGGGCATCCGGGTCGACGTGGTGGACACCGACCAGTAGCCAGCCGATGGAGCTGATCGTCGGGCGCGTGGCGAAAGCACACGGGATCGCCGGCGAACTCGTCGTCGAAGTACGCACCGACGATCCTGATCTCCGGTTCGCACCCGGCAGCACGCTGCGCGCCAAAAAGCCTCGCGATCCCGGCCCGGCACGCAGCTACACCGTGGAGTCGGCGCGACCCCACGGGGCCCGTCTGCTGGTGCGATTGGCCGGCGTGACCGATCGTGACTCCGCCGACGCGCTGCGCGGCAACCTGTTCATCATCGACTCCGACGAGTTGCCGCCGATCGACGAGCCCGACACCTATTACGACCACCAGTTGGAGGGTCTCCGGGTCGCGACGACGGCAGGGCGGGACATCGGTGTCGTGGCCGAGGTGCTGCACACCGCCGGCGGCGAATTGCTCTCCGTCAAGGGCGAATCCGGCGAGCTGCTGATACCGTTCGTCGGCGCGATCGTCACGTCGGTGTCATTGGAAGACGGCACGCTGGAGATCGAGCCGCCCGACGGTCTGCTGGACCTGGCATAAACGTGCGTATCGACGTCGTATCGATCTTCCCCGGATACCTCGATCCGCTGCGACAGTCGTTGCTGGGCAAGGCGATTACGTCCGGCCTGGTGGATCTGGAGGTACACGACCTACGCCGGTGGACCCACGACGTGCACCATTCGGTGGACGATGCGCCCTACGGGGGTGGCCCCGGCATGGTGATGCGTGCGCCGGTATGGGGCGAGGCGCTTGACGAAATCTGCTCGGAGGAAACGCTTTTGGTGGTTCCGAGCCCAGCGGGTGTGTTGTTCACCCAAGCTACTGCCCAGCGGTGGAGCGAGGAGCGGCACCTGGTGTTCGCCTGCGGCCGCTACGAGGGGATCGACCAGCGCGTGGTCGAGGACTCGGCGCGCCGGATGCGCGTCGAAGAGGTATCCATCGGCGATTACGTGCTGCCCGGTGGGGAGTCGGCAGCGCTGGTGATGATCGAAGCCGTACTGCGGCTGCGGACCGGGGTGCTGGGCAATCCCGCCTCAGTGCAGCATGATTCGCACTCCCCGGAGCTGGACCGGCTCCTGGAAGGGCCGGGCTACACCCGTCCGGCCAGTTGGCGCGGGCTCGACGTGCCGGAAGTTCTGCTCTCGGGTGACCATGCTCGGATCGCGGCCTGGCGACGCGAGGTCTCGCTTCAGCGGACCCGACAACGGCGACCGGATCTGTTGGCCTGAATCCGAATCAGACGCGGCCGCTGGGGAAGATCGTCTTGACCGCTCGGGTGATCGTCTCGCGCGCGGTGGCGTCATCGGAGGCCTGCAGCGACTCGATGACCATGATGTAGCGGCGGTCGGCGCCGATCACACCGGTGGACAGGTGCATCCAGTCGGCCCCGATGCAACACATCCAGCCTTGTTTGACCGCAACGGGTTCGGCGTACAAGCCGTCCGGGATGCCGAATCGCTGCGGATATCCGTCGATCCCGGTGGGGGTGGACCGGGCCAGGTCGTTGACGATGAGGCGGGCGCGCGCGGGCGGCAGGCCGCCGGAGCCGTCGAGCAGCCGTTCGTAGTAGCGGATCAGGTCCGACGCTGAGCTGATGGTGTTCCACCAGCGCCCGTCGCTCGGCGGGGTGGTCGAGGCCAGTCCGTACCGGGTCGCCACCTGCGTGATGATCGCGTCGCCACCGCCCTGCCCCCAGAACAGCTCGGCCGCGCCGTCGTCGGAAGACTGCAGCATCATGTCCAGCGCCTGGTGATCCTCGGGAGTCAGCGTCACCTGGCCGTCGGACTCCTTCAGCAGCAGGTCGTCGGCAATGAAGAGTTTGGCCACCGAGGCCGTGGCGATGATCTGGTCGTTGCCGTTCGACACCAGCTGATGGGTGGCGCGATCGAGGATGGCCACCGACAGGGTCGCCCCGTCGGCGGCGGCCTGCTCGGTGGCCTGCTGGATGCGGGCCTGCGCTCCGGTGAGCCCGCCGAGGCCGATGGTCGGCAACGCCATCGGGGTCGGTGCCGGCGTGATGGCCCGTAGCAGCAGTTCCACCAGCTGCTGCTGTGGCTGCGGCTCCGGCTTGGTCACGGTCTGACCGGTCGTGGTGAATGCCTTCGCGTGCACCGTCGCCTCACACCCGGCAACCACCACCAAGGCCGCCGAAACGGCTGCCGTGAGCATGGTCAGGGGCCGGGCTCGCATTGCACTCCTTCGGCGTTCGCAGCATGAAGCAACGTGAAGTTGGGCCGGTTTTTGGGTATATCCATGGGTTCGGAGCCGCGCGGTTCAGCCCCAGTCATATGTACCATCGCCAGGGGCTTTACGCCGGGCGCGAATTGCAACAGTTTCCTGTGATTTTCACTGCATGCGCCCCGTCTGGCACAATTGGCCAGTTGTCTCCAGCGGTTGCCGGCGGGCCAGGTGCCTACCGCCTGCTGCGAGGAACACCCAGAAGCCCTAACCATCGGCTTGGTGACCGTCCTGCGTCCGCGTGCGTCGGTTGACGAAGCTGCGACCCCAAGGAAGTGTCTTTCCAATGAACAGGCTGGACTTCGTCGACCAAGCGTCGCTGCGCGACGACATCCCTACCTTCAGCCCGGGCGACACCATCAATGTGCACGTCAAGGTGATCGAAGGCGCCAAAGAGCGTATCCAGGTCTTCAAGGGTGTGGTGATCCGGCGGCAAGGCGGTGGCATCCGCGAGACCTTCACCGTGCGCAAGGAGAGCTACGGCGTCGGCGTCGAGCGGACTTTCCCCGTGCACTCGCCGAACATCGACCACATCGAGGTGGTGACCCGTGGCGACGTCCGTCGCGCCAAGTTGTACTACCTGCGTGAGCTCCGCGGCAAGAAGGCCAAGATCAAGGAAAAGCGCTGACCTTGGTGGTGTTCCGGCGTCCGCAGCCGCAGCCCTCGTGCTGGCTACGCTGATCTCGTGACTGGAACCGAGGACTCTCCTCCCGAGGACTCCCCGTCGGCAGCGCAGGAATCTGCACTCGACTCTGAGACCAAGCCTGAATCCGGGGCCGGGGCCGACTCAGCGCCCAGAGCCGAATCCGGGCCCGGGGCCGACTCAGCGCCCAAGGCCGAAACAGGGCGTGTGGCCGACTCAGCGCCCGCGGCCGAATCCGACCCCAGGGCCGACGAGTCGAAGGCCGAAGAGTCGAACCCGAAGAAGCGCTCGACGCTGCGCGAACTGACCACGCTGGCCGTCATCGCGATCGTCCTCTACTACGTGATGCTCACGTTCGTCGCGCGTCCGTACCTGATTCCGTCGGAATCGATGGAGCCGACCCTGCACGGCTGCGCGACCTGCGTCGGGGACCGCATCATGGTCGACAAGCTCACCTACCGCTTCAGCTCGCCGGAACCGGGGGATGTCGTGGTATTCAAGGGGCCGCCGTCGTGGAATGTGGGCTACAAGTCGATCCGCTCGTCCAACACGGTGCTGCGCTGGCTGCAGAACGGGTTGTCGTTCATCGGATTCGTGCCGCCCGACGAGAACGACTTGGTCAAGCGCGTCATCGCAGTCGGCGGGCAAACCGTGCAGTGCCGGGCCGATACGGGCCTGACAGTCAACGGCAAACCCCTGAAAGAGCCTTACCTGGACGCCAACACCATGATGGCCGACCCATCGGTGTACCCGTGCCTGGGCAGCGAGTTCGGACCGGTTACCGTGCCGCCCGGGCGCCTCTGGGTAATGGGTGACAACCGCACCCACTCGGCGGATTCCCGCGCGCACTGCCCGATGCTGTGCACGGGTGACCCGACGCCCGGGACGGTGCCCGTCGCCAACGTCATCGGCAAGGCCAGGTTCATCGTCTGGCCGCCGTCGCGATGGGGTGGCGTGGGTTCGGTGAACCCCCAGCAGGCACAGTAGTCATGGCCACCACCTGGCCACCCCGGACAGTGATCCGGAAGTCCTCGGGATTGCGCACTTTGGAGTCGGCGCTGCACCGCAGCGGCTTGGGCCCGGTGGCCGGAGTCGACGAGGTGGGCCGGGGTGCGTGTGCCGGCCCATTGGTGGTCGCCGCCTGCGTGTTTGGCCCCAACCGTCTGGAAAGCCTTGCCGCGCTGGATGATTCGAAGAAGCTCACCGAGAAGGCACGAGAGAAGTTGTTTCCGCTGATCCGCCGGTATGCGGTCGCGTATCACGTGGTGTTCATCCCGTCGACCGAGGTGGATCGGCGCGGCGTGCATGTGGCGAATATCGAAGGGATGCGCCGCGCGGTGGCCGGCTTGTCGGTGCGGCCCGGTTACGTGCTGAGCGACGGCTTCCGGGTGCCGGGGCTGGCCGTCCCGTCACTGCCGGTGGTCGGTGGTGACGCCGCCGCCGCCTGCATTGCCGCGGCCAGTGTGCTGGCCAAAGTCAGCAGGGACCGGTTGATGGTTGCGATGGAATCCAAATATCCCGGGTACGGCTTCGCCGAGCACAAGGGCTACAGCACCCCCGCCCACGGTCGCGCGCTGGCCACTCTGGGCCCGTGTCCGGAACACCGCTACTCGTTTATCAATGTCCGGCGGGTGGCTACGGGATCCACCATCCGGACCGTGGCCGAGTGCCTGCCCGACCCTCCGGGCGACAACGGGTCATTCCAGTGAGGAAAGATGGGGCATCAGCTCCGGGAGAAGGACGTCTGAACAGATGAGCGCAGAAGATCTCGAAAAGTATGAAACCGAGATGGAGCTCTCGCTGTACCGCGAATACAAGGACATCGTCGGTCAGTTCAGCTACGTCGTGGAGACTGAGCGGCGCTTCTACCTGGCCAACAGCGTCGAGATGGTGCCACGCAACGCCGACGGCGAGGTGTACTTCGAGCTTCGGCTGGCCGACGCGTGGGTGTGGGACATGTATCGTCCGGCGCGCTTCGTCAAGCAGGTGCGGGTGGTGACGTTCAAGGACGTCAACATCGAAGAGGTCGAGAAGCCGGAACTTCGGCTGCCGGAGTAGGCCGCTACGAGGTTTGGTCGGCCGTCAGGTTGCCGCGCGCCTCGATGACGCGCCGTGCCACGTCGGCCAGCTTGATATTCAGGCTCTGCGAGTGCCGCCGCAGCAGGTCGAACGCTTCGTCTTCGTCCATGTTGTGCAACAGCATCAGCATGCCGACCGCCTTGCCGATTTCGCGGTTGCTCAGCAGTCCCCGGCGCAGGCTCGAGGCGTCTTCGCCGTGCGCGATCGCGTTGATGGCCACGCTGGCGAATGCTGCCAGCACCGCCGCGCGGCCCGCGGCCTCGGAATTGAATACGTTCGGTGTCTCGCTGAACAGGTTCAGTGCCGCGGCTTTGCGCTTGTCAATCAGCAGCCGAAAACCCATCGCACCGCGCACCGGCGTCTCGTCGACCAGACGCTTGGCGAAGTGCGGCCATTGAGCAGGACTGGTCAGGTCGGGTTCGACCTGGGGCGTCTCCTCCTCGATGGCGTCGATGCAGGGCCCGTCGCCGGCGCTTCGTTCGAGGTCGTCGATGTGGTGGGCCAACTTGGAGCTGGCACCGACCGTGACATAGCGGTCGTTGCGTTTCACCAGCAGGCTGGCGTGGTCACAACCGGGCACAACCAGGGTCGCGGCCACGCAGATCGCGGCGTACATCTGGGTCGCGTCTGACCCCTGGTAAATGATCTCCGCCAACGCTGCGAACACCGTTGCGGGATCGGCCGTCAGAGCGCCTGGGGCCGAGTCGGACCCGGTGTCCGGTTCGTTGACCACGTCTCTACCTCCTTCGGAGTTGAGTTCCGATGGCCGTAGATTAACTGGCCTGCAATACCTTTACACGCCGACCGCGCGTTCGAGGTCTTTCAGCGATGTCTCGAGGTGACTGAGCATGCGCTGCAGATGCGGGACGCTTCCTCTGGCGCCGACGAGTCCGAAGTCGAGGTTCTCGCCGTTGTTGGTCACGGTGATGTTCATTGCCTGACCGTCCAAGGTGATCGACAGGGGGTAGTTGCCGACCATCTGCGCTCCGCGCCAGTACAGCGATTCCTTGGTCCCCGGCACATTGGAGATCACGATGTTGAACGGCGGTGGGGCCGTCCGGATGAACCCCGGGATCAGTCCGAGGAAAAGCCCGCCGGTCAGGAACGCGGATAGGGCGAGTTGTTGGACCTGGGGAAGCTGGGTGAACAACTCCTTCTGTTCGCGCATCGAAGCACTGATTCCCTCGATGCGTTTGCCCGCATCCTCTACGTCGGTGTGCAGGTTGCAGAGCACGGTTCCGACCGCGTTGCCGCCGCCTTCCGCGTCGTTCTCCTTACGCAGGCTCACCGGCACCATCGCGATCAGAGGGGCGTCAGGGAGAGCGTTCTGCTCGATCAGGTAGGTCCGAAGTGCGCCTGCGGACATCGCCAAGACGACGTCGTTGAAGGTGGCGTCGGTGGCAGCCTTCACCGCCTTGAGCCGGTCCAGTGACCACGATTGCGCAGCGATGCGCCGGGCGCCGCCGATCCGCACATTGAACATCGTCTTGGGTGCCCGGAACGGGAAGGTGAGCTGTTGCTCGAGCAACGCTGCCCGCGCCAGGTTCAGGGTGGACGGGCCGAGCGCAACAGCCGATCCCAGCGTGCCCGTCAACGCACTCAGCGGGGACGACCCCTTGCCGCTGTCCGGCCGATGCCGGGGCTTGAGCTCCCACGGCACGCGGACCTCGTCGTCGTCGGGATCGTCGGTGAACGCCCGCTGCATCAACCGCAGGGCGGATACCCCGTCCATCAGGGAGTGGTGGAACTTGGTGTAGACCGCGTAACGCCCGTCGTTGAGGCCCTCCACGAGATGCGCTTCCCACAGCGGCCGGTGCCGGTCGAGCAGGCTGCCGTGCAACCGTGACGCCAACTCCAAAAGCTCGCGGACGCGGCCGGGCCGGGGCAGGGCGGAACGCCGGAAGTGGTAATCGAGCTCGACGTCCTGATCCAGCGACCAGGCGAGATTGGTCAGTGGACCGACGAATGCCGGGTGTTTACGGAAGGTGGGCTGAATGTCGGTGCGGTTGAGCATCGACTCGTAGGCCTCGGTGACGAATTCTTCGTCGGCGCCCTCGGGCGGCTTGAATAGTTGCAGTGCGCCAACGTGCATCGGATGTTCGCGGGATTCGCCGACGAGAAACATGGAATCTGCTGGGGCAATCAGCTGCATGGCCACTCTTTCGCTTAGATCCGTTAACGGACCGGGTATGAATAGCCATCTGTCGTGTTCCGCACACATTGGTTTGCGCTGTTTGACCGGTGCCGACCTCGGGAAGATCAGTGGCCGTGGGAATCACTGTCGCGATCACCGGACCGACTGGGGAGATCGGCATCTCAGCCGTCACGGCGCTGGAACGCGAACCCACAGTGGACAAAATCGTCGGGATGGCCCGCCGCCCCTTCGACCCGCTGACGCACGGGTGGGTCAAAACGACTTATCAGCAGGGCGACATCCTGGACCGCGACGCGGTCGACGAATTGGTCGCCGAAGCCGATGTCGTGATCCATCTGGCCTTCATCATCATGGGGTCGCGCGAGGAGAGTGAGCGGGTCAACCTGCAGGGCACCCGCAATGTGTTCGAAGCGACCGTCGCAGCGCAGCGACCTCGGCGGCTGGTGTACACGTCGTCCGTCGCGGCCTACGGCTACCACTCCGACAACCCCGTGCCGCTGACCGAGGATGTCCCGGCACGCGGATCTGCCGAGCACTACTACTCGGCGCAGAAGTCGGCGTGCGAGGCGGTGCTGGCCGAGGTCACCGAGGGTTCGTCGCTGGAGGTCTTCGTGCTGCGGCCATGCATCGTCACCGGGCCCGAGGCGCCCGCGTTGGCGGCACCGCTGACCAAACTGCCGGGACCGGTGCGCGCGGTGAGCAAGACTTTGCCGCTGCTCAAGCCGGTGGTACCCGATCCCGGATTTCCGCTGCAACTGGTGCACCATGACGATGTCGCCACTGCGATCGCCTTGGCGGCCACCGCACCGGCTCCACCAGGGGCGTACAACATCGCCGGTGACGGGACAGTGACGGTCAGTGAGGTGGCGCGGGCGCTGGGAGCGCGCGCCGTCCGAGTTCCCGCCGTCGCTGCATCGGCGGCATCCGCGGCGATCTCCCGGTTGCCGTTCGTGCCGTCCCTGCTGGAATGGCTCCACGTTGCGCGGACATCGGTGGTGATGGACACCGCCAAGGCAAAGCGCGAACTGGGCTGGCAGCCGACGCACACCTCGGCCGAGGCCTTGGAGTCGCTGGCCGCCGCGGTGTAGGCCGGTGCGCCGCAGGCCGGGGTACGTTGAGGCCGTGACCGCCGGAGAGACGCAGTGGCGCGCGTAACGGCGCGCCGGAGCGTCACGCATCGGGCCGCCGCGCAGACGACCACCCGGCAGGAAACCCTGGCCGTCGAAGAGCCGCTCGAAATCCGCGTCAACGGGACGCCGATCACCGTGACAATGCGCACGCCGGGGTCCGATTTCGAACTGGCGCAAGGGTTTCTGCTGACCGAGGACATCATTTCGCAGTGTGAGGACGTGCTGACGATCCGGTACTGCGAAGGCCGCGGTGCGGACGGCGCCAATAACTACAACGTCCTGGACGTCACCTTGTCGCCTGACGTCGCGGCACCTCACTTGGACGTGACCCGCAACTTTTACACCACCTCCTCCTGTGGAGTGTGTGGTAAGGCATCGCTGGAGGCGGTCCGACTGATCAGCCGCTACTCGCCTGGCGACGATCCCGCCAACGTCCCCGCCGACACGCTGAGGGCCATGCCGGAAAGCCTCCGGGAGGCCCAGAAGGTCTTCGCCACCACCGGCGGTCTGCACGCTGCCGCGCTGTTCAGCGTCGACGGGACCATGCTTGTCGTGCGGGAGGACATCGGTCGCCACAACGCGGTCGACAAGGTCGTCGGATGGGCGCTCGAGCACGACCGGGTGCCCCTCGCCGCTTCGGTGTTGCTGGTCAGCGGTCGGGCGTCGTTCGAATTGACCCAGAAAGCTCTGATGGCCGGAATTCCCGTGCTGGCCGCCGTATCCGCGCCCTCGTCGCTGGCGGTCTCGCTGGCCGAGGAGTCCGGTATCACCCTGGTGGCGTTTCTGCGGCAAGACTCGATGAACGTCTATACACGGGCGGAGCGGGTGACCTAGCCGCGCATCGGCAGGATTGGAAGGGCCGCCGCCCGGGTAGCCGGTCGTATTGCTGCACACAGTTGAGGAGGCGGCCATGCTGCACGAATTTGTCTTGGCCGCGCAAAGCAACCCCGAGGCGGCTGGCTTCATCTTGCGCGGGATCAAAGGGATCTTCGTCGCGATAGGCAGCGTCATTGCGGCAATAATCTGCGCCGTCATCGCTTCGATGAAGGGACGCAGTGCCCTCGGTTGGGGAATCTGCGGCCTGTTCTTCAGCATCGTGACGCTCATCATCGTCATCATCATTCCGAGCAAACGGACCTGAGTCGCCGGCGAACGGCATCCGTCGCCTCGGGTTGTGGATGGATGCCCGACTGGGGATAACTGCTTGACAGATAGACGGTTACGCGTCGATTGGCGCCGGCCGTGTCAGAGCCGCCGCGCATCTTGGAGCGCATGACGACGCTGACTCGCACCCAACTGGGCGCATTGGGCGAGCAATTGGCCGTAGACCATTTGACTGACCAAGGCTTGCGGATCCTGGCCCGCAACTGGCGCTGCCGGTACGGCGAACTGGACGTGATCGCCGCTGACCCGGCCACTCGCACACTGGTTTTCGTCGAAGTCAAAACCCGCACCGGCGACGGCTATGGCGGGTTGGCGCAAGCGGTCAGCGCAACCAAGGTACGCAGACTGCGCCGCTTGGCCGGGCTCTGGTTGGCCGGCCAACACGAGCACTGGTCGGCGATGCGCATCGATGTGATCGGTGTGCGAATCGGCCGCCGGCGCGTTCCCGAATTGGCTCACCTCGAGGGGATCGGCTGATGGCGCTCGGACATGCGTTCTCCGTTGCGGTCCGCGGATTGGACGGACACATCGTCGAGATCGAAGCAGATATCACCTCGGGGTTGCCGGGCGTGCACCTGGTTGGCCTCCCCGATGCGGCATTGCAGGAGTCCCGCGACCGGGTACGGGCAGCGGTCCAGAACTGCACCAATAACTGGCCGATGTCCAGGCTGACTCTCGCGCTTTCACCGGCGACGCTGCCGAAGATGGGTTCGGTCTATGACATCGCCCTGGCCGCAGCGGTGTTGTCGGCGCAGCGCAAAAAACCGTGGCATCGCCTCGACAAGACGGTGCTGCTCGGGGAGTTGTCCCTTGACGGCAGGGTGCGCCCGGTTCGCGGGGTGCTGCCCGCCGTGCTGGCTGCCAAGCACGACGGCTGGCCGGCCGTGGTCGTTCCCGCCGAGAACCTGGCGGAGGCCAGTCTGGTGGACGGCATCGATGTCTGGGGAGTGCGCACCCTCGGTCATTTGCTGAGCTGGCTCAACGGGGCCTCGCCCTTGGACCAGGCGATGCCCGCTGCGGCAGCCGAGTACGAACCGGCGGCCGACTTAGCCGATGTCGTCGGGCAATCGCAGGCGCGGTTCGCTGTGGAGGTGGCGGCCGCCGGCGGGCATCACCTGATGCTGACCGGTCCACCAGGGGTCGGCAAAACAATGCTGGCGCAACGCCTTCCGGGGTTGTTACCACCGCTGTCACACGAGGAGTCACTGGAAGTCACCGCCATACACTCGGTGGTTGGGCTGCTCTGTAGCGATACGCCGCTGATCACCAGGCCACCTTTTGTAGCACCGCACCACAGTTCGACGGTCGTCGCGCTTGTCGGCGGGGGATCGGGGATGGCGCGTCCGGGTGCGGTCAGCAGGGCCCATCGCGGAGTGTTGTTCCTCGACGAATGCGCCGAGATCGGCGTCAGCGCGCTCGAAGCACTGCGAACCCCGTTGGAAGAGGGTGAAATTCGCTTGGCCCGCCGCGACGGCGTGGCGTGCTACCCGGCGCGGTTCCAGTTGGTGCTGGCGGCAAACCCGTGCCCGTGCGCGCCGGCCGACCCGCAGGACTGCATCTGTGCGGCCGCGGTCAAGCGCCGCTATCTGGGCAAGCTCTCCGGACCGCTGTTGGATCGGGTGGACCTGCGGGTGCAGATGCATGCGGTTCGTGCCGGCGCCTTCTCGGGTGGGGACGGTGAGTCCACCGCGCAGGTCCGTCACCGGGTGACGATGGCCCGGTTGGCAGCCGCCGAGCGATGGCGACCGCACGGCTTTCGGACCAACGCCGAAGTCAACGGACCGTTGCTGCGCAAGAAGTTCCGGCTCGGCAACGCCGCAATGCAGCCGCTGCGTAATGCCCTGGACCGTGGCGTGCTCAGCATCCGTGGCGTGGACCGCACTCTGCGCGTCGCGTGGAGCCTGGCCGACTTGGCCGGGCGCACCTCACCGGACCTGGCAGAGGTCGCCGCCGCGTTGAGTTTCCGGCAACCGGGAACACAGCGATGAGCGGCCAGGTAGATGATCCGACATCGCGAGCCTGGGCCTACCTGTCCCGAGTGGCCGAACCGCCCTGCGCTGAACTGGTTGCGCTAGTCAGATCCGTGGGACCGCAGGAGGCGGCCGATCGGGTTCGGCGGGGCAAGGTTGACGACGACCTACTACGTCATACTGCGGCTCGGCGAGAAAACGACTGTGCTGCAGCAGATTTAGAGCTACTTGCACGGCGGGGTGGCCGGTTGATCACGCCCGATACCGAAGAGTGGCCGGTGCTGGCGTTCGCGGCGTTCGACGGGGCCGGTACGCGCAAGGGCGCGCCACTGGTGCCACCGATGGTGCTGTGGGCGATGGGTCCGGCGCGCCTGGACGAGGTAGCCCGGCGTGCGACTGCAATGGTGGGGACCCGGGCGTCCACCCCCTACGGCGACCATGTTGCCGGCGAACTGGCCACCGGCCTGTCCGAACGCGAAGTCGCGGTCGTCTCCGGTGGCGCCTACGGGATCGATGGTGCAGCACATCGTGCCGTGCTTGCGGCGGACGGGATCACCGTGGCAGTTCTGGCGGGTGGGCTCGACATTCCCTATCCGGCTGGGCATTCCGCGCTGCTGCATCGGATCGGTCAGCACGGATTGTTATTCACTGAATATCCGCCCGGTATCCGTCCGGCGCGCTACCGATTCCTGACCCGGAACCGTCTGGTCGCCGCGGTGTCCGGTGCCGCAGTGGTCGTCGAGGCGGGATTGCGCAGCGGCGCTGCCAACACCGCCGCCTGGGCGCGGGCCCTGGGCCGGATTGTGGGCGCGGTTCCTGGACCGGTGACCTCTTCGGCCTCGGCAGGGTGCCATGTATTGCTGCGCGACGGTGCCGTGCTGGTCAGCCGCGCCGACGACATTGTCGAGCTGGTCGGGCACATAGGGGAGCTGGCTGCCGAACAGCCACGACCGGTGACGGCGCTAGACGAGCTAGGTGAGGCCGAACGCAGGGTGTACGAGGCTTTGCCGGGCAGAGGCGGCGCCACGGTCGACGAGATCGCGGTGAGCGCCGGACTGCGCCCAGAGCAGGTATTGGGGCCGCTGGCGATCTTGGACCTGGTCGGCCTGGCGGAGTGTCGTGACGGTTGTTGGCGAATCGTCCGTCGAGGTCGCGCGAGGACGCGCCTCGTATAGTCGGTGGAGGGTTGGGTGTTATCAGGGAGGACAAGTGGCAGGTCGGCCGCTGCAGGCGTTCGAGGTAGTCGGTACCGAAGAGCTGACGCCGCACATGGTCCGGGTAGTGCTGGGCAGCAAAGACTTTGGTGCCTTTGTGCCCAGCAAATTCACCGACTCCTACGTCAAGCTCGTCTTCGTCCCTGACGGCATTGACGTGCAGGAATTGCCGCAGCCACTGACGATGGACAGTTTCGCTGACCTGCCGCCAGAGCAGCGGCCGCCGGTACGCACCTTCACGGTGCGTCGGGTCGACGAAGACGCCGGCCAGATCACCTTGGACATTGCGGTGCACGGCGAGCACGGCGTAGCCGGGCAGTGGGCCGCTGCGGTCGAGCCGGGCGAGCCCATATACCTGATGGGACCTGGTGGGGCCTACAAGCCCGATCCCGCGGCCGACTGGCACCTATTGGCCGGAGACGAATCCGCGCTGCCGGCCATTGCCGCGGCGTTGGAGGCGCTGCCTGAGACGGCGGTCGGCAAGGCGTTCATCGAGGTCGCCGGACCCGACGACGAGATCGAGTTGACCGCTCCCGAGGGTGTCGAGGTGAACTGGGTATTGCGCGGGGGTCGTGCGGATCTGGTCCTCGAGGACCGGGCAGGGGACCACGCGCCGCTGATCGAAGCGGTCACCACCGCGCCCTGGCTGCCCGGTCAGGTGCAGGTCTTCATCCATGGCGAAGCCCAGGCTGTCATGCACAATCTGCGGCCATACATTCGCAAGGAGCGCGGCGTCGACACCCGGTGGGCGTCGATTTCGGGCTATTGGCGACGTGGCCGCACCGAAGAGTCGTTCCGGCAGTGGAAGAAAGAACTGGCCGAGGCGGAGTCCCAGTCCGAGGGGTCGTCGTAGCCCGCCGCACTGGCATTCTCTAGGGCATGGCATTCGGCGACTATCAGCTCGAGATTTATTTTCAGGGTCTGGCCGGCGTAACGCCCCCACTCCCAATGGCCTTCGCGGAGTTGGAAGCCAAAGCCGCAATGGCGCTGCCGCCCTCGGTGTGGTCCTACGTGGTGGGGGGAGCCGGCGACGAGCGCACCCAGCGGGCCAACCGCGAGGCCTTCGATCGCTGGGGACTGATGCCGCGCATGTTCATTGGCGCGACCGACCGGGACCTCTCGGTCGAGATGTTCGGGCTGACCCTGCCGTCGCCGCTGTTCATGGCGCCGATCGGCGTCATCGGACTCTGCGCGCAGGACGGCCACGGCGACTTGGCGACCGCACGCGCGGCCGCGCGCACCGGGGTGCCGATGGTGGTATCCACGCTGACCGCCGACCCGATGGAAGACGTTGCTGCACAGTTCGGCGATACTCCCGGCTTTTTCCAGCTGTACACGCCGAAAGATCGCGACTTGGCCGCCAGCCTGGTGCACCGGGCCGAAGCCGCGGGATTCAAAGCCATCATCGTCACCCTCGACACCTGGATCCCGGGTTGGCGGCCGCGTGACCTGAGCACCGCGAACTTCCCCCAGCTACGCGGGCTTTGCCTGAGTAACTACATCAGCGACCCGGTGTTCCGTGCCGGGTTGCCCAGACCGCCGGAAGAAGACCCTCAAGGCACCGTGCTGCAGTGGGCGCAAACCTTCGGAAATCCCCTCACCTGGGATGATCTGGCCTGGCTGCGGTCGTTGACGGACCTGCCGCTCATCATCAAAGGCATCTGCCATCCCGACGACGCCCGGCGCGCCAAGGACGGCGGCGTCGACGGCATCTACTGCTCGACCCACGGCGGTCGGCAGGCCAACGGCGGGCTGCCGGCGCTGGATTGCCTGCCGGAGGTGGTCAAGGCGGCCGACGGACTGCCCGTGTTGTTCGACTCTGGGATCCGAAGCGGTGCCGACATTGTTAAGGCGCTGGCCATGGGCGCCACCGCGGTCGGGGTCGGCCGGCCGTACGCCTACGGGCTGGCGCTGGGCGGCATCGACGGTGTCGTGCATGTGTTGCGCATGCTGCTCGCCGAAGCCGACCTGATCATGGCCGTGGACGGCTATCCGACCCTCAAAGATCTCACCCCGGACACACTGCGGCGCGTCCTGTAGAAAGACCACGCCACATCAGCCAGCGTGGGGGAGTGCCGGCTGACAGCGAGGTGATCCTCGAAGAATTCGACGACTACCTCGAGCTGCAGTGCGGTCGCTCGGCCCACACCCGCCGCGCCTACCTGGGGGACCTGCGGTCGCTCTTCGATTTCCTGGCCGAGCGGGGGACTGCCCTGGAGGGGCTGAATTTGCCGGTGTTGCGGTCGTGGCTGGCAACCGCCGCCGGGGCCGGCGCGGCTCGCACCACGCTGGCGCGACGCACCTCCTCGGTCAAAGCGTTCACCGCCTGGGCCGCCCGGCGCGGTCTGCTCGCCTCCGACCCCGCGGCGCGGCTGCAGGTTCCGAAAGCACACCGCACCCTGCCCTCGGTATTGCGCCAAGACCAGGCCCTGGCGGCGATGACGGCAGCACAGTCCGGTGCCGATCAGGGCGACCCCCTGGCATTGCGGGACCGGCTGATCGTCGAGTTGCTGTACGCGACCGGAATTCGGGTGAGCGAGCTGTGCGGCTTGGACGTCGACGATGTCGACACCGGTCATCGATTGGTCCGGGTGCTCGGTAAAGGCAACAAGCAGCGCACCGCCCCATTCGGGCAGCCGGCAGCCGATGCGTTGCAGGCCTGGCTGACCGAGGGGCGGCCGGCGCTGGCCACCGCGGAATCCGGGCCAGCGCTGCTGCTGGGTGCGCGCGGCCGTCGTCTCGATGTGCGCCAGGCCCGCACGGTGGTGCACCAGACCGTCGCCGCGGTGGACGGCGCGCCCGACATCGGGCCGCACGGCCTGCGGCACAGCGCGGCCACCCACCTACTGGAAGGCGGGGCGGATCTACGGGTGGTGCAGGAACTGCTGGGCCATTCCAGCCTGGCCACCACTCAGCTGTACACCCACGTCGCGGTCGCCCGGCTGCGCGCCGTGCACGACCAGGCTCACCCGCGCGCCTAGCGCGCGCTCGCGCCGAACAGCGGCTTGAGCCGGATCGGGGTGGATTCCAGCAACCCCACCGGATCGACATAATCTGCCCGCGAGGCGGCACCCCACATCGCACCCCAGTGCAGACATGCCGCTGCCCGGCACCCGGCGTGGCCGGACAACAGCTCACCGAGTACCGACCCCGCCACCACGTGCTGACCCGCCGAGACACTCGGTCGTACCGGTTCGTAGCTCGTCCGCAGACCGCCCGGATGGGCTAGCGACACCACGGGACGGCCCGCCAGCAACCCGGCGAACACCACCAAGCCGTCGCCCGCGGCATACACCGGCTGTCCCGATGTTCCGGCGAGATCCACCCCGCGGTGTCCGGAAAGCCAGTTCGGCGCGGGCGCATCGAACGCCCGCACCACCTCCGGGGGCCGCAACGGCCAGCTCAGCCGCGAGCTGTCGGCCTCGGCAGGTGGCGCGTTGAGCAGCACCCAGCACAGAATCGACAACAGAACCCATCGCACCTGCTCAGTGGACCGTGCAACGTCAATAGCGGCCAGTCACCGGTGTGGACGCTGTGGACGGAAAAAGCACCGGTCGCGGCGGTGTAGACTTTCCGACGCAGCTCGCTTCAGCGGGCTGACTTCGCGCGTCTGCATCGCGGCCCGGTGGTTCAGGGATCCGCAACAGCCATGCCGAGCGGTCCCGGAAGCCGGAAAGCGGTCGACGGGTTCGGCATCGCAGCAGACGCCAGGGCCCGGCTTCACCCGATGCCGAGCGACAACCGACACATGAAAGCTGGACTTAGTCATGGCTGTTGTGACCATGAAGCAGCTGCTGGACAGCGGCACCCACTTCGGGCACCAGACCCGTCGCTGGAATCCCAAGATGAAGCGGTTCATCTTCACCGACCGCAATGGCATCTACATCATCGACCTGCAGCAGACGCTGACCTACATCGATAAGGCGTACGAGTTCGTCAAGGAAACCGTCGCTCACGGTGGCAGCGTCATGTTCGTCGGCACCAAGAAGCAGGCGCAGGAGTCCGTCGCGGCCGAAGCGACCCGGGTCGGTATGCCGTACGTGAACCAGCGCTGGCTGGGCGGCATGCTCACCAACTTCTCCACAGTGCACAAGCGCCTGCAGCGCCTCAAGGAACTCGAGGCCATGGAGCAGACCGGCGGCTTCGAGGGTCGCACCAAGAAGGAAATCCTGATGCTGACCCGCGAGAAGAACAAGCTGGAACGCAGCTTGGGCGGTATTCGCGATATGGCGAAGGTGCCGTCGGCGGTCTGGGTTGTCGACACCAACAAGGAGCACATCGCCGTCGGTGAAGCCCGCAAGCTGGGAATCCCGGTCATCGCGATCCTGGACACCAACTGCGACCCGGACGAGGTCGACTACCCGATCCCGGGCAACGACGACGCGATCCGCTCGGCCGCGCTGCTGACGAAGGTCATCGCTTCGGCAGTGGCCGAAGGCCTGCAGGCGCGTGCCGGATTGGGCCGCGGCGACGGCAAGCCGGAAGCCGCCGCCGCCGAGCCGCTCCCCGAGTGGGAGCAGGAGCTGCTGGCCGGTGCCGCTGCCACCACTGGTGCCGCTGCCACCACTAGCGCCGCTGACAACACCGGCGCCACCGAACCAACCACGGATGCATCCTAGGAAGGGTTGAGCATTGGCGAACTACACTGCTGCCGACGTCAAGCGGCTTCGGGAGTTGACCGGCGCTGGCATGCTCGACTGCAAGAACGCGCTGGTGGAGACTGACGGCGACTTCGACAAGGCCGTCGAGGCGCTCCGCATCAAGGGTGCCAAGGACGTCGGCAAGCGTGCCGAGCGTGCAACGGCCGAAGGCCTGGTCGCCGCGAAGGGCGGCGCGTTGATCGAGTTGAACTCCGAGACCGACTTTGTCGCCAAGAACGCCGAGTTCCAGGCGCTCGCCGACAAGGTGGTCGACGCCGCGGTGTCGTCCGGAGCTACCGATGTCGACGCGCTCAAAGCGGCCAGCACCGGCGGCGAAACCGTCGAAGAGGCCATCGCAGCGCTGTCGGCCAAGATCGGCGAGAAGCTCGAACTGCGCCGGGTCGCGAACTTCGACGGCACGGTGGAGGCATACCTGCACAAGCGGGCGGCGGATCTGCCGCCGGCGGTGGGCGTGCTGGTCGAGTACACCGGCGACAACGCTGAGGCCGCCCACGCGGTGGCGTTGCAGATCGCGGCGCTCAAGGCCCGCTACCTCACTCGCGAGGACGTGCCGGAAGACGTCGTCGCCAGCGAACGCCGGATCGCCGAGGAAACCGCCAAGGCCGAGGGTAAGCCGGAGCAAGCTCTGCCCAAGATCGTCGAGGGCAGAGTGAACGGCTTCTTCAAAGACACTGTGCTGCTGGAGCAGCCGTCGGTGTCTGACAACAAGAAGACGGTCAAGGCGCTGCTCGACGAGGCCGGCGTGACCGTTACCCGGTTCGTTCGGTTCGAGGTCGGCCAGGCCTGACGGGTAGGCGAGCGGCCATGTCTCGCATACACGCTTTCGGCGACGACGCCCTCGGCGAGCTCGACGCCGTGGGGCTCGCCGAGGCGCTGCGGTCCCGTCAATTGAGTCCGCAGGAAGTAGTCGAAGCCGCCATCGCGCGCAGCGAAGCCGTCAACGACCGGCTCAACGCGCTGGCGTACCGGTCGTACGACAGTGCGCGGGAGGAGGCGGCGCGCGAGGTCGACGGGTTCTTTGCGGGAGTGCCCACCTTCATCAAGGACAACATCGACGTCGCGGGTCAACCGACGATGCGCGGCACCGACGCGTGGCAGCCGTATCCGGCGAAGTCGGACAGCGAAGTGGCCCGCTTGGTGCTCGGCACCGGCCTGATCTCGCTAGGCAAGACCCAGCTGTCGGAGTTCGGATTCAGCGGTGCCGCCGAACACGCCCGGTTGGGGCCGGTGCGCAACCCGTGGCACCCCGACTACACCGCTGGTGCCTCTTCGTCGGGATCGGGAGCTTTCGTCGCGGCCGGCGTGGTGCCCATCGCACACGCCAACGACGGCGGCGGTTCGATCCGCATCCCGGCGGCCTGCAACGGCCTGGTCGGGCTCAAGCCGTCGCGCGGCCGGCTGCCGCTGGACCCGGAACTTCGCCGGCTGCCGGTGGTCATCGTCGCCAACGGCGTCCTGACCCGCTCGGTGCGCGACACCGCCGCATTCTTCCGCGAGGTTGAGCGCTCCTACCGTTCCCGCCGGCTGCCGCCGATCGGCGATGTCACCCGGCCCGAAAAGCAGCGCCTCAAGATCGCCGTGTTGACCCGTTCGGTCGACCACGAATCCAGTCCCGAGGTCAAGGACCTGACGCTCAAGACCGCCACGCTGCTGGAAGAGCTCGGTCACCGCATCGAGCACGTCGAAACCCCTCCGGTGGCAACCACTTTCGGCGATGACTTCGTGCTCTACTGGGGGCTGCTGGCGCTGGCGCAGGTGCGCACCGGCCGGCTCACCTTCGGCAAGACGTTCGACGCGTCCCGGCTGGACAACTTGACCCTGGGATTGGCTCGGCATGCGACTCGTAACCTGCATCGGATACCCAGAGCGATCATGCGGCTGCGCGGCGCTCGGCGCGAGAGCGCGCCGTTCTTTGCCACCTATGAAGCCGTCCTCACCCCGACGGTCGCCGCCGAGCCGCCCCGCATCGGATACCTCAGCCCGACCGACTACCAGCAGGTCATCGACCGCCTGTCGCGATGGGTGGCGTTCACGCCGCTGCAGAATGTCACCGGTGATCCCGCGATCTCCCTGCCGCTGGCTCAGTCCGCCGATGGCCTACCGGTGGGCATGATGCTGTCGGCAGCGATCGGCTCCGAAGCGCGGCTGCTGCAGTTGGCCTTCGAGCTCGAAGAGGCTCGGCCGTGGGCCCGGATTCAGGACTGACCGCTCAATCGGATCCCAGCCTCTCGAGCATGCGCTTGAACTCGAATTGCTCAGTTTCGGTCAATCGAGCGAGCAGTCGCGCATCGGCGGCGAGTACGACGGCCTCGGCGCGTTTCAGCAACGCCCGGCCCGCGCCGGTCAACGTGGCGGGCAGCGCTCGTCCGGAAGACACCGAGGCCGGCCTGTCTACCGCGCCGAGGTCCTGCAACTTGCGCAGCACCGTGTTCATCGCCTGGGGGGTGATGCTGGCCCGCCGCGCCAGTTCGGCGCTCGATGACCCCGGCGATTGCGAAAGTATCCGCAAGCAGACGAATTCCGGGAGGGTGAGGCCCAGTGGGCCCAAGGCGGCCGAGACCCCCGGACGCAATACCGCCCCCACCCGGTACAGCAGGTAACCCAGCGGAGCGTCGACGCGTTCAGTCATATCAAGCATCTTGACATAGCAATAGTGCGTCGGGTCGGGCGGATTTGCCCGTGATTCGGCGTTGACAACTGGTGCCAGTGTGAATCAAGTGGTTCGAATTAATATGTGGTTCAAATCAAATCCGCCGGATCCGCGCAGCTCACAGGCGGTATTCAAGGAATTCACCGGAGCGCAGGTGTTTGAGGCCTGGATTCAACGGTAATGCGAGGCGAGTGCGGTTAAGCGCCCAACGTCGAGTTGCTGGCCGCGTGGAACGAAACCCAACGGAGAGGATTTTCAGCGTGAAGTTCACCAAAACCACTGCGAAGACGGCCCTGGGTGCCGCGGGCATAGCGGCGGTGAGCCTTTTCGGCGCAGCCACTGCGTCGTCCGCGCCCACCATCGTTGAGGGACTCGGTACCCCCGAAACACTGGTCGACGGCCCGCTGGTGACTGACTACACCGTCAGCAACCTGCAGCCGGCCAACATCACCATCCCCGGCTACACCCCGAAGGGTCAGCTGTGGCAGGCCGACGTGAACGTGAAGGCCAACAGCGGCGTCGTGACACCGGTGGTGTCCAACTTCAACGCCCGCGCCGACGGTCAGAACTACCGCGTGATCTCCGCGCCGGCTACCCCGCAGGGGCTCAGCCCGGCACCGATCACGCAGGGCAACACCGCGACCGGCAAGCTCTACTTCGACGTGACCGGTGCGCCTCCGACCGGCGTCGTGTACAACGACGGCGTCCAGGATGTCCTGGTCTGGGAGGCCAGCCCGGGCAGTCTGCCGGCGCCCAACGCGGTGCCGGGCCAGCAGCCCAACACCGTGCCCGGCCAGCCGAACACCGTGCCCGGTCAGGTCAACCCGGCTCCCGGCCAGCCGAACCCGGCCCCGGGTCAGCCGAACGCCGTGCCCGGCCAGGCCAACATGGTCCCCGGCCAGATGACGCCGGAGTCTCCGGCTGAGGCCTAAACGGCTAATCGAAACGGTTGATTGAAACCTCCCCGCGCCAAGCCCATGGCGCGGGGAGGTTTCTGTTCGGGCCGGCCCCGCGGCATTGATCTGAGTTACGTGTGGGCGATCTGGGTATGCGACAGAGTATGACTCACAGCGATCACCGACCCTCAGAAGTCATCGGCCAAGCGCAGCGCCAAGCGGAGGATGCGCGGGCATCCATGCAGCGCAAGCGTGAGAAACAGGATGGCGGCGTCAGCGGCTGGGTGGCGCAACGAGCCGGTGAGTGGGATCTGGAAGGCCAGGACGAGGCCACCATGCATCGCCAGAAGTTCTTCTGGAACGCGTTGGTGGACTACTGGTTTCGGATGGAGATCGACGGTTGGGAGAACATTCCCGAACCGCCGGCGCTGTTGATCGGAATTCACTCCGGGGCGCCCTTCGTGTGGGACGCGTGGACCGTCGGCCTGCAGTGGTGGCGGCGATTCGGCCCGGACCGCCCGCTGCACGGCACCGCGCACGACGCGCTGATGGCGATTCCGGGTATCGGACGCTATTTCCGAGCGATGGGGGTGCTGCCTGCTGCGCCTGATGCGATCGCCACCGCGCTCGCCGAGGGGCGCGACGTCGCGTTGTGGCCCGGTGGTGAGGTGGATTCGCTGCGTCCGTGGGTCGAACGTGACCGGGCCAACCTGGCCGGCCGTAAGGGGTTCGTGAAAATGGCGATCCGCGCCGGGGTCCCGATCGTGCCGATCGCCACGGTCGGCGGTGCCGACGCCATGCCGGTGCTGATCCGCGGCGATCGCCTTTCGCGTGCTCTGCGATTGGATAAGTTCCTGCGGCTGAAGGTGTTTCCGGTGGCGATCTCACTGCCCTGGGGTATCGCACCCGCGGCCCTGCCGCAGCTACCACTGCCCGCCAAGATCCGGACCCGGTTCATGCCCGCGGTGGAACTGGACAACGATGCCTCCCGCGCCGATGACGACGACTACGTCGAGACCAAATACCGCGAGGTTCAGGACAGCATCCAAGAAGGGATGGACGCGTTGGCGCGCAAGCGCGCGCTGCCGGTGTTCGGCTGAAAGATCACTGCGCCACCGGATCTCGCGTCCGCTCGGGCGGGTCGTCGGCGCCCAAGGGTTTCAACGCGGGCTCGAGGACGATCCACCGCGGCTGCGGCGGCGTGACTGCCATATAGCCCACGCCCCGCACCGTGTCGACCATCGATTCGTGTTCGGCGCCGAGTTTGGCGCGTAACCGTCGTACGTGCACATCGACAGTCCGAACCCGACCATTGCTCTCATAGCCCCATACCTCATGCATCAGCCGGGTCCGGCTGAACGCCCGACCGGCGTGCTGCACTAGGAAATTCAACAACTTGAACTCGGTCAGCGTCAGATCCAAGTCTTGGCCGCTCAACGACGCCGTGTAGCTGGCCGGATGCAGAACGAGGTCGCCGAATTGCAGGGTGCCGCCGATGGCTCTGCGCCGTCGGCTGACCGCCAGCCGCAAGCGTGCCTGCAATTCGACCGCGCCGGCCGCGGCCAGCACGACGTCGTCGAAATTCCAGTCGACACCGACGTCTAGGAAGCTGACCGCTGAAACTACAACGACCACCGCTACGGCCGGAGCGTTCGCGGTCAGCCACCGGCACGCCTTCCGCGCCGCCACCGGATCGTTGCGCGCGTCCACGACTGCCACGTCGACGCCTTTGACCGTGTCCTGATGTGCGTCGTCCACTGGCGCGGTCCGCACGGTCAGCGCCAACGACTCCAGCTTGGGCAGGGCGGACGCGAACTCGGCGTCATCGGTGAGTAGCAGGACATCCATCGCCGTCACCCCCGACCGTGCCCACCTCCGCCGAATGTCACCCCGACGAAGGTTTTATTACCCCGTTAGGGAGGCGATTATTCCATTTTTGTTACAGCCGGCAGGGCTGACGGCCGAGTCCGGCCTCAAGAAAGTTGGAGCGAAATTCGATGGGCCCGGTCCGTGATCCCAGACCGGGCCCATCTCGAAACAAGTTCTACTGGTTGGACTTTTGGCGTTCCTCAGCCACTTCCGCGGACGCGCGGGCCGCTTCGGCCTGTGCCTCTTTCTTCGCCGCGTCTCGCTGGGCTTCGGCCTTGTCCTGCTGGGCTTCGCCTTCGTTGACGAGGTCGCCGCGACCGGTGACGGTCCCAATGGCTTCCTTGGCTTTACCCTTGACGTCCTCGACGACGCCCTTGACGGCTTCCGCCGGTCCCGATTTGTCGTCCGCCATGGTTCCTCCTCAGTTGCCCGTACCAAGCCCTTACCACGCTCGCGGCGAGTCCCGAAAGCCTTTTCTAAGTCTTCTCGAGGCCTTTTCGAAGCCTTATCCAAGCCTTCTCGAAGCCTTCTCGAAGCCTTCTTCAGGCCGCCGCCGACCGCCGCGTGCAGCGAATTCCCGAACCGTTGCAGGATCAAACATGTGGACCGAATAGTGCACCCCGCCCACGCCGGAGCATGCCGATGAGGCAGGATTGAGACGCGCCGTCCCGGGTAGTCGCCGGGTTGGCAGTCCCGTGCGAGGAGACCGATGACGGAGCCAAGGCCGACGAGCAGCAACGGTGGACCGGCCCATTCGACTTCCGGCTCCTCGTCGAAATACTCGCGGGTGCTGCTCAAACTGGGCGGTGAAATGTTCGGTGGCGGCCAGGTGGGACTCGATCCCGACGTCGTGGCACTGGTCGCTCGGCAGATCGCCGAGGTAGTCCGCGGTGGCGTGCAAGTAGCCGTCGTCATCGGCGGCGGCAATTTCTTCCGCGGGGCGCAGTTGCAGCAACGCGGCATGGAGCGCACCCGGTCGGACTACATGGGCATGTTGGGCACCGTGATGAACAGCCTGGCCCTGCAGGACTTCCTGGAAAAGGAGGGCATCGCGACCCGGGTGCAAACCGCAATCACCATGGGTCAGGTGGCCGAACCGTATCTTCCGCTGCGGGCGGTCCGTCACCTGGAGAAGGGCCGGGTGGTGATCTTCGGCGCCGGCATGGGGCTGCCGTACTTCTCCACAGACACCACCGCGGCGCAGCGGGCTTTGGAGATCGGCGCCGAGGTGGTCTTGATGGCCAAGGCGGTCGACGGGGTGTTTGCCGACGACCCGCGCGAAAACCCCGAGGCTGAATTGCTCACGTCGATCAGCCACCGCGAGGTCATCGATCGCGGTTTGCGGGTGGCCGACGCCACCGCGTTCAGCCTGTGTATGGACAATGGCATGCCGATCCTGGTGTTCAACCTGCTTACCGACGGCAATATCGCCCGTGCGGTTGCTGGTGAGAAGATCGGGACGCTGGTCACTACCTAAGGGGCGCAGATGATTGACGAGGCTCTCTTCGATGCCGAAGAGAAAATGGAGAAGGCCGTATCGGTGGCCCGAGACGATCTCTCGACAATCCGTACCGGCCGCGCCAACCCGGGCATGTTCAACCGGATCGCCATCGACTATTACGGCGCGAACACTCCGATTACCCAATTGGCCAGCATCAATGTCCCCGAGGCGCGGATGGTTGTCATCAAGCCCTACGAGGCGAGTCAACTGCATGCCATCGAGACGGCGATCCGCAACTCCGACCTGGGAGTCAATCCCACCAACGACGGCACGATCATCCGGGTGGCCATTCCGCAGCTGACCGAGGAGCGTCGCCGTGAGCTGGTCAAGCAGGCGAAGGCGAAGGGGGAGGACGCCCGGGTTTCGGTGCGAAACATTCGTCGCAAGGCAATGGAGGAATTGCACCGCATCCGCAAGGACGGCGAGGCCGGCGAGGACGAGGTCACGCGGGCCGAAAAGGATCTGGAGAAGTCCACCCACCAGTACGTCGCGCAGATCGATGAGCTGGTCAAACACAAAGAAGGCGAGCTGCTGGAGGTCTGAGGACCTGTCCAGCGGTGAAGTCCATCCAAGTCCGTGGCAGCTACTGAAGCCGACGCCGGCAGCCCGGCCGACGAACCGGTCAACGCGTCACAGCCGCCGGCCAAGAAGGCGTCGCGGGCGGGTCGCGATCTGCCCGCAGCGATCGCGGTTGGGGGCAGCATCGGCGCGGTTCTCATCGCGACGATGCTCTGGGCGCCGCATTTCTGGGTGCTGTACTGCGCACTGGCCGCCTTCGTCGCGAGCCACGAGGTGGTACGCAGACTGCGCGAGGCCGGGTACCTGATCCCGATCATCCCGCTGCTGCTCGGCGGGCAGGTGACCGTCTGGCTGACCTGGCCGTACCGCGCGGTCGGCAGCGCGGCCGGCTTCGGTGCCACGGTCGTGGTCTGCATGATCTGGCGGTTGTTCATGGTGGACAGGCGGGTGCGGGACAGCACCAGCCCCGACGGAGCGCCGCCGCCCAGCAACTACCTGCGCGACGTGTCGGCGACGGTCTTTCTGTGCGCCTGGGTACCGCTGTTCGCCTCGTTCGCCGCGATGCTGGTCTACGACCCACAGCACGGCCCGGGCTGGGTGTTCTGCATGATGATCGCGGTCGTCTCTTCCGACACCGGCGGCTACGCCGTGGGGGCCCTGTTCGGCAAACATCCGATGGTGCCGAGGATCAGTCCGAAGAAGTCCTGGGAGGGTTTCGCGGGCTCGCTGATCTGCGGCATCACCGCGACCGTACTCACCGCGACGTTCCTGGCCGGCAAGGAGCCCTGGGTCGGTGCACTGCTGGGCCTGCTCTTCGTCCTGACCACCACCCTCGGTGACCTGATCGAGTCGCAAGTCAAGCGGGATCTGGGGATCAAGGACATGGGTCGGCTGCTGCCTGGTCACGGCGGTCTGATGGATCGTCTGGACGGCATCCTGCCGTCGGCGGTGGCCGCGTGGACCGTCTTGACGCTGTTGCCCTGATACTGGACTGGTAATGGTCCAACAATTGGTCTTCGATGCGCCTCGCCGGGGCAAGCCGCCGCGGCACCTTGCCGACCTCGACGCCGACGGCCGCGCGGCCGCCGTCTCCGAGCTCGGCTTGCCGGCGTTTCGGGCCAAACAGCTCGCACACCAGTACTACGGACGGCTGATCGCCGACCCGCACCAGATGACCGACCTACCGGCTGCGGTGCGCGACCGGGTCGCGACAACCATGTTCCCGACCTTGCTGACCCCGGTGCGCGAAGTCACCTGCGACGCGGGCCAAACACGCAAGACGTTGTGGCGTGCCGGCGACGGCGCGACCGTCGAGTCGGTGCTGATGCGCTACCCGCAACGCAACACCGTGTGCATCTCGTCGCAGGCCGGCTGCGGCATGGCCTGCCCGTTCTGCGCCACCGGACAAGGCGGGCTGACCCGCAATCTGTCGACCGCCGAGATCCTCGAGCAGGTGCGTGCCGCCGCCGTGGCGCTGCGCGACGACTTCGGCCCCGAACCGCACCGCCTGTCCAACGTGGTGTTCATGGGGATGGGGGAGCCGCTGGCCAACTACGTCAGGACGGTGGCCGCGGTGCGCCGCATCATCGAGCCGCCGCCGTCCGGCTTCGGCATCTCCGCGCGCTCGGTGACGGTGTCGACGGTCGGACTGGCTCCGGCCATCCGCAAGCTTGCCGACGAGCGGCTCGGTGTGACGCTGGCCCTGTCGTTGCACACGCCGGACGACGAGCTGCGCGACACATTGGTTCCGGTCAACAACAGGTGGAAGGTCAGCGAAGTGCTCGACGCCGCCCGCTACTACGCCGACGTGACCGGTCGGCGGGTATCGATCGAGTACGCGCTGATCCGCGACGTCAACGACCAGCCGTGGCGCGCAGACCTGCTGGGCAAGCGATTGCACCGCGCCCTGGGGGCGTTGGTGCACGTGAACCTCATCCCGCTCAATCCGACTCCGGGCAGCGACTGGGATGCCAGTCCCAAGCCGGTGGAACGCGAGTTCGTCAGACGTATTCGCGCACAAGGCGTTTCGTGCACAGTGCGGGATACGCGCGGCCGTGAGATCAGCGCGGCGTGCGGACAGCTGGCCGCCGAAGGCGGGTAGCTGGCGGCGGGAGGCGGGTAGCTGGGCACCAACGCCGGCCGCTGCTGGGCACCAACGCCGAGCGCTGGTGGGCGCCGACGCCTGGCGCTGGTGAGCGCCAGCGCCTGGCGCTGGTGGGCGCCGACGCCGAGACTGAAAATCTGCAGAGAAAGTTCGAGTAAACCCCTGCAAATTTTCAGTTTCGGCGAGACGGTGGCTACCGGCAGCCCGACGGCGGCTCCACGCAGCCCAGCGGCAGGCGAAACGGCGCCCCGGCGGCGAAACGGCACCTCACGGCGGCGAGCCGGTGGCTATCGGCAGCCCGACGGCGACTCCACGCAGCCCAGCGGCAGCCGAAACGACGCTGGTCGTCGGCGCGCTCGCGATTGCGGTGGCGACGGCGCGCTCGGCGCTGGTCGATCGGATGCGCAGGGCTTTACCCCACGTCAACCGGATCAGTGGCGCGCTGCTGGTACTGGTCGGACTGTACGTCGGCTACTACGGCCTGTATGAGATCCGGCTGTTCCATGCCAACGGTGATCCGCGGGACGCGGTGATCACCGCAGCCGGGCGGCTGCAGGGCAGGCTCGCCGGTTGGGTGCACCAGCACGGTGGTTGGCCGTGGCTGGGGCGGTCGGCGTCGTCGTGATCGGCGCGATCGTGGGCACCTGGTGGAGCCGCACCCGGAAGGCGCCGAGACGAGACGTGGCTGACGGCTAGCGCAACCAGCCGCGTCGGCGGCCCCAGATGTCGCGGACCAGGACGAACAGCGTGAGCGCGGCGAAACCCAGCAGGAACCAGTCTTCGACGTGGCCGACGTGGTTGCCGCGCAACATCGCCAACAGGAAGACGACGGCGAACACGCCCACCCCGTACCAGGTGCGGTAGTTGATCCTGCTCCATCCCCAACGCGCGGACGGCACTTCAGCTTCGTCGACGTCGCCGATGAACGGCTCCACCTCGGTACTGCGCACAGTGATCCCTCCCCTCTATGACTCGGACTGACCCATTCTGGCACAGGCGGATTCCCCCGGGGCAGGTCTGCTCCCGGGGGACCGCCGCGACCGGACTATGCAGGCGGCATCAGCACCGTGTCGATCATGTACACCTGCGCGTTGGCCGTTGACACCCCGCCGCAGACCAGGCCGGCGTTGTTGACCCGGATGTTGTTGCCCTGGCCCGTCACGGTCACGCTGGCGCCCTGCAGGGTCCGGTGCGTCCCGAGCACCCGGGCCGGACTGGCCTGACCTGCCACCACGTGGTAGGTCAGGATGTTGTTCAGCATCGCCGAATCCGTCTTGAGCTGGTCAATCGTGGCCGGCGGCAGCTTGTTGAACGCGGCGTCGGTGGGCGCGAACACCGTGTACTGGCCGCTGTTGAGGGTGTCGACCAGGTTCACCTGCGGGTTGAGCTTGCCGGACAGCGCCGAGGTCAGCGTAGTCAGCATGGGGTTGTTCGCCGCTGCCTCGGTGACCGGCACCTGCGACATGCCCTGCACGGACGCCGGCCCGCTGGGATTCATCGCGGCGTAGTCCGCGCAGCCGGGCCCCACCAGGTCACTGGCCGACGCGGTGGGGGCCAGGGCCACGCCGAAGGCCACCCCGCCGGCCATCAGTGCGGCCGCGAAACCGGTTGGTGCAATTGACTTTCTAGCGTTCATGGTCGTTCTCCTCGCTGAGTGCTGGCTATCCCCGACATAGCTGCTTCGGAGCGAACCCCGTTCCGGATGGGTGTCAGCCGTAAGTGAACGAAAAAAGCTGCAGTCCTTTGGTCGGACGCACCTCGATGGTTCCGCCGGACTGCGCGGCATCGCCGACGATCTGGTGAGAGGTCGGCGGCCCGCTGATGGGCAACACGGTGGGTTTGCCGTTGCGCAGCACCGTGAGCGTGCCGGTGCCACCGACGACGGCATAGATGTTCTTGGCGTGGTAATTGAGTTTGAGGCCCGAATTGTCTCCAGCCGCAGTCGCGCCCTGGTAGTCCAACGACCACTGACCGTTCAACGCGAAGCTGTCCGAGGACAGGCTCGGCGGATAGCTGAACGTCGCCGTTCCTTCGTCGTAGCCGCCGCCACCGCCGTAGTTGACGGCCTTGCCCACGGCCAAGTAGGTCTCGGCGGTGGTGAACGATTTCGGTGTCAGATCGGGCGCACCCACCGGGGGCGGCAGCTTGACGCCCGGGTTGGCGTCGGTGAGCAGTTGTCGGATCAGCTGCTCAGTGGTGTCGTAGTCGCCTTCGCCGAACTTCAGGTGCCGCACTGTGCCGCCGGCGTCGATCAGGTATTCGGCGGGCCAGTAACTGTTGTGGTAGTTCGTCCATGTCGAGAAGCTGTTGTCCAGTGCGACTGGGTATCTGATGCCCAGATCGGCTGCGCCTTTGGCGACATTTTCCGGCACTTTCTCGAACGCGTACTCCGGGGTGTGCACGCCGACGACTTCCAGACCGCTGTCGTGGTACGCCTGATACCAGCCCACCACGTGCGGTATGGCCCGCTGGCAGTTGATGCACGAATAGGCCCAGAAGTCGATCAGAACCACCTTGCCGCGCAACGCATTCAACGCGATCGGCTGACCGCCGGGAGTGTTCAGCCAGTCGGTAATGCCTCTGAGATCCGGTGCGGTGCCGCAATTCATCAGCCGGGGGCCGCCATTGGTGCAGGTGGACAGCAGTGCGTTTGCGTCGATTCCGCCGCCGAGCTGTTGCCGGATCTGTTCGGTGCCACCCACCTTGTCCTGCAGCGGCGCGGTGTAATCCGGGAGAGCGCGTTGCAGCGCGGCCGGGAGGTTGAACACCAGCGCGACCGCAAGCAGTATCGTCACGATTCCGGCACCGATCCGAATTTCGCGTTGATGACGTCGAAACGCACTGACGCGCTGGGCTACCCGTTGCCCGGCCAGTGCGAAAAACAGCAGTGGCAATGCCGCGCCGCAGGCGAACGTAGCGGTGAGCACGACGGTTCCCACGCCGATCTGTGCGGTTGCGCCGGCCACGACGATCGCGGCCAGCACTGGCCCCGCGCACGGCACGTACAGCACTCCGAGTGCCAGGCCGAGGCCGAAACCGTTGCCGCGAGTGATGATTTGCTGCCGCGGTATCCGCGCGAACGGCCGCTCGATCAACTGCTCGAAGCGCGGGAAGATGAGTCCGACACCGATCGCCACCAATGCGATCAGTGCCACCCAGCGGATCACGTCCTGCGGGAGGTGCAGTGCCGACAGCATCGCCGAACCGAGCAGGGTGACCACACTGAAGCTGAGCACCAAACCACCGATCACCCGGTAAGGGCGAGACGCCTCCGGTTTGGTCTGGACGGCTACCGCACCCTCGGATTGCGTTGGCGCAGCGCTGTTTGCGCCGGAGAAGAAGATCACCGGAAGCACGGGCAGGATGCACGGCGATATCCCGGTGATGAGTCCACCGAGAAAGCCGATCAGCGCGAGAGTCCACATGTCGTTTATTCGTTACGGCGCGCGCTTCGGATTGGTTCAGCAGCCGGCCGAAACGTCGGTGACCGATCTCCGGCCGGTGGGTTCTGCGTGGCGTATTCAGAGCATTGGGAGTGGGGCGCGGCCACAGGGAAGCAATCGATAGAAAGCGGCACAAGCGGAATTGAAAGAAAGCGGCACAATGGGTGGGTGACTATCTCTGGCGACCGGTCCCCGCAAGGCCGGGTGCGCGTGTTGGTGCTGGGCAGCACCGGCTCCATCGGTACCCAGGCACTGCAGGTCATCGCCGAAAACCCGGACCGCTTTGAGGTCGTCGGACTCGCCGCCGGGGGTCGCAATCTCGACACCCTACTTCGGCAACGCGCCGCCACCGGGGTGAGCAATATCGCCGTGGCCGATTCCGCGGCCGCCGAACACGTCGGTGACATCCCGTTCACCGGCCCCGAGGCCGCGACCCGCTTGGTAGAAGAGACAGAGGCCGAAGTAGTGCTCAACGCGCTGGTAGGGGCGCTGGGTCTGCGCCCCACGCTGGCCGCGCTGGAATCCGGCGCCCGGCTGGCATTGGCCAACAAGGAGTCCCTGGTCGCCGGCGGACCACTGGTGCTGCGCGCGGCCCGGCCTGGCCAGATCGTGCCCGTCGACTCCGAGCACTCCGCGCTGGCGCAATGCCTGCGCGCGGGCGCCGCCGGCGAAGTCGCCAAATTGGTACTGACCGCGTCCGGCGGTCCGTTCCGCGGCTGGTCGGCCACGGAACTCGAGCACGCCACCCCCGAACAGGCCGGCGCCCATCCCACCTGGTCGATGGGTCCGATGAACACGCTGAACTCGGCGTCGCTGGTCAACAAAGGTCTCGAACTCATCGAGACACACCTGTTGTTCGGCATCCCGTACGACGCCATCGACGTCGTCGTCCACCCGCAGTCGATCGTGCATTCCATGGTGACCTTCAACGACGGGTCAACGATCGCCCAAGCCAGTCCGCCGGACATGAAACTGCCGATCTCGCTGGCGCTGGGCTGGCCGCACCGGGTCGCCGGCGCGGCCTCAGCTTGCGACTTCAGCACCGCCGCAAGCTGGGAATTCGAGCCGCTGGACAGCGACGTCTTCCCAGCCGTCGAGCTCGCGCGGCACGCCGGAGAGGCCGGCGGTTGCATGACCGCGGTCTACAACGCGGTGAACGAGGAGGCGGCGCAGGCCTTTCTCGAGGGTCGGCTCAAATTCCCGGCGATTGTTGCCACCATCGCCGACGTGCTGCACGGCGCCGACCAATGGGCCGCTGAACCAGCTACCGTGGATGACGTACTCGAGGCGCAGCACTGGGCCCGCTCGCGGGCGCACCGTGCGGTCGCGACAGCAAGCTCGGCGCCCATCAGAGTCTCCGGCTTGGCATGAGAAAGGTCGTAACAGGCGGATGATGTTCGTTATCGGCATTGTGCTGTTTGCGCTGGCCATCCTCATTTCCGTAGCACTGCACGAATGCGGACACATGTGGGCGGCGAGGGCTACCGGTATGAAGGTGCGGCGCTACTTCGTCGGCTTCGGTCCCACGCTGTGGTCCACCCGGCGCGGGGAAACCCAATACGGCGTCAAAGCCATCCCGGCCGGCGGTTTCTGCGACATCGCCGGCATGACCCCGGTCGAGGAACTGGCGCTCGACGAGCAGGATCGCGCCATGTACAAGCAGGCGACGTGGAAGCGCGTCGCGGTGCTGTTCGCCGGGCCGGGCATGAATTTCGTGATCTGCCTCGTGCTGCTCTACGCCATCGCGCTGATCTGGGGGCTGCCGAACCTGCATCCGTCCACCCAGGCCATCGTCGGCGAAACCGGCTGTGTCGCCCAGGAGGTTTCCCAGGGCAAGCTGGACCAATGCAACGGACAGGGCCCCGCGGCGCTGGCCGGAATCCGGGTCGGTGACGTCGTCGTCAAGGTCGGTGACACCCCCGTCACCACCTTCGAGGAGATGGCGACCGCCGTGCGCAAGCAGCACGGCACCGTTCCGGTCGTCGTCAACCGGGACGGCAAGACCATCACCACCTACGTCAGCGTCGAGAACACCCGCCGCTACGTTCCCACCGGGCAGGGCAAGCAGTTCGAGCCCGCCACCGTCGGTGCCATCGGGGTAGGGGCGCCGCGCAACGAGCCGACGCAGTACAACGCGCTCACCGCGGTGCCCGGCACCATCGCGTTCACCGGCCAGTTGACCGTCGAGGTCGGCAAGTCGCTGGCCGCCATCCCGACCAAGGTCGGCGCGCTGTTCAATGCGATCGGTGGCGGGGAGCGTGACCCGCAGACCCCGATGAGCGTGGTCGGGGCCAGCATCATCGGCGGCGACACCGTCGACCACGGGCTGTGGGTCGCGTTCTGGTTCTTCCTGGCGCAGCTGAACCTCATCCTCGGTGCCATCAACCTGCTGCCGTTGTTGCCTTTCGACGGCGGCCACATCGCGGTCGCGGTGTACGAAAAGATCCGCAACATGATCAGATCGGCGCGCGGCAAGGTGGCCGCGGCGCCGGTGAACTACCTCAAGCTGATGCCGGCGACCTACGTGGTGCTGATCTTCGTGGTCGGCTACATGCTGTTGACCGTCACCGCTGACCTGGTCAACCCCATCCGGCTCTTCCAATAGAGAGAGAAGGCGAAATCAAGTGACCGTTGGCCTGGGCATGCCGCAATCGCCGGCGCCCACGCTGGCCCCTCGGCGCACCACCCGTCAGCTGATGGTTCGCGACGTCGGGGTGGGCAGCGACTACCCGATCTCGGTGCAATCGATGTGCACCACCAAGACGCACGACGTCAACGCGACCTTGCAGCAGATCGCCGAACTGACCGCTACCGGCTGCGACATCGTCAGAGTGGCCTGCCCCCGGCAGGAGGACGCCGACGCGCTGGCCGAGATCGCCCGGCATAGCCAGATACCCGTCATCGCTGACATCCACTTCCAGCCGAAGTACATCTTCGCCGCCATCGACGCCGGGTGCGCGGCCGTCCGCGTCAACCCGGGCAACATCAAGGAATTCGACGGCCGGGTCGGCGAAGTCGCCAAAGCCGCTGGCGCCGCGGGCATCCCGATCCGCATCGGCGTCAACGCGGGGTCGCTGGACAAGCGGTTCATGCAGAAGTACGGCAAGGCCACCCCCGAGGCGCTGGTCGAATCGGCGCTCTGGGAGGCCTCGCTGTTCGAAGAACACGGCTTCGGCAACATCAAGATCAGCGTCAAGCACAACGACCCGGTGGTGATGGTCGCCGCTTATGAGCAACTCGCCGCCCAGTGCGACTACCCGCTGCACCTGGGCGTCACCGAGGCTGGGCCCGCGTTCCAAGGCACCATCAAGTCCGCGGTGGCCTTCGGTGCGTTGTTGTCGAAGGGCATCGGCGACACCATCCGGGTCTCCCTGTCGGCCCCGCCGGTCGAAGAAGTCAAGGTGGGCACCCAGATACTCGAGTCGCTCAACCTGCGACCGCGGTCGCTGGAGATTGTGTCGTGCCCGTCGTGTGGGCGCGCCCAGGTGGACGTGTACACCCTGGCGAACGAAGTCACCGCGGGCTTGGACGGTCTGGACGTTCCGCTGCGGGTCGCCGTGATGGGTTGCGTCGTGAACGGTCCGGGCGAAGCTCGCGAGGCCGACCTGGGTGTTGCCTCCGGCAACGGCAAGGGTCAGATCTTCGTCAAGGGTGAAGTGATCAAGACCGTGCCCGAGGCGCAGATCGTCGAGACCCTGATCGAGGAAGCCATGCGACTGGCGGAGCAGATGGGTTCGGAAGTCGAAACATCCGAAACCGATCCCGGGACGGCAACAAGCGGTTCGCCTATTGTGACCGTAAGCTGAGAACCGCCAAGTTCACTGCCTTCGGTTCGCACCACAGAGAGTTATGCGATGTCGGCTCCGCCCATCTTGCGCCTTGTCGGCGAGCGACGGGTCTCGGTGGTGCGTGACGCCGCCGCCGTGTGGCGGGTGTTGAACGACAACCCGGTCGAATCCTGCATGGTGGCCGCGCGCGTGGCCGACTACGGCGTCGAACCGAATTCGATCGGTGGCGAACTCTGGACGGTTCGCGGCGCGCACGAGTCGCTCTGTTTTGCCGGTGCCAACCTGATTCCGCTGCGCGGCAACCTGATCGACCTCAACGCGTTCGCCGACGAGGCGAAGAGCACGGCGCGTCGCTGTTCATCGCTGGTCGGCCGAGCGGACTTGGTGCTCCCCATGTGGCAGCGGCTGGAGCCGGCCTGGGGGCCGGCGCGTGACGTGCGCGCCGACCAACCCCTGATGGCACTCAACACCCATCCCAACTGTGCGCTCGACACCGAGGTCCGACAGGTGCGTCCGGAAGAACTCGACGCTTACCTGGTCGCCGCGGTGGACATGTTCATCGGTGAAGTCGGGGTCGACCCGCGCCTCGGCGACGGGGGCCGTGGCTACCGCCGCCGGGTGGCCAACCTGATCGCGGCCGGGCGCGCCTGGGCCCGCTTCGAGCACGGGCAGGTGGTCTTCAAGGCGGAGGTCGGATCTCAGTCGCCGTCCGTCGGGCAGATCCAGGGTGTGTGGGTGCACCCGGAGCGGCGCGGGCTGGGCATGGGCACCGCGGGGACTGCGACGCTTGCCGCCGTCATTGTCGGCAGCGGGCGGATCGCCAGCCTTTACGTCAACGACTTCAACGCGGTGGCCCGCGCCGCCTACGCGCGAGTGGGTTTCAAAGAAGTCGGCACGTTCGCCACGGTCCTGCTCGACTGAGCCGACCGCGAATCGCCGTCCGAACCGCACCGGCAAATCCGGCTGAGAACCGCAGCCATGTTCGGTTGGTGGCGCATAACGGTTGCATCTCGGTGTGTCGGCGCTGTTGTAACCGAATAAGTTCTTAACATCAGTAACGATGGCAACTAAGACAACTCTGGCCTCATCTGTCGCAGGCATGATGCTGCTCGCAGTCGTCGCGCTGCCAGGATGTACGCCCAAGCCCGAGGGTCCCGGTCCGGCAGCCGAGAAGTTCCTGTCCGCGCTGTCCGTGGGTGACACAGCCACGGCCGCCCAGCTCAGCGACAGCCCCAACGACGCCCGCGAAGCGCTCAACGCCGCCTGGTCGGGTCTGCAGGCCACGCATCTGGATACGCAGGTGCTCAGCTCGAAGTACGCCGAGGACACCGGCTCGGTCCGGTACCGCTTCACCTGGCACCTGCCGAAAAACCGGACGTGGACCTACGACGGCCAGCTGAAAATGGCTCGTGACGAGGGGCACTGGCACGTGCGGTGGGCAACTACCGGGTTGCATCCCAAACTCGGCGAGCACCAGACGTTCGCGCTGCGGGCCGACCAACCGCGGCGAGCCTCGGTGAATGAACTCGGCGGCTCCGACGTACTGGCGCCGGGCTACATCTATCACTACGCGTTGGACGCCAGCAAGGCCGGACCCGCCCTGATCGGGACGGCGCATGCGGTGGTGGACGCGCTGCGCCCGTTCAACGACACCCTGAACGACCCGCAACTCCTCGCCGAAACGGCCAGCTCGGCGACCGAACCGGTGGATCTGGTGACGCTGCTGCCCGACGACAGCAATCGGGTCTTCCCGGCCATCGGCACCCTGCCCGGCGTGGTGATCACCCCCCAAGCCGAACTGCTGCCCACCGACCCGCACTTCGCGCCGGCCGTGATGGCCGAAGTGAAGAAGGCTGTTGTCGACGAACTCGACGGCCAGGCAGGATGGCGGATCGTCAGCACCAACCAGAACGGTGTCGACGTCGCGGTGCTGCATGAGGTGGAGGGGTCGCCGGCACCCTCGGTTTCGATCACGCTGGACCGGGCGGTGCAGGACGCCGCCCAGCATGCGGTCGACACCAGGGGCGGCAAAGCGATGCTGGTCGTGCTCAAGCCGTCGACCGGGGAAATCCTGGCGATCGCGCAGAACGGCGGCGCGAACGCCGAGGGCCTGCCCGCCACCATGGGCCTCTATCCGCCAGGGTCGACGTTCAAGATGGTCACCGCGGGCGCGGCTGTCGAACGCGACATGGCCACCCCCAACACGATGCTGGGCTGCCCCGGCCACCTCGACATCGGCCATCGCACCATTCCCAACTACGGCGGTTTCGACCTCGGCGTGGTGCCGCTGTCACGAGCGTTCGCCAGTTCGTGCAACACCACGTTCGCCGAGCTGAGCAGCAAAATGCCGCCGCGCGGACTGACCCAGGCCGCCGCCCGCTACGGGATCGGACTGGACTATCAGATCGAGGGCCTCACCACGGTGACCGGTTCGGTGCCGCCGACGGTCGACCTGACCGAGCGCACCGAGGACGGTTTCGGCCAGGGCCGCGTGCTGGCCAGCCCGTTCGGCATGGCACTGGTGGCTGCCACCGTCGCCGCGGGTCAGACCCCGGTGCCCCAGCTGATCGTCGGCCGGCCGACCACCGTCGCCGGCGACAACACCCCGATCAGCCCGAAAATGGTCGAGGCGTTGCGGCCGATGATGCGGCTGGTGGTCACCAACGGCACCGCCAAAGAGATCGCGGGCTGCGGCGAGATCTACGGAAAGACCGGTGAAGCCGAATTCGCCGGCGGATCCCACTCCTGGTTCGCCGGATACCGCGGCGACCTGGCTTTCGCGGCGCTCATCGTCGGGGGTGGCAGCTCCGAATACGCGGTCCGGATGACCAAGGTGATGTTCGACTCGCTGCCACCCGGCTACCTGGCTTAACGCAGCTACCAGCCCTGCATTGCGGGTAAATTGCGAGGGTGAGTTGCGGGGACGGCGATGACTGAGACCGGCGGGGACATGCTGCCAATGCGGGTGTCGGACGCCGACCGCAACGGCACGATGCGGCGGCTCAACGACGCTCTGGCGCTCGGCTTGATCGACATCGACGAATTCGAGCAACGGTCACGGCAGGTCTCCTTCGCCCGGACCCGAGACGAACTGGACGGGTTGGTCGGCGACCTGCCCAGGCCGGGGTCGATCGTCACCTCTGCCACCGACCGGGTGGAACTGCGTGGCTGGGCGGGTTCGCTCAAACGTCATGGCGAATGGACCGTGCCCACCAGGCTGTCGCTGGTACGACGCTTCGGCAACATCGACCTCGACCTGACCAAGGCCCGCTTCGCCGGACCCGTGGTGGTAATCGAGATCGACATGAAATTCGGCTCTTTGGACCTGCGGCTTCCCGACGGCGCCAGCGCCTCGATCGATGACGTCGAGGCCTATGTCGGCAGTGCCACCGACCGCCGCAGAGATCCACCGGCCGAAGGCAACCCGCACGTGGTCCTGACGGGTCAGCTGGTGTTCGGGTCGGTGATCATCCGCGGTCCCCGCCGGGCGCTGCTGCGGCGCCCTCGCTTCAGTTAGCGCCGTCAGTTCGTCCGAGCGCACAGGCGCTTTCGCCGAGGCTGAAAAGCTGCAGGGAAAGTGCGAGTGCGACGCTGCTGGATTTCAGTCTCGGCGACGCAGGCGGTTCAGTCTCGACGACGCATGCGATTCAGTCTCGACGACGCTGCTGGATTTCAGTCTCGGCAGCGTTTGCGTTGAGCAGCTGCGACGGTCGACGTGCGACGGTGCCGGCTGAAGCTCGCTAAGCTGTCTGCCATGCCTGCCCGTACCGCGCTCGCTCCCGGCGTGATCGCCCCGACGCTGCCGGTTCCCACGTGGATCGCGCGCCCGGAATACGTGGGCAAGCCCACCGCCAAAGAGGGCAGCGAGCCGTGGGTGCAGGAGCCCGAGGTGATTGAGAAGATGCGCGTCGCCGGCCAGATCGCGGCGCGCGCGCTGCAGGAGGCGGGCAAGGCCGTCGCACCCGGCGTCAGCACCGACCAACTCGACCGCATCGCGCACGAATACATGGTGGACAACGGCGCCTACCCATCGACGCTGGGCTACAAGGGCTTTCCCAAATCGTGCTGCACGTCGCTCAACGAGGTCATCTGCCACGGCATCCCGGACTCGACCGTGATCGAAGACGGCGACATCGTCAACATCGACGTCACCGCCTACATCAACGGGGTGCACGGCGACACCAACGCGACCTTCCTGGCCGGCGATGTCTCCGAAGAGCACCGGCTGCTGGTGGAACGCACCCACGAGGCCACAATGCGCGCGATCAACGCCGTCAAGCCCGGACGAGCGCTGTCGGTGGTCGGCCGCGTCATCGAAGCGTACGCAAATCGGTTCGGCTACAACGTTGTTCGTGACTTCACCGGCCACGGTATCGGCACCACGTTCCACAACGGTCTGGTGGTCTTGCACTACGATCAGCCCGCCGTCGAGACCATCATCCAGCCGGGCATGACCTTCACCATCGAGCCGATGATCAATCTCGGCGCACTGGACTACGAGATCTGGGACGACGGTTGGACGGTGGTGACCAGGGACCGCAAGTGGACCGCTCAGTTCGAGCACACGCTGCTGGTCACCGACACCGGCGCCGAGATCCTCACGTTGCCGTGAGGTGCCGCGGTTAGGGTGACCGGGGCGCTGCTGGTTGCCGGCACCACGTCCGATGCCGGGAAGTCCACGGTGGTCGCCGGTTTGTGCCGCCTACTGGCCCGCCGGGGGGTCAAAGTCGCGCCGTTCAAGGCGCAGAACATGTCCAACAACTCGGCGGTCACCATCGAGGGTGGCGAGATCGGCCGGGCCCAGGCGATTCAGGCTCGTGCTGCCGGGTTGGAGCCCAGTGTGCGCTTCAATCCCATCCTGCTCAAGCCGGGTAGCGACCGCACGTCCCAACTGGTGATCAACGGTCAACTAGCCGAGTCGGTCACGGCGACAAGCTACTTCGCCCATCGAGAGGGCCTTGCCGACATCGTTTACCGCGAATTGGCTTCCCTGCGCACGGATTTCGATGTGGTGATCTGCGAGGGCGCCGGATCTCCCGCCGAAATCAATTTGCGATCCACCGATTTGGCGAACATGGGGCTGGCCCGCGCGGCGCGGTTACCGGTGATCCTGGTCGGTGACATAGATCGCGGCGGCTTGCTGGCTCACCTCTTCGGAACGGTCGCGGTGCTCGAACCCGAGGATCAGGCACTGATCACCGGCTTCGTCGTCAACAAGTTTCGCGGTGATCGCGCTCTGTTGGAACCCGGCTTGAAGCAACTGCAGGAATTGACCGGCCGCCCCACCTACGGGGTGCTGCCCTACGCCGACGACCTGTGGCTGGATGCCGAAGACTCGCTGTCGGTCGTAGCGCACCGCATCGTGGGCACCCCGGCGCCACCGCGCGGGCAGGAATGGCTGCGGGTGGCGGCCGTTCGGCTGCCCCGGATCTCGAACTCCACCGACGTCGAGGCGCTGGCCTGCGAACCAGGTGTGCTGGTCCGCTGGATTACCGACCCTGCCGATGTCGCGGATGCAGACCTGGTCGTGCTACCTGGCAGCAAAGCAACCGTTGCCGACCTGTCCTGGCTGCGGGAGCGGGGCCTGGCCGCCGCGATCGGCCACCACGCCGGCGCCGGGAAGCCCGTGGTGGGCATTTGCGGGGGATTCCAAATGCTGTGCCGGCGCATCGAGGATGCGGTGGAGTCGCGCGCCGGTGTGGTGCCGGGCCTGGGACTGCTGGACGCCGACGTCACCTTCGGGCCGCAGAAGGTGCTGCGCCGCTGGCAACCACCACTGACCGGATACGAGATACACCACGGGCGACTCAGCCGGTGCGCCGAAAACAGCTGGTTCGAGGTCGGCTCGGAACCGCAGGGCATCAAGGCTGGGGCCGTGTTCGGCACCCACTGGCACGGGCTGCTCGACAACGACGGATTCCGGCGTGCGCTGCTGTCCGAGGCCGCCGCAGCGGCCGGGCGCACCCGATTCGTGGTGGCCGACGACGTCGATGTCGCGGCGCGTCGCGACGCCCAACTCGATCTGGTGGCCGACCTGCTGGCCGCGCACCTGGACATCGACGCCGTCCTGACCCTGCTGGACGGGCCGCCGCCCGGGCTTCCGCAGCTGGCCAGCGAATTGCGTTTCGGGTGAAGCGCCGTCGATTACGTGCCTGTGACGTGGGTTAACGCTGATGGAAGCATCGGTAGACGATGTTTTGGGTCGCCCGCGGGCAGTCAAACTGCGGTAGCTTGCGGTAGTGCCCACATTGATGACGACACTTGATGGATTCGCCGTTCCGGTGAGTGTGTCCGGGCCGGAAAACGGCACCGTCGTTGTCGTGCTAGCCGCGGAGCAGCGCCCGCCCGGCGCGTACGACGCACTGTGCGAGCGCCTTCATAATGCGTCGCTGCGCACCGTCGTCATCGGCGCAGACCCTCGCCTGACCGCCAAATCGGTTATCGGCCTGCTGGACTCGTTGGGCGTTTCCTGGGCGGTGGTGGTGGGCGACCGCGCCAGCGCCGACCTGGCCTGGGAGCTGGCCGCGACCAGATTGGGCCGGTTCGCTGGTCTGGTCGCGATCGACCGGCCGCACCCCCGGGTTCCTGATCCGCACGGCGCAATCCGGGACGACAACTGCCCGCCGGTGGAGATCGCGACCACTGTCCTGGTGAGCTCGCCGGCCGCGCGGGACGCGGCACGGGAAGGTCAGCGGTTCGTCTTCGGCGACTACCGGGTGGTGGACCTGCTCGGGCGGCGCAACGCGCACGAGTCCACCGCACAGCTGGCCACCGAGATCGTGCTGCGCACCAGCGGCTGGTAGCCGGCTCATGGCTGGACAGCTCACGCGGGACGACCTGGAACACCTGGTCGCGGCCGGTGAGATAGACACGGTCATCGTGGCGTTCACCGACATGCAGGGCCGGCTTGTCGGCAAACGGGTGGCAGGTCAGTTCTTCGTCGACCAGGTGGCCGCTCACGGTGCCGAGTGCTGCAGTTACCTGCTGGCCGTCGACGTCGATGTGAACACCGTGCCCGGCTACGCCATGTCCAACTGGGAAACGGGCTACGGCGACATGGTGATGACGCCGGACCTGTCCACCCTGCGCCGCATTCCCTGGTTGCCGGGCACCGCGCTGGTGGTCGCCGACCTGTCCTGGGCCGACGGCAGCCCGGTCGTCATGTCACCGCGGGCGATTCTGCGCCGTCAGCTGGACCGGCTGCGGCAGCGGGGACTGTTCGCCGACGTGGCCACCGAGCTGGAGTTCATCGTGTTCGACCAGTCCTACCGGCAGGCATGGGCCGGGGGTTACCGCAACCTGACGCCCGCGAGCGACTACAACATCGACTACGCGATCATGGCGTCGTCGCGGATGGAGCCGTTGCTGCGCGACATCCGCCTGGGTATGCAGGGCGCTGGTCTGCGGGTCGAGGCCATCAAGGGTGAATGCAACACCGGTCAGCAGGAGATCGGATTCCGCTACGACGAAGCCCTGGTCACGTGCGACAACCACGCCGTCTACAAGAACGGCGCCAAAGAGATCGCCGACCAGCACGGCAAGAGCCTGACCTTCATGGCCAAATACGATGAGCGCGAAGGTAATAGCTGCCACATTCATCTCTCGCTACGCGATGCCGACGGCGCAGCGGTATTCGACGGTGCTGACGAGCCGCACGGCATGTCGGCCACGTTCCGCAGCTTCGTTGCCGGCCTGCTGGCCAGCCTGCGCGAACTCACCCTGTTCTTTGCGCCGAATATCAACTCCTACAAGAGGTTTGCCGACGGTAGCTTCGCCCCAACCGCCGTCGCATGGGGATTGGACAACCGCACCTGCGCGTTGCGGGTGGTGGGTCACGGACGCAGCATCCGGGTGGAGTGCCGGGTCCCCGGCGGCGACGTCAACCAGTACCTCGCGGTGGCGGCGCTGCTTGCCGCTGGTCTGTACGGTGTCGAGCAAGAGCTCGAGCTGGGTGAGCCCTACGCGGTAACGCGTATCAGGCCGATGATGTCGACCGGCTGCCCACCACGCTGAGCGAATCCGCGGCTCAGTTCGGCGCCTCGAAGCTGGCGCACAGCGCTTTCGGCGACGACGTGGTCGCCCACTACCTGAACAACGCGCAGGTGGAACTGGCGGCGTTCAACGCCGCGGTCACCGACTGGGAGAGGACTCGTGGTTTTGAACGCCTCTAGGGGCGACGGCAATTCGCCGGTCGTCGGATTGACGTCGTATCGCGAGCAGGTGCGGACCGGAGTCTGGGACATTCCCGCGGCCTACCTGCCCGCTGATTACTTCGAGGGCGTGTTGCTCGCCGGTGGCATCCCCGTCCTGCTGCCCCCGCAGCCCTTCACCGCCGACACCATCCACCGATTGCTGGACAGCCTGGACGCGTTGGTGATCACGGGCGGATACGACCTCGACCCCGCCGCCTACGGGCAGCAACCTCACCCCAGCACCGATGAACCGCGCGGGGACCGCGACGCGTGGGAGTTCGCGCTGTTACGCGCGGCGCTGCAGCGTCGGCTGCCGATCCTGGGCATCTGTCGCGGCGCCCAGCTGCTCAATGTCGTATGCGGGGGCACCTTGCACCAGGACCTCCCGGAGGTGCTGGGCCATTCCGGGCATCGCGCCGGCAACGGGGTGTTCAGCAGGCTGCCGGTGCGCACGGTGTCCGGAACCAGGGTGGCGGCGCTGATCGGTGAGTCCGCCGAGGTGCCGTGTTACCACCACCAGGCGATCGACCAGGTCGGGGAGGGGCTGGTGGTCAGTGCTTGGGACGTCGACGGAGTGGTGGAGGCGGTGGAGTTGCCCGGGGACACCTTTGTGCTTGCGGTGCAATGGCATCCCGAAAAGGCACTGGACGACCTGAGGTTGTTCACCGGCTTGATCGACGCCGCACGATCACCCGCACTCCGATGACCGCCATCGAGTTGGTCAATCCCGCCACGGAGGAAGTGCTGGGTTCGGTCGAACACGCCGACGTGGCCGCCGTGGATGACGCCGTTGCTCGGGCGAAGTCGGCGCAGCGGCGCTGGGCGCGTCTGGCGCCGGCCGAACGCGGCGCCGCCTTGCGTGCCTTCGCCGCCGTCGTCGACGCCCATGTCGACGAATTGGCCGCGCTGGAAGTAGCCAATTCCGGCCATCCGATCGGCTCGGCTGAGTGGGAGGCCGGCAACGTCCGTGACGTGCTGCAGTTTTACGCTGCAAGCCCGGAACGCTTGTCCGGCAAGCAGATTCCGGTCGCGGCCGGGATCGATGTCACCTTCCACGAGCCGATGGGCGTGGTCGGGGTGATCACACCGTGGAACTTCCCGATGGTGATCGCGACGTGGGGGATCGCGCCGGCCCTGGCCGCCGGCAATGCCGTGCTGGTCAAGCCCGCTGAATGGACACCCCTGACCACCATCCGGCTCGGCGAGTTGGCGGTCGAAGCCGGGCTGGACGCCGACCTGCTGCAGATACTGCCCGGCCGGGGATCGGTTGTGGGGGAACGCTTCGTCACCCACCCAGACGTCCGCAAGGTGGTGTTCACAGGGTCCACGGAAGTCGGCAAGAAGGTGATGGGCGGTGCGGCGGCGCAGGTGAAGCGAGTGACGCTGGAACTCGGCGGCAAGAGCGCCAACATCGTCTTCGCCGACTGCGACCTGGCGCGCGCGGCCGCGACTGCGCCGGCAGGGGTATTCGACAATGCCGGGCAGGACTGCTGCGCACGCAGCCGAATTCTGGTGCAGCGCAGTGTCTACGACCAGTTCATGGAGTTACTCGAGCCGGCGGTCAAGAGCGTCGTGGTGGGAGATCCGGCGGCGCGCGCCACCGAGATGGGTCCGCTGGTCTCCCGTGCGCACCGGCAGAAGGTGGCCTCCTACGTGCCCGCCGATGCACCCGTCGCCTTTCGCGGCACCGCGCCGAGTGGTCCCGGGTTCTGGTTTCCGCCAACGGTTCTCACTCCGCAGCGCACCGATCGCAGCGTCGCCGACGAGATTTTCGGACCCGTCGTCACCGTCTTGCCGTTCGATGACGAGGCCGATGCCGTCGCATTGGCCAACGACACCGAATATGGTTTGTCCGGGTCGATCTGGACCAACGACCTGTCTCGGGCATTCCGGGTGTCACGTGCGGTCGAATCCGGGAACCTTTCGGTGAATTCGCATTCCTCGGTGCGTTACAGCACCCCGTTCGGTGGTTTCAAGCAGTCGGGTCTGGGCCGTGAACTCGGTCCGGACACGCCCTTTCACTTCACCGAGACCAAGAACATCTTCATCGCGATTCAAGAGTTAAAAGAGGAGGCGTAGTGGTTGCGGTGGACCTGACCCAGCGGCTGGCGGGGCGCGTGGCGGTGATCACCGGTGGTGGCAGCGGTATCGGTCTGGCGGCTGCGCGGCGCATGCACGCTGAGGGCGCACGGATAGTCATCGGTGACATCGACGTCGAGTCGGGGGGCGCCGCCGCCGAACAACTCTCGGGTTTGTTTGTGCCGGTAGATGTTTCCGACGAGGACTCGGTGAACAGATTGTTCGACTCCGCGGCCGGCACCTGCGGCGCAGTTGATATCGCATTCAACAATGCCGGGATTTCGCCGCCCGAGGACGACCTGATCGAGAACACCGAACTTGCCGCATGGCAGCACGTGCAGGACATCAACCTGAAATCGGTGTATTTGTGTTGCCGGGCGGCGTTGCGGCACATGGTGGCGGCCGGCCGCGGGTCGATCGTGAACACGGCATCGTTTGTCGCGGTGATGGGTTCGGCAACCTCGCAAATCTCTTACACCGCGTCCAAGGGCGGGGTGCTGGCCATGTCGCGGGAACTCGGGGTGCAGTTTGCCCGCCAGGGGATCCGCGTCAATGCGCTGTGCCCGGGTCCGGTCAACACGCCCCTATTGCAGGAGTTGTTCGCCAAGGATCCCGAGCGGGCCGCACGACGACTGGTGCACGTGCCGTTGGGCCGCTTCGCCGACCCCGACGAAATCGCCGCTGCGGTAGCTTTTTTGGCGAGTGACGACGCGTCGTTCATCACGGCCTCGACCTTCCTGGTCGACGGCGGCATCAGTTCGGCCTACGTCACCCCGTTCTAGGAGTAGACGAGACTGCCGTTCACCGCCCGTCCGCTGATCTGCCGCATTCGCCGGGCCGACTGGTGGAAATCCACGGTGACGGGACTGGGCGGTTCCAGCTCGCCCCACACCGGGGGCACCGACAGCCTGCCGATCTTCGTCCCGCCGCCCCAACGCGCCTGCACGGTGGTGGCGTCCACGGCCTTGCGGCCTACTCCCAGAAAAGTCAGCAGGTGCATCGGAAACTTCACCGGGATCGCAAGGGAACTCAGTCGCGCCAGCGACGAGGAGACCGAGGCAAGCGCGACCTCGAATGCCGTCAGCGGCGATGCCGAGAGTGCTTGGAGCGCATGAGGGAGCGCGGAAATCAGTTGCGCGCCAACCGCTAACACTTCCGGGTCGCCAACCGCACCCTGGTGGGCGAATACCGGCAAGTCGACGGTGAGCGGCGCCGAAGTGAAGGGTGACACCCGCGAGGCGGCCGCGGCGGCGTCGGCGTAGCTGTACATGGCGTCGACGTCCTGAGCCCACATCTGCTCGTAGACGGCGTCCAAGGCCGCGATCGAATGACTACCCTGAGCCAGCGCGTTCGTCCTGGCCAGCGACATGCGCCGATCCCGGTTCGCCGCGATCATCGGTGGGGGAACCACCGCCGCGTGTGCCTCTTCGTACGCGCTCGCGGCGGCCCTGGCGTGGGCGGCGGCCTGCTCGCCCTTGGCTGCGGCGGCGTGCAACCAGCCCAGGTAGGGTGCCGCGGCCTGGGTCATGGCGATTACCGCGGTGCCTTGCCATCCGCCGTTCAGCTTCGCGGTGACGCCGCGAAATCCGTCTGCGGCGTCATCCAGGGCGTCGGCTAACGCATTCCACGCGCGGGCAGCGGCTACAAACGATTCCGAACCCGGCCCTGCGTACAGCCGGCCGCTGTTGACCTCCGGTGGTACGAGCCCGTAATCCATTGTCAGGCCTCCTGATACGGACAGGCCCGGTTGGGACCATTGCCGGTCCAGCGATCTATAAACCCAACCTATCGCAGGCCCGATAGGTCAACTACAGAAAAGAGATTTGAGTTCGCTTAGAGCAGTTCGATCAATGGGATCGCCATTTCGCTGTCGGTGCCGGCGCCGTGAAAGCCGACCAGGCGAGCCGTCTCCGGGGGTTCGTGTTCGGTGGCCAAAACGGCCGACTCGCCGGTGCAGACGACGACGACATCACCGATCCGGGGGAGATGCCGATGATCCATCGGCCCGAACATGCCCGACGCGACGGCCTCGTCCCGGGTGTACACGTGCGCGCGACCGCCTAGGAGTTCACCCCAGGTGGCGAACACGTCGGCTGCCGCACCCGGTTGGGTGTGCAGGTAGCGCACCCGCGGTTCGCCGGCGACCACCCGGATGCCCGCCTTCAGCCGCGGATCGGTGTCCAGGTCGATGCGCGCGTCCGGCGGGACGTTCAGACCGCCGTGGTCGGCGGTCACCAGCAGGGCCGCGTTTGCCGGCAGCGACTCCACCAACCTGGTCAACAGCGCATCGATGCGAACCGCCGCCTCGTGCCACTGCGCGGACCCGACGCCGAACACGTGCGCGGCAGTGTCCAGATCAGGGGTGTACCCGTACACCAGTCCCGGTGCGGCACGCAGGTCATCGGTCAGGCGCTGGGCATAGGCCTCGTCCGGTGGGGTGGGCACGAAATGCGCGCCGCGATAAGCCGCTTCGGTCAGGCCACTGCCGATGAACCACTGCGGCAGCAGCGCACGCGCGCTCACTCCCGCGTGCGCCATCCGCTCGAACCAGGTGGGCACGGGCTGCCATTCGCCCGGGGGAGGCTCGTCGCGCCACCGGATGTGACTGAGCACGCGGTCGGTGCCCGGGACGTTGAGTGTGAACCCCAGGATGCCGTGTTCACCGGGCTGAACGCCGGTGCCCAGCGACACCAGGCTGGTCGGCGTGGTGGACGGGAACGTGCAGGACAGCTGACGCAACCGGCCGGTCGCGCCGGCCAGTACGGACGCGAGCAGCGGCGCGTCATCCGCCAGTTCCGGCAACAGGTGCCAGCCCATCCCGTCGACCAGCACTAACACGACGCGGTCTACGGCACCGAGCGACGCCGTCAGGCCGAGCGTGTCGGCCGCGTCAGGCACGCCGAGCAGAGCTGCCGCGCTGGGCAGCACTTCGCAGATCGAGTGGGGCACGACGGTCAGTGTGACACGGCACCCGGCGCGCTCGAACCCTGCACGAACCGGCGCAACCAACCGAACCAGGCGGCCATGCCGGTGCCGGTGCGGGCACTCACCGGCAGGATGGCGGCGGTCGGATTTACTTCACGCACGTGCGCGATGTATGCGTCGACGTCGGCGTCCAGATACGGCACCAGATCGATCTTGTTGAGCAGCACCACGTCCACCGAACGGAACATGACGGGGTATTTCAGCGGTTTGTCCTCGCCCTCGGTAACCGAATAGACCATCGCCTTGGCATGTTCGCCGACGTCGAACTCCGCTGGGCACACCAGGTTGCCGACGTTCTCGATGACCACCAGGTCCAGACTCGGCAGGTCCAAACCGGGCAGGGCGCGGTTGACCATGGGCGCGTCGAGGTGGCACTCACCGCCAAAACCGTTGCTGGTGTTCAGCAGTGACACCTGAGCACCGCGGCCGCTTAGCTTGACGGCGTCCAGGTCGGTCGCGATGTCCCCTTCGATCACGCCGATCGCGAATTCTCCGGCGAGTTCGTCCAGCGTCGCCTGCAGTACGGTCGTCTTGCCAGATCCCGGTGCACTCATCAGGTTCAGGGCCCGAATACCGTTGCTGTCGAACGCGGCACGGTTGAAGTTCGCCCGCACGTCGTTCTCGGCGAAAATCTCCTCCAGCACTTCTTCGCGCTGATCACCGGTGTCGTAGTGCCGGTGATCGGCGTGGTCGCCCTCGTGGGTGTGTGCCGTGGTCGCGTCGTCGTGCCGGTGAAACTTACCCATTCGACCTATCTTTCACGATCCCAGGCGTCGTGCCTATCTCGATGCTTCGGCCCGAGTGCCGGTAGAAATTCGACGGCGTCGATCAGCAATGCGACGTCTCGGCGGGCCTCATCAGGCTCAGTCCAGCCCCAGCAGCGCGTTCTCGACCACCTCGGGCAGCGCCGGGTGGATCCAGTACTGACCGCGGGCCATCTCCGGAGCGGTGAGCCCGAAGCTCATCGCCTGGATCAGCGGTTGGATCAGGGACGATGCCTGGTAACCCATGAAGTGTGCTCCCAGCAAGCGGCCGGTGCCGCGCTCGGCGATCAGCTTGACCACTCCGGTGCTGTCCTCCATCGCCCACCCGTAGGCCACGTCGCCGTATTCCTGGACCTTCACCGAGAGGTCGTATCCCTGTGCCAATGCCTGGTTTTCAGTCAATCCGACACTGGCCAACTGAGGATCGGTGAATACCGCCGATGGAACGAACCGGTGGTCGGTGACCGCCATCGAGGCGGTGTCGTCCCAGTCGCACAGCAGGTTGTGTTGCACCACCCGCGCTTCGTGGTTGGCCACGTGCTTGAGTTGATAGGGTGAGGAGACATCGCCAAGCGCGAAAACCCCACGCGCCGATGTTCTTTGATACTCGTCGACCACCACCTGGCCCTGTTGGACGTCGACGCCGGCCTGCTCTGCGTCCAGGAGATCGGAGTTGGCCACCCGGCCGGTGGCCACCAGCAGCAGGTCGGCGTCGAGCGTGCTGTCGTCATCCAACTTGAGTGATACACCGTTGCCGCGGTTTTCGGCGTCGACCACATTGCGCAACGCCCGCAGCTCCCACTTGTTGGACACGATGCGGGTGAAGCGTTCACAGATCTCGTCGTCTGCGTGCTTGAGCAGGGTGCCACCGCGCATGACGAGGGTGACCCGCGACCCGAGCGCGGAGAAGACATGCGCAAATTCTGTTGCTACATAACCACTTCCGACGATTACCAAGTGTTCGGGCAGTTTCGGTATGCGCATCACCGTGTCGCTGGTGTGGTAAGTGACACCGGAGGACTGAATGGCGGGCGGGATGGTGGGCCGCGAACCGGTAGCGATCACCACCTGCTCGGCGGTGAACTCCTCGCCTTTGTCGGTGCGCAGCAGGTAGCGCCCGTCGGATTGCACCGGTCCGAAGCGCGTGTGCTGGCTGTACACGTCGACGTTGGGCAGCGCACGCCGATAGTCTTCGCCGCTGTGCGCGATCGGGTCGATGCGCCCGAAAACGCGGGAAACGATGTCATCCCAACGCACCCCGTCCAGGTGCGCGTCCACGCCGTACCTCGCGGCTTCCCGGACGTTCTTGGCGACCTCGGCGGCATAGACGAACATCTTGGTCGGAATGCATCCGACGTTGAGGCAGGTACCACCGAACGTGCCCTGCTCGCAGATGGCCGCCCGCTTGTCGCTGAACCGTTGGTCGAGAATGGTGTTTCCCGAACCGGTTCCGATGATGGCGATGTCGTAGGTCTCCATGTGGGCGTTTACCCTTTCCCTGACGATGCCGCGGTGCTGAGGTAATCGTCCAGCCAGTGGTCGAGATGGCGATAGGCTATCTGGCGCGGTCTTTCCAGGGACAAAAACACATCGTGTTTGGCATCGGCCACCGGAATGATGGTGCTGCGGTTCCCGATACAACCCGCCCAGCGGGCGATCTGGCGCACGTCGAGCACCGCGTCACCGCGCTGCAGTGCGTCCGGTCCAGCGTCCTCGCTCACCGTGTGATCCGAACGCAGAATCAGGTTTGGCACGCCCACGTCCAGGCCGCGGTGCAATCGCGCATGACCGCGGCGCATGGCGTGCAGCCACCCGAAGGTGACCGGGAACCCGCCCAGCGGCTTCCAGTCCAGGTTGTAGTCGAACTCGCCGTGGTGGTCGCTGTGCAGACTGGCACCGTAGCCCCCGGCACCCGCAGCCCGTGCGATGCCCTTACCGCGAATACGCGACAGCGCCGCGATGGTCGCCGAGGTCACGCCGAGGCGCAGGATCGCCCGACCGTGCAGATCGAGAAACGGGCTATTGAGCACCAGACCGGTGACACCGTTCAACGTGTCCTTGCGCCGCAAACGGTCCAGCCACAGCGACACGATCAGGCCGCCCGCCGAATGCCCGTACATCAACACCGGCGCGGCAGGGGAGTGCTCGCGGATGAGCCGTAGGGCCCGGCTGAGTTCGGTGTCGTAGCAAGCGAGGTCAGAAGTGAAGTGCGGAGTCTGGCCCGGCCGCTGGGACCTGCCGCATTTGCGCAGGTCAAGTGCGTAGAACGCGAAGCCGCGGTCGGCGAAATGATCGGCCAACGCGGTGTTGAAGAAGTAGTCGGTGTAGCCGTGCACTGCCAGCACCGCCCGGTCCGTGGCCGGGGAGTCGCCCCGCCGGATCAGCGTTGCGACGATGTGGCCCTCGCCGTCGGGATCGGGTCCCAGCGGGATGGTGCGTTGCACGTAGCCGGGCAGGACGTCCGGCACCCAGCCAGTCACGCAGGTCAGCTTAGAGCGCCGCGGCAGCCGCCGTCGGTCCGCCGCCCGTCCCGGCCGTCGTCACCGGCGATAGCCTTGGGGAACCGCCACATCGCGAGGAAGGACCCGCCACCCGGTGGCAGCATTGACCCGAACCGACGTTGTCCTGGTGGGTGCCGGCATCATGAGCGCCACTCTGGGAGCGATTCTGCGGCGGCTGGAACCCGATTGGTCGATCACCGTGATCGAGCGTCTGGACGGTGTCGGCGGCGAAAGCAGCGGCCCGTGGAACAACGCCGGAACCGGCCATGCGGGACTCTGCGAACTGAACTACACCCCGGCTCGGCCCGATGGCACCGTCGACATCAGCAAAGCGGTCTCGGTCAACGAGCAGTTCCAGATAACCCGCCAGTTCTGGGCATACGCGGTGGAAAACGGCATCCTGACCGACGTCCGGGGTTTCCTGCATCCGGTGCCGCACGCGAGCTTCGTCCGGGGCGCAGACGGTGTCGACTATCTGCGCCGGCGCCGCGAGGCGTTAGCCCACAACCCGTTGTTCGCCGCCACCGAGTTGATCGAAGATTCCGACGAGTTCGCGCGCCGGCTGCCATTGATGGCCGCCCGCCGCGACTTTGCCGAACCGGTGGCGCTGAACTGGGCGGCCGACGGCACCGATGTCGATTTCGGCGCACTGTCCCGACAGCTGATCGGCTACTGCGTGCGTACTGGTGTCGGCGTGTGGTTCGGTCACGAGGTGCAAAGCTTGTCGCGGCAGTCCGACGGCAGCTGGACGCTGACCGTCGCCAACCGCCGTACCGGGGCGAAACGCAAGCTCAACGGCAAGTTCGTCTTCGTCGGAGCCGGCGGTGACGCGCTGCCGTTGCTGCAGAAGGCCGGGATCGCCGAAATACGGGGCTTCGCCGGCTTCCCGATCGGCGGCCGGTTCCTGCGCGCCGCCAAGCCGGTGCTTACCGGCGGACATCGGGCCAAGGTGTACGGCAGACCGGCGCCGGGGGCCCCGCCGTTAGGCGCGTTGCACCTGGATCTTCGGTTCGTCAACGGCAAATCCTGGCTGGTGTTCGGACCTTATGCCGGGTGGTCGCCAAAGTTCCTGAAACACGGGCACTTCAGCGATCTGCCGCGCTCGCTCCGGTTGCACAATCTGGTGCCCGTGCTCGGGGTCGGCGTAACCGAACTGACCTTGCTCAACTACCTGATCGGCCAATTGCGGCTCGGTGCACCCGCCCGGATTGCCACACTGCGCGAATTCGTGCCCAGCGCCGTTCATGCGGACTGGGAGCTGACGGTGGCGGGCCAGCGGGTGCAGGTGATTCGGCGTGCCAAGCGCAGCGGCGGGCTGTTGGATTTCGGCACCACGATCGTGGCGGACGCCGACGGCAGCATCGCCGGACTGCTCGGCGGTTCACCCGGTGCCTCGACCGCCGTGTCGGCGATGTTGGACGTGCTGCAGCGTTGTTTCGGCGCCCGGTATCAGTCCTGGTTGCCGAAGCTGAAAGAGATCGTGCCGTCATTGGGAGCGCGGTTGTCCGACGAGCCCGCGTTGTTCGACGAGTTGCGATCGTGGACCGGTAAGACTCTGCAATTGGACGCCGCAGCATGAGCCGCGCCGGCGACGATGCAGAGCGAAGTGATGAGGAGGAGCGGCGCCAATGTGCCGCGCCGGCGACGATGCAGAGCGAAGTGATGAGGAGGAGCGGCGCCAATGACTGAAGCTTTGCGCCGCGTCTGGGCCAAAGATCTTGATGCGCAGATACTTTACGAGCTGCTCAAGCTCCGGGTGGAGGTATTCGTGGTTGAACAGGCGTGCCCGTACCCGGAACTCGACGGACGCGATCTGCTCGCCGAAACCCGGCACTTCTGGCTGGAAACAGCTGAGGGAGAGGTGATCTGCACGCTACGTCTCATGGAGGAACACGCCGGCGGCGAGAAGGTGTTCCGGATCGGCCGGGTGTGCACCAAACGCAACGCCCGCAATCAGGGCCACGCCACCCGGTTGCTGCGTGCCGCCCTCGGCGAAGTCGGCGACTACCCTTGCCGCATCGACGCGCAGAAGTACCTCAGCGAGATGTATGCCCAGCATGGATTCGTCCGCGACGGCGCCGATTTTCTCGACGACGGAATACCGCACGTGCCGATGCTCAAGCCCGGTACCGGCCCGGCGGGTGCGCGGTGAAGCCGTATCCATTCAGCGCGATCGTCGGGCACGACCAGCTGCGACTGGCGCTGCTGTTGTGCGCGGTGCGCCCGGAGATCGGCGGCGCGCTCATCCGCGGCGAGAAGGGCACCGCGAAGTCGACGGCCGTGCGCGGGCTGGCCGCCCTGCTCTCCGCCGCTACCGGTTCTGACGGCACCGGGCTGATCGAGATGCCGCTGGGGGCCACCGAGGACCGGGTGGTGGGTTCGCTGGATCTGCAGCGGGTGCTGCGCGACGGTGAGCACGCCTTCTCGCCCGGTCTGCTGGCCCGCGCTCACGGCGGCGTGCTGTACGTGGACGAGGTAAACCTGCTGCACGATCACCTGGTCGACATCCTGCTCGACGCCGCCGCGATGGGTCGGGTGCACATCGAACGTGACGGTATCTCCCACTCGCATGAGGCGCGCTTCGTGCTGATCGGAACCATGAACCCCGAGGAAGGTGAACTGCGTCCGCAGCTGCTGGACCGGTTCGGTCTGACTGTCGACGTCCAGGCATCCCGGGATGTCGACGTGCGGGTGGAGGTGATCCGCCAGCGGATGGCTTATGAGGCTGATCCGGACGGGTTCGCCGCGCGTTATGCCGACGCCGACGCCGAGTTGGGCCGGCGCATCGCCGCGGCCCGGGCCATCGTCGACGATGTTGTGTTGCCCGACAACGAGTTACGGCGGATCGCGGCGCTGTGCGCGGCGTTCGATGTCGACGGGATGCGAGCCGACTTGGTGGTAGCGCGTACCGCCGCCGCGCACGCCGCGTGGCGGGGCGCGAAAGCCATCGAAGAACAGGACATCCGGGTGGCGGCCGAGTTGGCATTGCCGCACCGTCGCCGGCGCGATCCGTTCGACGATCCCGGGATCGACCGCGATCAACTCGAGGAAGCGCTGGCACAGGCCGGTGACTCGAAGCCGGCAGAATCTGAGCCCGATCCGGAGCCCGACCCGCCCGGAGGCGGTCAGTCCACTAATGACACTGCGCCGCAACAAGACTCACAGGCCAAGCCAGCCCCGCAGCCGCCGCGCCAAAGCGCCCCGCCCTCGAAGGTCTTTCGCGCCAGAGCATTAACTGTCCCGGGTGTCGGGGAAGGGGCACCCGGACGGCGCTCACGTGCCCGCAATGCCTCCGGCAGCGTGATAGCCCCCGCCGACCCGGCCGCCCCGGACGCCCACGGTCTGCACTTGTTCGCCACCGTACTGGCTGCTGCCGAAAATGCTTGCGGTGCAGGGCGATTACGCCTGCAGCCGGACGATATCCGGCGGGCAGTCCGCGAAGGCCGCGAGGGCAACCTGGTGATCTTCGTCGTCGACGCATCCGGATCGATGGCAGCCCGCGACCGGATGGCGGCGGTCAGCGGCGCCACCATGTCGTTGTTACGCGATGCCTACCAGCGGCGGGACAAAGTCGCGGTCATCACCTTCCGGCAGCACGGGGCGAGGGTTCTGCTACCCCCGACCTCCTCGGCGCACATCGCCGGGCAGCGGCTGGCCCGGTTCGACACCGGCGGCAGGACGCCACTGGCCGAAGGTCTGCTGGCCGCGCGCGAACTCGTGATCCGGGAACGGGTGCGGGACCGGGCACGGCGGCCCTTGGTCGTGGTGCTCACCGACGGTCGCGCCACTGCCGGTCCGGACCCGTTGAGCCGCAGTCGAATCGCGGCGAAGCGGTTGGTCGCCGAGGGGGCCGCCGCGGTGGTGGTGGACTGTGAGACGTCCTACGTCCGGCTGGGACTGGCCGGACAGCTGGCCCGCCAGCTCGGGGCGCCGATCATGCGGCTGGAGCAGCTGCATGCCGACCAGCTGACCCGGGCCGTCCGGAGCGTGGCCTGATATGCCCAAAGGCAAACCAGTCGAGGTTCCAGACGATGGTCTGACCACTCGGGCCAGGCGCAACACCCCCATACTCGCCGTGCACACCGGCGAGGGCAAAGGGAAGTCGACGGCCGCGTTCGGAATGGCGTTGCGCGCCTGGAATGCCGGCCTCGACGTGGGGGTCTTCCAGTTCGTCAAGAGCGCGAAGTGGAAGGTGGGCGAGGAATCGGCTTTTCGCCGCCTCGGTGACCTGCACGATCAGCACGGCGTCGGCGGCAAGGTGGAATGGCACAAAATGGGTGCCGGTTGGTCCTGGATACGCAAGTCAACGAAGGCCGGCAGCGAGGACGATCACGCGGCGGCTGCGGTCGACGGGTGGGCCGAGATCGCCCGCCGGTTGTCCCAGCAATCTCACGACTTCTATGTGCTTGACGAGTTCACCTACCCGTTGAAATGGGGCTGGGTCGACGTCGACGACGTGGTCGAGGTCCTGCTCGGCAGGCCCGGCCATCAGCATGTGGTGATCACCGGCCGCGACGCCCCGGCACGACTCGTCCAAGCCGCCGACCTGGTCACCGAGATGACCAAGGTGAAGCACCCAATGGACGTCGGCCGAAAAGGGCAGAAGGGCATCGAGTGGTGAGTACGCCGGCCGTGGTGATTGCCGCGCCTGCGTCGGGCAGTGGAAAGACCACGGTGGCAACGGGTTTGATCGGAGCCCTGCGTCAAGCCGGCCACCGCGTGGCGCCGTTCAAGGTGGGTCCGGACTTCATCGATCCGGGCTACCACATGCTGGCGGCGGGCCGACCCGGACGCAACCTCGACCCGGTGCTGGTGGGGGAGGGGCTCATTGGGCCGCTCTTCCAGCATGGCACCCGCGGTGCCGACATCGCGGTGATCGAAGGAGTGATGGGCCTGTTCGACGGGCGTATCGGCCCGGCGGCCCATGGTGTGGCGGAGGGTTCCACCGCGCATGTCGCGGGGCTGCTGCGGGCGCCGGTGATTCTCGTCGTCGATGCGCGCGGCCAAAGTCATAGTGTCGCCGCACTGTTGCACGGCTTTTCCACGTTCGACAACCAAACCCGCATCTGCGGGGTGATTCTGAACCGGGTCGGGACGGTCCGACACGAGCAGGTGCTGCGGCAGGCGTGTGAGCAGGCCGGTGTCCCGGTGCTCGGGGCTATTCCGCGCAATGGCGAACTGGAGCTCCCGTCGAGGTATCTGGGGCTGGTCACCGCCGTGGAATACGGGCGGCACGCGCAACGGGCGATCCAGGCGATGACGGCGCTGGTGGCTCGGCATGTCGATCTGACCGCCGTTCTCGCCGCCGCCGGGGGCTGGGTCGACGACCCGCCATGGGATCCGGCGGTCGCAGTCGGGGAGGGGTCGACGGATCGACGTCCCACGGTCGCTCTGGCCTCGGGGAAGGCATTCAGCTTCGGCTATGCCGAGCACGCAGAGTTGTTGCGCGCCGCCGGCGCACAGGTCGCCGAATTCGACCCGCTGTGCGAAGCACCGCCCGAGGGCACGGCCGCGGTGTTGCTGCCGGGTGGGTTCCCCGAACAGTTCGCGGCGGAACTGTCCGCCAACGACGCTGCTCGGCGGCGGATCGCCGAACTGGCGGCGGCCGGCGCGCCCGTGCATGCCGAATGTGCGGGACTGATCTATCTGGCTGCGGACCTCGACGGATACCCGATGTGTGGCGTCCTGGCCGGATCGGCGCGGTTCACCCAACAGCTCACTCTGGGGTACCGCGACGCGGTCGCGGTAGCCGAATCCTCGCTGTACTCGGTCGGTGAGCGGGTGGTGGGGCACGAATTCCACCGCACCGCAGTTAGCTTCACCGACAGTTATCAGCCGGCGTGGGTGTACCGCGGCCAGCAGGTCGACCGGGTGCGGGAGGGTGCCGTGCACGGCGGCGTGCACGCCTCCTATCTCCACACGCATCCGGCGGCCACACCGGGTGCGGTGGCGCGCTTCGTTGCGCACGCCGCAAATCTGGTTGCTTGACTCCCGGGCGGTGGGCCTGCGTGGGTAGCGCCGACACCGCGCTCAGGCACGGTTTCGCGACGCAGAGACGCTCTCGGCGCAGTCTCGAAGCCGTCATCGCGCAGTCCCGATGCCGTCATTGCGGTGTCAGCGGCGGCGCCAGCCAAACATTAAACTTGCCCGGTGACTGAGAGCCCCTACCTGGTCGGACTGCGACTGACCGGCAGAAAGGTCGTCGTCGTCGGCGGGGGCAGCGTCGCGCAGCGCCGGCTACCACTGCTCATCGCCAGCGGGGCCGACGTGCACGTCATCTCCCGTAGCGCGACGCGCTCGGTCGAGGCGATGTCCGGAATCACCTTGTCACTGCGCGAATACGCCGACGGCGACCTGGAGGGCGCCTGGTACGCGCTGGCGGCCACAAACAACCCCGACGTCAACGCGGCCATCGTCGCGGAGGCCGAACGAAACCGTATCTTCTGTGTCCGGGCCGATATCGCCGTCGAAGGCACCGCAGTCACCCCGGCTTCCTTCGAGTACGCGGGGCTGTCGGTGGGTGTGCTGGCCGGTGGCGAGCACCGCCGTTCGGCGGCCATCCGCTCGGCGATCCGCGAGGCGCTGCAGACCGGCGTGATCACCTCGGACGGACAGGTGGGCTCCGACGTCGTCCGGGGCGGCGTCGCACTGGTCGGCGGCGGGCCGGGGGACCCCGAACTGATCACCGTCCGCGGCCGTCGGCTGCTCGCGCAGGCCGACGTGGTGGTCGCCGACCGGCTTGCACCGCCCGAACTCCTCGCCGAACTGGGGCCGCATGTCGAGGTGATCGACGCCGCCAAGATCCCGTACGGCCGGGCGATGGCCCAGGACGCGATCAACGCCGTTCTGATCGAACGGGCCAAGGCGGGCAAGTTCGTCGTCCGCCTCAAAGGGGGCGATCCGTTCGTGTTCGCGCGGGGCTATGAGGAAGTGCTCGCGTGCGCCGAAGCCGGCATCCCGGTATCTGTGGTGCCAGGTGTGACAAGTGCCATAGCGGTGCCAGCCCTGGCGGGTGTTCCGGTTACCCACCGGGCCACAAATCACGAGTTCGTGGTGGTCAGCGGCCATTTGGCGCCCGACCATCCCGAATCGTTAGTCAATTGGGATGCTTTGGCAGCAATGTCCGGCACCATCGTTTTGCTGATGGCGGTCGAACGCATCGAACTCTTCGTCGCGGCGCTGTTAAAGGGCGGCCGACCTGCGGATACTCCGGTGCTGGTGGTGCAACACGGGACGACGGCAGCGCAACAAACGTTGCGAGCGAGGTTGGCTGACACGCCGGAGCGGGTACGTGCAGAAGGGATCCGACCTCCCGCAATCATCGTTATCGGCCCAGTGGCGGGCCTCACGGCCGCTGAGGCTTTAAACGATTCTTAAGATTACTGTAAGGTAACCTGCTATGACGGCTCTCAACGACTCAGAGCGCGCGGTTCACACTTGGACCGAAGGACGCTCAGAACGTGCGGCCCAGGAGCGTCCCACGCGTTCAGTGGAGACCCCATTCCAACGCTTGAGCAGGTATTATCCTGCCTGGATGCCTTCGTACCGCTTCATTGCGGCGGTCATCGCGATCGGCGGGATGCAGCTGCTGGCCACCATGGACAGCACTGTCGCCATTGTGGCGCTTCCTAAGATTCAGGATGAGCTCAGCCTGTCCGACGCCGGTCGGAGCTGGGTGATCACCGCCTACGTGCTTACTTTCGGCGGGCTGATGCTGCTCGGTGGCCGCCTCGGCGACACTATCGGGCGCAAGCGCACGTTCATCGTCGGTGTCGCCCTGTTCACCATCTCCTCGGTGCTGTGTGCGGTCGCCTGGGATGAGGTGACCCTGGTCATCGCCCGGCTGTCGCAGGGCATCGGGTCGGCCATCGCGTCGCCGACCGGTCTGGCGCTGGTCGCAACCACTTTCCCCAAGGGTCCGGCGCGTAACGCCGCGACCGCGGTGTTCGCTGCGATGACGGCCATCGGTTCGGTGATGGGCCTCGTGGTGGGCGGCGCGCTGACCGAGTGGTCGTGGCGGCTGGCATTCCTGGTCAACGTCCCGATCGGTCTGGTGATGATCTACCTGGCCCGTACGGCGCTGCGGGAGACCAACCGCGAGCGGATGAAGCTGGACGCCGCCGGAGCTGTGCTGGCCACGCTGGCGTGCACCGCCGCGGTGTTCGCGTTCTCCATCGGGCCGGAAAAGGGCTGGATCTCGCTCACCACCATCGGTTCGGGGGTGGTGGCGTTGGTGGCGGCCATCGCCTTCGCCATCGTGGAGCGCACCGCGGAGAACCCCGTCATCCCGTTCGGCCTGTTCCGCGACCGCAACCGGTTGGTCACCTTCGGTGCGATCTTCCTCGCCGGTGGCGTCATGTTCAGTTTGACCGTGTCCATCGGCCTGTATGTGCAGGACATCCTGGGCTACAGTGCGCTGCGCGCCGGCGTGGGCTTCATACCGTTTGTGATCGCGATGGGAATCGGCCTGGGTATCTCTTCTCAGCTGGTGTCGCGGTTCTCGCCGCGGGTGCTGACCATCGGCGGTGGCTGGCTGCTGCTGGCGGCGATGCTGTACGGCTCGTTCTGCATGCACCGCGGCGCGCCCTATTTCCCGAACCTGGTGGTCCCCATCGTGGTCGGCGGCATCGGCATCGGCATGGTGGTTGTGCCGCTGACCCTGTCCGCCATCGCGGGGGTCGGTTTCGACCAGATCGGACCCGTCTCGGCTATGACGTTGATGCTGCAGAGCCTCGGCGGACCGCTGGTGCTGGCCGTCATCCAGGCCGTGATCACCTCGCGAACGCTGTATCTGGGCGGTATCACCGGGCCGGTCAAGTTCATGAACGAAGCGCAGCTGCACGCGCTTGACCATGGCTACACCTACGGTCTGCTGTGGATCGCCGGAACCGCCGTCATTGTCGGCTGCGCAGCGCTGTTCATCGGCTACACCCCCGAGCAGGTGGCGCACGCGCAGGAAGTCAAGGAAGCGATAGACGCCGGAGAGATCTGACTCTCCGGCGCACAAGGCTCCGTCACCGAGACTGAAAATCTGCAGACCCTTACTCGTACTTTGTCTGCAAATCCTCAGTCTCGATGCCCCCGCCGTTCGCGATGCCCGGCTGATCGCCCCCCTCGCCCACGCCACTAGGCTTGCCGCCTGTGATCACCCGGATGTCCGAGCTGTTCCTGCGCACGCTGCGCGACGACCCCGCCGATGCTGAGGTGCCCAGCCACAAGCTGCTGATCCGGGCCGGGTACGTCCGGCCCATCGCGCCCGGGTTGTACAGCTGGCTGCCGCTTGGCCTGAAAGTCCTGCGCAACATCGAACGCATCGTCCGCGAGGAGATGAACGCCATCGGCGGCCAGGAGATCCTGTTTCCCGCCTTACTGCCCCGTGCGCCGTATGAGACGACGAACCGGTGGACCGAATACGGCGACGGCGTGTTCCGGCTCAAAGACCGCCGCGGCAACGATTACCTGCTTGGTCCCACCCACGAAGAGCTGTTCACCCTGACCGTCAAGGGCGAGTACAGCTCCTACAAGGACTTCCCGCTCACGCTGTACCAAATCCAGACCAAGTACCGCGACGAGGCGCGCCCGCGCGCCGGCATCCTGCGTGGCCGCGAGTTCGTCATGAAGGACTCCTACTCCTTCGACATCGACGCCGCCGGCCTCAAGTCCGCCTATCACGCACACCGCGAGGCCTACCAGCGCATGTTCGAGCGTCTGCAGGTGCGCTACGTCATCGTGTCGGCCGTTTCCGGTGCGATGGGCGGCAGCGCCTCAGAAGAGTTTCTGGCCGAGAGCCCGATCGGCGAGGACACCTTCGTTCGCTGCCTGGAATCCGGGTACGCCGCGAACGTCGAAGCGGTGATCACCGCCCAGCCCGAGGCCAAACCCGTCGACGGGCTGCCCGAGGCGCAGGTCCACGACACCGGGGACACGCCGACTATCGCCACGCTGGTGGCCTGGGCCAACGAGGCGGGTCTGGGCCGGACCGTCACCGCCGCGGACACTTTGAAGAACGTTCTGGTCAAGGTGCGCCAGCCCGGCGGGGAGTGGGAGTTGCTCGCGATCGGCGTGCCCGGTGACCGCGAGATCGACGACAAGCGACTGGCTGCGGCGTTGGAGCCGGCCGAGTACGCCCTGCTCGCCGACGCAGACTTCGCCCGGTACCCGTTCCTGGTCAAGGGGTATATCGGTCCGAAAGCTCTGCGCGACAACGGCGTTCGCTATCTCGTCGACCCGCGGGTGGTGGACGGAACCAGTTGGATCACTGGTGCGGACGAACCCGGCCGGCACGTCGTCGGGCTGGTGGCCGGCCGTGACTTCACCGCCGACGGCACGATCGAAGCCGCCGAGGTACGCGAGGGGGATCCCTCGCCTGACGGGGCCGGCGCGCTGGTCATGGCGCGGGGCATCGAGATCGGGCACATCTTTCAGCTCGGCCGCAAATACACCGACGCCTTCACCGCCGATGTGCTCGGCGAGGACGGCAAGCCGGTCCGGCTGACGATGGGCTCCTACGGCGTAGGGGTGTCGCGTCTGGTCGCCGTGGTCGCCGAGCAGCACCATGATGAACTCGGGCTGCGCTGGCCGTCCTCGATCGCCCCTTTCGACGTCCACCTGGTGATCGCCAACAAGGACCCCGAAGCGCGCCTGGGAGCAGCCAAGTTGGCCGCCGACCTGGACAAGGTGGGGATTGAGGTGCTGTTGGACGACCGCACCGCCTCGCCGGGCGTGAAGTTCAAAGATGCCGAGTTGCTGGGCGTGCCGTGGATCGTCGTGGTAGGTCGGGGCTGGGCGGATGGCCGGGTCGAACTGCGCGACCGCTTCTCCGGCCAGACGACCGAGTTGGCCGTGGACGACAGCCTGGTCACCGACCTAGTAGCAGCCATCACCACTCGTTGACTCTGCGCTGTGGGCGGCCTCTGCTCTGACAAATAGGCCATGGCCGCAGAGTCAGTGCGCGAGAGCTACTCGTTGCCGCCGGGAAAAGGACTGGTGATCGGCCAGCCGCCCAGGACCTTGTTCCAGCGGGCGGCCATCACCGCGCTCTGCGTCAGCGCGGTCGAGGCGAAGGCGCGGTCGTCGGCGGAATCGGCATACTCCACGACCGCCCGCCATGCCGTCGCTCCGTCGTTCTCCATCCGTGCCGCCAGTCGCGCCGCTTCGACGGGGCTGCCCACCGGCGACGGCAACTGGTAGCCGGGGGCCGCGACCACCGCGGTGGCCTTGCGGGCACTGAGCATGGCGATGACGTCGTCGCGACGCTGGCGGTGCTGGTTGAGCGCTTCCACCACCAGGTCGTTGACGCTCGGCGGCGACATCGCCGAGACGATGCCGTAGCCGTAGACGGTGGCGTGCTCGACCGCCAGAGCGTCGTTCAGGGCGGTGACATCGGCGTCCTTGCCCGCAGGTGACCGCTTCGGGCTGGCGCCGAAGCTGGGTTCGGAGGACGTCATATCGAGGGTCCTCCGGCCACCAGCGCCACCTCGTAAGAGGCGGTGCAGGACGCAACGATCGAGGCCAGCAGTCCGGCCCGGTATCCGGACGAGGTTGCGACGAGGCGGTTGGCGTCATCCGCGGACTTGCGCAGCGAGTCGATGACGTCCGATACCGGGGGCGGCGGTGGCGGCGGGGCTTCCGGTTCGTTGGAGTTGGGGTTGGCTGAGGTGCTCGTTTCGGTGGCCGACGAGACTAACTTGCCGGCAGCGCGTGCTATTTCGGTGGACAGCGCCCGGGCGTGCGCACCACGCTGCGAGGCCACCACGGTCAAAGCGGCGGCAATCTGAGGCGGACTGCCGATGGCCCCTGCGGCCGCAGCGGCCAGCGCGCTGTCGCGCCGGGCCTGATCCAGCGGGCCTAACAACTCCTCGACGCCGGGGGGCTTTGGCGCCGGCTCACCGCAGGCAGTGGCCGCAAGGCCAAGGGCAGCGAGCACAGCACCACCGGCGAGCACACCTCGCCGGCTGATGACGGGTACTGCTCTGGGCACGTTCCACATCCTGCCATCACCGAACTGGACCGGAACGCCTGCCACGACGGGGGAGTGACCTGACACCGGCGGTCTTTTGATAAATCCTCCAAGACTGAATCCTGGCGTATCGTGGATAGCTGGCTAGCCAGTGACCGGACAACTCAAGATGAGGAGCTCGCCGTGACCACCGGGCTACCTTCGCAAACGCAGGTGATCGAGCTACTCAGTGCTGAGTTCGCGCGCGCTGGCTATGAGATCGAAGACGTGGTGATCGACGGCCGCACCCGTCCGCCGCGGATCACTGTGATCGCTGACGGCGACACCGCCCTGGATCTGGACACCATCGCCGACCTGTCCCGTTCGGCATCGTTACTGCTGGACGACCTCGACAAGCTGGGCGACCGGTACGTGCTGGAGGTCAGCTCGCCCGGCGTGGAGCGCCCCTTGACCAGCGAGAAGCATTTCCGGCGCGCCCGCGGCCGCAAGGTTCAGGTCACGCTCTCCGACGGCAGCGCGCTGTCCGGCCGAATCGGTGATACCCGTGACGGCACCACGGCGCTGGTGGTCCGACGGGGCCGGGACTGGGCCGTACGCGAGGTCCCCCTCACCGACATCACGACCGCCGTGGTGCAGGTCGAGTTTTCCCCGCCGGCTCAAGCCGAGCTCGAGCTGGCAACGTTGGCTCAGGTGGGTCGGGCTCAAGAGACGGAGGCCGAAACGTGAACATCGACATGGCCGCACTGCACGCGATCGAGGTGGACCGGGGCATCTCGGTCAACGAACTGCTCGAGACGATCAAGTCGGCGCTGCTCACCGCATACCGGCACACCGAGGGCCACCAGACGGACGCCCGTATCGAGATCGATCGCAAAAGTGGGGTAGTGCGGGTCATTGCCCGCGAGACCGACGAAGACGGCAACCTGATCAGCGAATGGGACGACACGCCGGAGGGTTTCGGCCGGATCGCCGCCACCACCGCCCGCCAGGTGATGCTGCAGCGCTTCCGCGACGCCGAGAACGAGCGCACCTTCGGCGAGTTCTCCACCCGCGAGGGTGAGATCGTCGCCGGTGTCATCCAGCGTGACAGCCGGGCCAACGCCCGTGGTCTGGTCGTCGTCCGGATGGGGACCGAAGCCAAGGCCTCCGAGGGCGTGATTCCGGCCGCCGAACAGGTCCCCGGCGAAAGCTACGAACACGGCAACCGGCTGCGCTGTTACGTCGTCGGCGTGAGCCGCGGCTCCCGCGAACCGCTGATCACGCTGTCGCGTACCCACCCCAACCTGGTCCGCAAGCTGTTCTCGCTGGAAGTGCCCGAGATCGCCGACGGTTCGGTCGAGATCGTCGCGGTGGCCCGGGAGGCCGGCCACCGATCCAAGATCGCCGTCGCGTCGCGGACGCCCGGACTCAACGCCAAGGGCGCTTGCATCGGACCGATGGGGCAGCGCGTCCGCAACGTCATGAGCGAGTTGTCCGGCGAGAAGATCGACATCATCGACTTCGACGAGGACCCGGCCCGCTTCGTCGCCAACGCGTTGTCGCCGGCCAAGGTGGTGTCGGTGTCCGTGATCGACCAAACCGCCCGGGCCGCGCGTGTGGTGGTGCCCGATTTCCAGTTGTCGCTGGCGATCGGCAAGGAAGGCCAGAACGCCAGGCTGGCCGCCCGGCTCACCGGCTGGCGCATCGACATCCGGGGCGACGCGCCCGGGCATTCCGCCGACCACCCCGAACACGGCGCCAGCCACGGGATGGCCCACTAGCGCCAGTTCCTGGCCGCCGCGCGATCGTGAGCTTTTGGGTCTGCTCGCGGATTCCGCACCGGGTGGTTCGGACTGGTGTCGGAGTGACGCTAGACTTAGCCGTGATCCAGCGCGAGCCTTCGGCCTCGGCGCACCGACAACCGGACAATCCCAGTGGACCCGTGCGGACGTGCGTCGGATGCCGGAAGCGAGAGTTGGCCGTCGAACTGCTTCGAGTGGTGGCTTCGTCTACCGGGAACGGCAACTATGCCGTGATCGTTGACACGGCCGGAAGCCTGCCGGGGCGAGGTGCATGGCTGCATCCCGCGCTGCAGTGCGTACAACAAGCGATCCGGCGGCGAGCTTTCACCCGTGCGCTGCGCATCACCGGTTCACCGGACACATCCGCGGTGGTCGAGCATGTGAGCTCGTCCCCGCGCAACAGAACAGGTTGCAACGAACATGAGCACACCGTGAAGTCCCGATGACTCCCACCTCTATGCGTTACAGCTAGACCCGAGGCGCGGCCCACGACTGTCGCCTCTTAGACAGGAGATGTAGTGGCAGGTAAGGCCCGCGTACACGAGTTAGCCAAAGAACTCGGCGTCACCAGCAAGGAAGTCCTCGCCCGACTGAATGAACAGGGCGAATTCGTCAAATCCGCATCCTCGACGGTAGAAGCCCCGGTTGCCCGGCGGCTCCGCGAGTCCTTCGGTGGCAGCAAGCCCGCCGCCGACAAAGCTGCGGCTAAAAGCCCCGCAGCCGGCGCGCAAGCCGGCAAGGCGCCCGAGAAGGTCGGCGCCGTTCCCGGCCCCAAGGCCGATTCGGCCCTGGACCGGGCGCTCGACAAGGCCATCGACCCGGCCGGCAACGGCGCGGCGGCCAGCGCACCCGCCAAGCCCGCCGCACCCGGCCGGCCCGGCGATGCCGCCCCCGCGGCCCCGGCCGCCAGTGCCGCCAAGCCGGCGGCGCCGGCCCCGCCCACGCCTCGGCCGGGCGCACCGACTCCCGGACAGCAGCCCAACCCGCAGGCCCCGGCACCCGGCATGACACCTGGTCCGCGCCCGGGTCCGGCACCCAAGCCCGGCGTGCGCACCCCGCGCGTCGGCAACAACCCGTTCTCGTCGGCGCAGCCCGTCGACCGACCCATTCCGCGTCCGCACCCCCAGGCCCCGCGTCCCGGCGCACCCAGGCCAGGTGCACCGCGGCCCGGCGGAGCCTCGCCCGGCAGCATGCCGCCGCGTCCCGGCGGTGCCGCAGGTGGGCCTCGCCCGGCGCGTACCGGTGGGCCGCGGCCCGGCGGTGCCCGGCCAGGTGGCCCCGGCGGCGCTCGTGACGGCGGCGGCGGCAACTACCGCGGCGGCGGTGGTGTCGGAGCCGCACCTGGTGCCGGCGGCGGCGGTTTCCGCGGTCGTCCCGGCGGCGGTGGCGGTGGTGGACGCCCCGGCCAGCGCGGCGGCGCCGCAGGTGCGTTCGGCCGCCCGGGCGGTGCGCCGCGGCGCGGTCGCAAGTCCAAGCGGGCGAAACGCGCCGAGTACGAGAACATGCAGGCACCGGTCGTCGGTGGCGTGCGGTTGCCGCACGGCAACGGTGAGACCATCCGGCTGGCCCGCGGTGCCTCGCTGAGCGACTTCGCCGACAAGATCAACGCGAACCCGGCCTCGCTGGTGCAGGCGCTGTTCAACCTCGGTGAGATGGTGACCGCTACCCAGTCGGTCGGCGACGAGACGCTCGAACTGCTGGGCAGCGAAATGAACTACGTGGTTCAGGTCGTCAGCCCCGAGGACGAGGATCGTGAACTGCTGGAGTCCTTCGACCTGACCTACGGCGAAGACGAAGGTGGCGAGGAAGATCTGCAGACTCGCCCGCCCGTGGTCACCGTGATGGGTCACGTCGACCACGGCAAGACCCGGTTGCTGGACACCATCCGTAATGCCAGCGTCCGCGAGGGCGAGGCCGGCGGCATCACCCAGCACATCGGCGCCTACCAGGTCGGTGTCGACTTCGAGGGCAGCGAACGGCTCATCACCTTCATCGACACCCCGGGTCACGAGGCGTTCACCGCCATGCGTGCCCGCGGTGCCAAGGCCACCGACATCGCCATCCTGGTGGTGGCGGCCGACGACGGCGTAATGCCGCAGACGGTTGAGGCCATCAACCACGCGCAGGCCGCCGACGTGCCGATCGTGGTGGCGGTCAACAAGATCGACAAGGAGGGCGCCGACCCGGCCAAGATCCGCGGTCAGCTCACCGAATACGGTTTGGTGGCCGAGGACTTCGGCGGCGACACGATGTTCGTCGATATCTCCGCCAAGCAGGGCACCAACATCGCCGCGCTGGAAGAGGCGGTGCTGCTCACCGCCGACGCCGCCCTGGACCTGCGGGCCAACCCCGACATGGAGGCCCAGGGTGTCGCCATCGAGGCGCACCTGGACCGCGGGCGGGGTCCGGTGGCCACCGTGCTGATTCAGCGTGGGACGCTGCGGGTCGGCGACTCGATTGTCGCCGGTGACGCCTACGGCCGGGTGCGCCGCATGGTCGACGAACACGGCGAAGATGTCCACGAGGCATTGCCGTCGCGTCCGGTGCAGGTCATCGGCTTCACCTCGGTGCCCGGTGCCGGCGACAACCTGTTGGTCGTGGACGAGGACCGGATCGCCCGACAGATCGCCGATCGGCGCAGCGCCCGCAAGCGCAACGCCCTGGCGGCCCGCAGTCGTAAGCGGATCAGCCTGGAGGACCTGGACTCGGCGCTGAAGGAAACCAGTCAGCTGAACCTGATCCTCAAGGGCGACAACGCCGGTACGGTCGAGGCGCTGGAAGAGGCCTTGATGGGTATCGAGGTCGACGACGAGGTGGCGCTGCGGGTTATCGACCGCGGTGTCGGTGGCATCACCGAAACCAATGTCAACCTGGCGTCTGCATCGGATGCGATCATCATCGGGTTCAACGTGCGTGCCGAGGGCAAGGCGACGGAGTTGGCCAACCGCGAGGGTGTCGAGATCCGGTACTACTCGGTGATCTACCAGGCGATCGACGAGATCGAGAAGGCCCTGCGTGGCATGCTCAAGCCGATCTACGAAGAGAACCAGTTGGGTCGCGCCGAGATCCGCGCGATCTTCCGGTCCTCGAAGGTCGGCATCATCGCCGGCTGCATGGTCACTTCCGGAGTGGTACGCCGCAACGCCAAAGCCCGGCTACTGCGGGACAACATCGTGGTCACCGAGAACCTCTCGATCCACTCGTTGCGCCGGGAGAAGGACGACGTGACCGAAGTCCGGGAGGGCTTCGAATGCGGTCTGACGCTCGGGTACTCCGATATCAAAGAAGGCGACATCATCGAGTCATTCGAGCTCGTCCAAAAGGAGCGGTCATGACGGCGGTCATGACGACCGTGGTGAGACCGTGGTGAGCCGTACCCATGGCTGATCCCGCCAGAGCACGCCGCCTCGCCAAGCGGATCAGCACCATCGTCGCATCGGCGATCGAGTACGAGATCAAGGATCCGCGGCTGGCCGGGGTGACCATCGTGGACACGAAGGTCACCAACGACCTGCACGATGCGACGGTCTACTACACGGTCATGGGACGCACGCTGGATGACGAACCTGACCTCGCCGGTGCGGCCGCAGCGCTGGATCGGGCCAAGGGGGTGCTGCGCACCAAGGTCGGTGCGGGCACCGGCGTGCGGTTCACGCCCACCTTGACTTTCGAACGTGACACCACGACCGACGCGGTGAATCGGATGGAGGAGCTGCTGGCCCGCGCCCGCGCCGCCGACGCCGATCTGGCACGGGTCAGGGTGGGTGCGAAGCCGGCTGGGGAGGCCGACCCGTACCGTGAGAGTGGGACAGCGGAACCGCCGGCTTCCGGGGGACTTGGCGAGGCTAAGGACACCGATGACGACAACCGACCGCAAGACTGAGCTGACGGCTATGTCGCGCCTTAACGGGGCGCGCGTCGACGCGGTCGGCGCCGCCGAGCTGCTGTCGGCAGCGGACACCGTCGCGGTGATCTGCCATGTTCATCCCGACGCGGACACCATCGGTGCCGGTCTTGCGCTTGCCTTGGTGCTGGACGGTTGCGACAAGAAAGTGCAGGTCAGTTTTGCGGCGCCGGAGCAGTTGCCGGAATCGCTGCGCTCACTTCCCGGTTGCGACCTGCTGGTCGGACCCGAGGAATTGCGACGAGACGTCGATCTGGTAGTGACAGTCGACGTCCCGAGCCTGCATCGGCTCGGCACGCTGCGCGATCTGGCCGAGCCCGACCAGCAGATACTGGTCGTCGACCACCACGCGTCCAACGGCCTGTTTGGCACGGCGAACTTCGTCGATGCGTCCGCGGATTCGACGACGATGCTGGTCGCAGAGATTCTCGACGCGTGGGGCAAGCCGATCAACCGGGCGGTGGCGCACTGCATCTACGCCGGACTCACCACAGACACCGGGTCGTTCCGCTGGGCCAGTCCGCGCGCGTTTCGGTTGGCGGCGCGACTGATCGAAATCGGCGTCGACAACGCCTCCGTCAGCCGGTCTTTGATGGACAGCCATCCCTTCGCCTGGCTGCCGATGCTGTCGCGGGTCCTGGGTTCTGCGCAACTGGTACCCGAGGCGGCCGGCGGCCGCGGGCTGGTCTATGCCGTTGTGGACCAACATGATTGGCTCGGTTCGCGCCCCGAGGAGGTCGAGAGCGTGGTTGACATCGTGCGCACCACGCAGGAGGCCGAGGTCGCGGCGGTGTTCAAGGAGGTCGACCCGCAGCAGTGGTCGGTTTCGATGCGCGCTAAAGCCGATGTGGATCTCGCCGCCGTTGCGTCGGGGTTCGGCGGTGGCGGCCATCGGCTTGCGGCCGGCTACTCGACTACCGGCTCAATCGACGACGTCGTGGCGGCGCTGCGCGCGGCTCTTGGCTGACTTTCGCCAGATCACCAGTCTGGCTCTGCCGGCGCTGGGCGTGTTGGTGGCCGAACCGCTGTATCTGTTGTTCGACATCGCCGTGGTGGGCCGGCTTGGGGCGGTGGCCTTGGCGGGCTTGGCGATCGGTGCTTTGGTTCTCGGCCTGGTAAGCACCCAGCTGACCTTTCTGTCCTACGGCACGACGGCCCGCGCGGCCCGCTATTTCGGGGCGGCCGACCGGACGGCGGCAGTCAACGAGGGAGTGCAGGCAACTTGGCTGGGGTTGGGCCTGGGCGCGGTGATCGTGGCCGTGGTGCAAGCCGCGGCGGTGCCGGTGGTCTCGGCGATCGGCGGTTCGGGCGCTGACGGAGCCAGCACTGCCGCCGCGGCCCTGCCGTGGCTGCGGATTGCGATCCTGGGTGTGCCCGCAATTCTGGTGTCGTTGGCGGGGAACGGGTGGATGCGCGGGGTGCAGGACACCGTTCGGCCGCTGCGCTACGTGATCGCGGGCTTCGGGCTGTCTGCGCTGCTGTGCCCGTCACTGGTCTACGGTTGGTTCGGCCTGCCCAGGATGGGGCTGGCCGGGTCTGCGGTCGCCAATCTGGCAGGCCAGTGGTCGGCGGCGCTGCTGTTCGGCGGTGCGCTGCTGGCCGAGCGGGTGCCGCTGCGGCTGGACCCCGGGGCGTTGCGGTCCCAGCTGGTGATGGGGCGTGATCTCATCCTGCGCAGCCTGGCGTTCCAGACCTGTTACGTCTCGGCGGCCGCGGTCGCCGCCAGGTTCGGCGCCGCCGCGCTCGCGGCCCACCAGATCGTGTTGCAGCTGTGGTCTTTCCTGGCGCTGGTGCTCGATTCGTTGGCCATCGCCGCGCAATCCCTGGTGGGGGCGGCGCTCGGAGCCGGCGACGCCGCCCACGCCAAATGGGTCGCGTGGCGGGTGACGCTGTTCTCGCTGCTGGCCGCCGGGTTGTTGGCCACCGTGTTCGGGGTCGGCGCCTCGGTGCTGCCGGGCCTGTTCACCGACGACCCGTCAGTGCTTGCCGCGGTGGCTGTGCCGTGGTGGTTTCTGGTGGCCCAATTGCCCGTCGCCGGAATCGTTTTCGCGTTGGACGGGGTGCTGCTGGGAGCAGGTGACGCCGCATTCATGCGGACCGCAACCGTGGTCAGCGCGCTGATCGGATTCCTACCGCTGATCTGGTTGTCGCTGGCCTACGGCTGGGGGCTGACCGGCATCTGGTCGGGCCTAAGCACGTTCATGGTGCTGCGGTTGGTCTTTGGTGGCTGGCGGACGCTGAGTGGACGGTGGGCGGTGACCGGCACGGCGTAATCTCAGTTTGGGACGGCACAACGTCATCTGCTGCCCCTAACGACCTCCGAGACAACAGCATTGGCATGCCGCCCGACATGCGTTGCCGGCAGCCGACACTTGCTCAGGCGCCGATGCAAACCCCTATCAATGTTCGATCACCGACACCGTTTTGTCGCCGGTGTTGGTGACGTAGGCGGTGTGGTTGCCCGGCTCCACGGCCACCCCTTGCGGGGCCCCGCCGACGGGCACGGTAGCGGCGACAGTGTGCGTCGAGACGTCTATGACCGACACCGTGTTGTCTGCCCAGTTGGTGACGTAGGCAGTGTGGGTGCCGGGGTCCACTGCCACCGCGGTCGGAAACTTGCCGACGGGCACGGTGGCGGTGACGGTGCGCGTCGAGGCGTCGATTACTGACAGGGTGCCGTCGCCGAGGTTGGTGACGTAGACGGTGTGAGTGCCTGGGTCCACTGCCAATCCGGTCGGGCTCGCGCCAACGGGCACAGTAGCGGTGACGGTGCGCGTCGATTCGTCGATAACTGACACTGTGCCGTCGCCGGTGTTGGTGAGGTAGGCGGTGTGGTTGCCCGAATCCACGGCCACTCCGCTCGGCTCCTTGCCGGCAGTCACGGCGGCAATGACAGTGCGCGTCGAGGTGTCGAGCACCGACATTGTGCTGTCGCCGAAGTGAATGACGTAGACGGTCCGGTTGCCCGGGTCCACCGCTACCCCCATCGAGCCCTTGCCGCCGGGCATGGTGGCGGTGACGGTGCGCGTCGAGGCGTCGATTACTGACACCGTGCCGTCACCGAGATTGGTGACGTAGACGGTGTGGGTGCCTGGGTCCACTGCCAACCCGGTCGGACTCGCGCCAACGGAAAGGGTAGCGGTGACGGTGCGCGTCGAGCCGTCGATTACTGACACCGTGTTGTCGTCGCGGTTGGTGACGTAGACGGTGTGGGTGCCTGGGTCCACCGCCACCCACTGCGGGTCCGCGCCGAGGGGCACCGTGCCGGTGACCTTGTAGGTCGAACCGGTCGGCGGCTCGGCCGAGCGGGAACTCGTCGCCGCACCCTGCCGGCCAAATAGGAGAAAGGCCAACACGACAGCGCCTATCACCGCCAGCACGCCGGCGATCACGGGTATCGGCACCAGCCGAACGCGCTTATGGATTTGTCGATCATCGCCACCGGCGGTCACATACCCTCTCCTGTCTTCTTTGTTCTTGCAAAGTGTGCGTCTAGCGCCCAACCGCGGCATACGAAATCGTCGAAGTTGTGGTTGTCAAACGCTCGGAACCTGCTGATCAAGGATGTTGGTGGGACCAAAACTCTGACATCTATTGGCGAAACCGGCGCTACACTGCGCCGGTGACGACCCAACGGACCAGGCGTCGGTCGTGGGGCGACTACGCGCTGTTCGTTGTCCTGGTGGGGCCGAATCTGGCGCTGCTGATGTTGTTCATCTACCGCCCGTTGGCAGACAATATCCGGCTGTCTTTCTTCGACTGGAATATTTCGGACCCAGAAGCGGAGTTCGTCGGGTTCTCCAACTATGCGGAGTGGTTCACCCGCACCGACACACGCCAGGTAGTGCTCAATACCGCTATCTTCACCGTTGCGGCGGTGGTCGGCTCGATGGTGTTGGGGTTGGCGTTGGCCATGCTGCTGGATCAGCCGCTGCGCGGACGAAACGTGGTGCGATCCATGGTATTCGCCCCGTTTGTGATATCCGGCGCGGCCATTGGTCTGGCCGCCCAGTTCGTCTTCGATCCGCATTTCGGGTTGGTGCAGGATCTGATGCACCGCCTCGGTGGCCGGGTGCCGGACTTCTACCAGGACCCGCGCTGGGCGATGTTCATGATCGTCGTCACCTACGTCTGGAAGAACCTCGGCTACACGTTCGTCATCTACCTGGCAGCCCTGCAAGGCGTGCGTCGAGAGCTGTTGGAGGCGGCGGCAATTGACGGAGCCGGCCGGTGGACCACGTTTCGCAGCGTGCTGTTGCCGCAACTGCGTCCAACCACGTTCTTCCTGTCGATCACCGTGCTGATCAATTCTTTGCAGGTGTTCGACGTCATCAACGTGATGACCCGGGGCGGCCCGGGCGGCACCGGGACCACCACCATGGTGTACCAGGTATATCTGGAAACCTTCCGGAATTTCCGCGCCGGCTACGGCGCCACCGTCGCCACCATCATGTTCCTGGTGCTGCTTGCCATCACCTATTACCAGGTGCGAGTGATGGATCGGGGTCAGCGGCAATGAAATCCGCACGGCTGCTGGGCTACCTCGCAATGCTGTTGGTGGTGGCGCTCGTCGCCGGGCCGCTGATCTTCGTGTTCTTCACCTCGTTCAAGGATCAGCCGGACATCTATTCACAGCCCACCACCTGGTGGCCGCCGCAGTGGCATCCACAGAATTACCGGACTGCCACGCAACAGATTCCGTTCTGGACGTTTCTGCGCAACTCGGTCATCCTGACTTCCGCGTTGGCCTTGGTGAAGTTCGTCCTGGGTGTGCTCAGCGCGTTCGGTCTGGTGTTCGTCCGGTTTCCCGGGCGAAACGCGGTGTTCCTGTTGATCATCGCGGCACTGATGGTGCCCAACCAGATCACGGTCATTTCGAACTATGCGTTGATATCCCAACTGGGACTGCGCAACACCTTCCCGGGCATCATCCTGCCCCTGGCCGGCGTCGCATTCGGAACCTTCCTGATGCGCAACCACTTTCTTTCCTTGCCGTCCGAGGTGATCGAAGCGGCCCGCATGGATGGCGCCCGGTGGTGGCAGCTGCTACTGCGGGTCGTGCTGCCGATGTCGGGGCCCACCATGGTGGCGTTCGGCATCATCACTGTGGTCAACGAATGGAACGAATACCTTTGGCCGTTCCTGATGGCCGACGACGAATCGGTGGCGCCGTTGCCGGTGGGGCTGACCTTCCTGCAGCAAGCGGAGGGGGTGACCAACTGGGGCCCGGTGATGGCGGTGACGCTGTTGGCCATGCTGCCGATCCTGCTCATCTTCATCGCGCTGCAGCGGCAGATGATCAAGGGCCTCACGTCGGGCGCGGTCAAGGGTTAGCCGTGGATACCTGGAACCGCAGGCAGTTTCTGATGCTGATAGGCGCGGCGGGGACGGCAGCCGGCTGCGCCGGGATGGGCGGTAACGACGCGGTCAAATCCGGGAACAGCCCAATTTCGTTCTGGTCCAATCATCCCGGCCTGTCCACCCCGGTGGAGAGGGAGTTGATCAATCGCTTTCAGCACGAGTTTTCCGGGCTGCAGGTCAAGTTGATCGACGCCGGCAAGGACTACGACGAAGTGGCGCAGAAGTTCAACGCCGCACTCATCGGCACCGACGTTCCCGACGTCGTTGTCCTGGATGACATTTGGTGGTTCCATTTCGCGCTCAGCGGTGTCCTCACCCCGATCGACGAGCTGATGCGGCACGTAGGCGTGGACACCTCGGATTATGTGGATTCGTTGTTGGCCGACTACGAGTTCGACGGTCACCACTACGCGCTGCCCTACGCGCGTTCGACGCCGCTGTTCTACTACAACAAAGCGGTGTGGGAGCGTGCTGGTCTGCCCGATCGCGGTCCCGTCTCCTGGCAGGAGTTCCACGACTGGGGCCCGCGGTTGCAGCGGGTAGTCGGTGACCGGAACTGGGCGCACGGTTGGGCGAACTCCGAAGCGATTTCGTGGACATTCGAAGGGCCGAATTGGTCCTTCGGTGGGGCTTATTCCGACAAGTGGGAGTTGAAGTTCAGTGACCCGGCGACCATTGCAGCCGGCAACTTTCTGCGCGACTCGACCCATGGCAGCCGCTACGCCGCCGTCGCGAACAACATCGCGAACGAGTTCGCCACCGGCATCCTCGCGTCGACGGTGGCCTCGACGGGCGCGCTCGTCGGCATCACCGCCGCCGCCCGGTTCGACTTCGGGGTGGCACCGCTGCCGACCGGGCCTGGCGGAGCGCCCGCCTGCCCGACTGGAGGCGCCGGACTTGCCATCCCGGCCAAGCTGTCCGACGAGCGAAAGATCAATGCCGCCAGGTTCATTGCCTACCTCACCAACCCACAGTCCACCGTTTACTTCAGCCAGCGCACCGGCTATCTCGCGGTGCGCAAGTCCGCAGTCAACGACCCGAGCGAACAGCGGTATCTGACCGAAAACCCCAATGCCCGAGTCGCTTTCGATCAGCTTCCGCATACCCGTCCGCAGGACTACGCGCGTGTCTTCCTGCCCGGCGCTGACCGCATCATCGCGGCCGGACTGGAAACCATCGGGTTGAAGGGATCCGACGTGAGGGCGACCTTCAACGGCATCGACAAACAGTTACAAGTCATCTACGACCGCCAGATCAAGCGGAAACTCAAGGATTTTAGCCATGGCTGAAGTGCAGTACCGCGCGGTCACCCATCGCTACCCTGGCGCTCCTGGACCAGCGGTGGACAACCTGGATCTCGATATCGCCGACGGCGAATTCCTGGTACTCGTCGGACCGTCGGGATGCGGCAAGTCCACCACCCTGCGAATGCTGGCCGGATTGGAACCGGTTGAGAGCGGCCGCATCACGATCGGCGGCGTGGACGTCACCGATCTCCCGCCGCGGGCGCGCGACGTCGCGATGGTGTTCCAGAACTACGCGCTGTACCCGAACATGACGGTGGCGGCCAACATGGGTTTTGGGCTGCGCAATGCCGGCATGTCGCGCACCGACACGCGCCAGCGTGTCCAGGAAGTGGCCGCAATGCTGGAATTGACTGAGCTGCTTGATCGTAAGCCGGCCAAGCTGTCCGGCGGGCAACGCCAACGGGTGGCGATGGGCCGCGCGATAGTGCGCCGGCCTCAGGTGTTCTGCATGGACGAGCCGCTGTCGAATCTGGACGCCAAGCTACGCGTCAGCACCCGGTCCCAGATCTCCGGGCTGCAGCGTCAACTCGGCACCACCACCGTCTACGTCACCCACGACCAAGTGGAGGCGATGACCATGGGGGACCGGGTCGCGGTGCTCAAAGACGGCGTGCTGCAACAGGCTGACACGCCGCGCGTGTTGTACGACAAGCCGGTCAACACCTTCGTCGCGACGTTCATCGGGGCCCCATCGATGAACCTCATCGACGTCGCAGTGGTCGACGGTGCGGTGCAGTCGCCCGCCTTGGGGATACCGGTGCCCCGCGGCACGGCCGAGCGGGTGCTGGTCGGTGTCCGACCGGAATCGTGGGACGTGGCGGCCGCGGGTGCCGCGGGTTCGGTGACCGTGCGCGTCGAACTCGTCGAGGAACTCGGCTTCGAGTCCTTCGTCTACGCCACCCCGGTAGAACGGGACGGGTGGTCACCACAAGCGCAACGCATCGTGTTCCGCACCGATCGCCGCACGACGGTGCAGGTGGGTGAGTCGCTGGCGATCGTGCCGCACCCGCACGAGGTGCATTTCTTCGACCGCGCAACGGGAAACCGACTGGGCGCGGTCTGATGGCGGCGACCCGCTGCGCCCGGCTTCGCCGTGCTTGCGATCGCCGCGGTCTCATGGCGGCGACCCGCTGCGCCCGGCTGGGCCGCGCTTGCGATCGCCGCGGTCAGCGCACCTGCGAGCGGCCCCGCTCGAGCACTTTTTCCCGGTTGGCGGCGATGTCGTCACCGCTGGTCCGGAACTGCCGCGCCGCGGCGGCTTCCAACCACAGTCCGCCGCCGGTCTGGGCATCGTCGATCCGGTGATAGGACGACAGCAGCGCGCGCACCGCGTCCTGGTTGTTGCCGACTATGGACGCCGCGACCTGCCGGGCGGTAGGCAACAGCTCCTGGTGCGGAACCACCTCGGTGACCAGCCCGGCACGCAGGGCGTCGGTGGCCGACAGGTAGTCGCCGGTCATGCTCATCCGCCGAGCCATACCCACGCCCACCTTCTGTGGGAGCCGAACGCTGAGTCCCCAGGTCGGCAGTAACCCCACCCGGGCGTGCGTGTCGGCGAACCGGGCCTGCTCCGAGGCGATCAGGATGTCGCAGTACAGCGCCAGCTCGAGTCCGCCGGTGACTGCGGCACCGTTGATCGCGCCGATCACCGGCTTGGTCAGGGCCGGCCATCGCGGCGAGATGTCGGGCAGGGCGGTCTGGCCGCCCAGTTCCTTGAGGTCCAGCCCGGCACAGAACACGGGGTCGGCGCCGGTGACGATGACGACGTCGACGCCGTCATCGCCCTCCGCGTCGGCCAGCGCGCCGAAGAACAGATCCCGCAGCGCGGAGGACAGCGCATTGCGAGACTGCGGTCGGTTCAGGGTCAGGGTGCGTACCCGCTCGTCGGTGTCGATCAGCAGGATGTCGTCGGTCATGAAGTTCACCGTAGCCAGAGACCTGCAGGGGTTGTCAGCCACACCTCGCGCTGGGCCGGTCAACCCGGGCGGCTCAGACGGCCCAGAAGCCTATCGTGAACAGCATGTGCCGAAACATCACCGAACTGCGTGGGCTGGAGCCGCCTGCTACAGCCCAGGAGATCGCGGCCGCGGCGCGCCAATACGTGCGCAAAGTCAGCGGGATCACCCATCCGTCGGCGGCCAACGCGGACGCGTTCGAAGCGGCCGTCGCCGAGGTCACGGCCACCACGGCACGGCTGCTCGACGCACTGCCGCAACGCCGGCAGCCGCCCAAGACCGTCCCGCCGCTGCGCCGGCCCGAGGTCGTGGCACGGCTCGCTAGATCACAGTGAAACCTGCCCTCAAGGAATGGAGCGCGGCCGTGCACGCCCTCCTCGACGGGCGCCAGACCATCCTGCTGCGCAAGGGCGGCATCGGTGAAAAGCGTTTCCAGGTGGCGGCCCGAGATTTCCTGCTGTTCCCGACGACCGCGCACAGCCATGCGCAGCGGGTCCGGCCCGAGCATCGGGACCTGCTGGCCCCTGCGGCTAGCGACAGCACCGAGCACCATGTCACGGTGCGAGCCGCGGCGAAAGTCGTTGCCGCCGTGCCGGTCAACCGGATAGACGGACTGAAACAGCTTGCGGATCTGCACATCTGGACCGACGAATCGGTGCGCGCGGACCGCATCGACTTTCGGCCCAAACACAAACTGGCCGTGTTGGTGGTCTCCGCGGCCCCACTCACCGAACCGGTGCGGCTAGAGCGCACCCCGGCCTACGCGGGCTGCACCAGTTGGGTTCAGCTGCCCGTCGACGCACCCATTGCGCAGCCGGTGCACGACGACGCCGCACTAGCCGACATCGCCGCCCGGGTCCGCGACGCCGTCGGCTGAACCTTGCGGCAGCAGCAGCCTGGAATCCCCGAAATGCACCGAATGGGTGGCGGGCCGCGACTCGCGTCCGGTCAGCAACGGTTCTCCGGTGCCCAGGTTGCGGGCATAGCGGGGGAACCAACTGCCGGCGATCAGGACTCGGATGCGTGAGCCCGCCTCGAACCGGTGCGCGATCGGGTCCAGTTCGATGCGCACGTCGCGCTCGCCGTGGCCGAGGCGGCGGTAACCGTCGCTCACATTTCGTGACCGGCCCTTCGCGTCGACCTCGCTGACCCGGACAAACAGATCGGCGTGAGGATTGTCCGAACTGTGCGACAGCTCGAGCACGGGGCTGCCGTACACGTAGAGGTCGTCGTCCAGGGCGGCTCCGGTGAAGCTGAGGACGTCATCGCGCAGCGCCAGCTGGGTGTCGTCGCGGTAGCCCCCTTTGGGCGACAGCAGCGGGCCGCCCGTGCTGGGCGTCGGATGTGCGGGGTCGTAGCGGAAATTCGCCGGCCGTGTGTTGAGCTCGGGCGGATTGTCACCCAGATGACCGAAGGGTTGCAGGTACAACGACCGCTCAATGGTGGGCGGCGGCCAGTCCGGCAGGTGGCGCCAACCCTGGCCGGTGACGAAGACGTGCACCCGGGTAGGGCGTCTTGCCGCCGGTGCGTCGCCCAGGTGGGTGTCCAGCCAATCCAGGGTTTCCCGCACGCACATCGCCAGGCCCTTGGTCAGCATCTGGATGTGCGTCCAGGGACCCATGGTCAGCGCGACGTCGACATCCCGGTCGCGCAGATGCCGATATTGCTGCATGGTTTGGCGCAGGAAGATGTCCTGCCAGCCCGACAGCAGCAGCACCGGGACCGAGACCCGGTCCAGTGCGGCCGGGAATCGCATTCTGTCCCAGAACGGATCGGTGGGTTCGTCGTGTTCCATCCACGATTCGAACCACGGCGCGCCCGTTCCGAGCAGTTTCCTCGTCGACCTGCCCAAGGGCACCTCGGCGACCGCCCGCGCAACTTTCCGTGGAGCGCGAATTCGGCGGATCACGGCCCGGATGCGCCTGCGGTCCTCCTGCCGGGAAACCATTTCGCTCCAGCCGAGGAAGTCATTGACCGAGAACGTCCCGGTGCCCCATACCGATTCCTGAAAATCGTGCGGCCCCACCGTGATCACCGCGGCGGCCAGCTCGGGCGGCGGATCATCGAGCAGCGCCCACTGGGTGAAGCCCAGGTAGGACACCCCAATCGTGGCGAAGCTCCCGGTAAACCACGGCTGCTGCCGCAGCCACTCCACCGTGTCGGCGCCGTCGGCGGCTTCGTTGACCATCGGCTCGAACTCGCCGCCCGACCCGAAGGTGCCCCGCACGCTCTGCAGGACGACGTGATAGCCGCGGGCCGCGTACAGACGGGCGAAGGCCAGCGAGAACGGAAATCCGCGGCCGTACGGGCCCCGAGCCAGCAGGGTCCCGGCGGCGACGCTCTGCGGAGCGTAATGGTCGGCCGCCAGGCGTACGCCGTCGCGCATCGGAATCTCGACGCGGTTCACGGTGTAACGGGTGCGGGCGCGAGGCAGGCCCAGCGCCGCACCCAGTGCGCCCAGCGCGATCCTGCCACCGGTGCTCAGCGGACGCAGTTTGGCCTGGTCACGTCGCAGGGAAGTGATGCTCACATTCCCAGGTTAGGAAATCGGCTCAGAACTTGTAGAAGGGAGCGAGGTCGTTGGCGCGCTGCAGATTGGTGGACGGGCAGTCGACATCGGGCTCGGAGTAGACGGTGGAGTAGAACAGCGACTGCTGAATCAGCCCGTAGCTGGTCTTGAAGGCGACCATGCAGGAGATGTACCAGAAGCTGTTGTGGTAGGTCGGCTTGAGCACCCAGTACTGGGCGGCGCGGTGGCCCTGGATCGTGGTCTCGATGGCGTCGGGGGGCAATGTCTGGGCGTAGGTGCGCCAGATGATCGGCTCCACCGCGAGCTGGTAGTTGCCGGCGTCGAGCTGGCAACGCAACCCCTCCTGCGGTTCCGGAGGCGTGTAGGCAAGCCCGAGCCGCTGCACGGCGTCGTACGGGATGTCGGTACACGGGTCGAACGGGCTGGGGTCGCTGGTGGCCACGATGGGGCTTTTCATGGTGGTTTCCATGGGTTGTGCGGTCGACCGCAATTCGACGGCGCCGCGGGGAGCGGACGGCGCCGCGTAGTGCCACCCCGCTACGCCAACCATGATCGCGGTAACCAGCGCGCTCAGTGCTGCCGCCAGACGTACCTTGGCAAACACGACACCCCCTGCTCTCGGCAGTCCCATTGCCGGGAGTGTACAAGCAGCGTTCGCGCAGTCACAGCGAAACCATCGAGCTCATAATCGCTGGGGCGGGTCGTTAGGGCGGTCGCTAGGGTGGATAGTCGTGGCAGGGCATGAGTCGGGCGGTGGTGGCGGACAGCCGACCCTGTGGGCGGTCTCCGACCTACACACCGGACATCTCGGCAACAAGCCGGTCGCCGAGTCGCTGCATCCCTCGTCGCCGGACGACTGGCTGATCGTGTGCGGCGACGTCGCCGAACGCACCGACGAGATCCGCTGGGCGCTGGATTTGCTACGGAAGCGCTTCGCGAAGGTGATCTGGGTGCCGGGCAACCACGAGCTGTGGACCACCACCCGGGATCCGATGCAGATCTTCGGTCGCGCGCGTTATGACTACCTGGTCAACATGTGCGACGAAATGGGCGTCGTCACGCCCGAGCATCCCTTTCCGGTGTGGACCGAGCGCGGTGGGCCGGCCACCATCGTGCCGATGTTCCTGCTCTATGACTACAGCTATTTGCCGGCCGGCGCGGCCAGCAAAGCCGAGGGCTTGGCCATCGCCAAAGAGCGCAACGTGGTGTGCACAGACGAATTCCTGCTCTCGCCCGAGCCGTATCCGACCCGCGACGCCTGGTGTCGCGAACGCGTAGCCAAGACCCGGGCCCGCTTGGAAGAGCTGGACTGGATGCAACCCACTGTGCTGGTCAACCACTTCCCGCTGGTGCGCCAACCCTGCGATGCGTTGTTCTACCCGGAATTCGCGCTGTGGTGCGGAACCACCAAGACCGCCGACTGGCACACCCGCTACAACGCGGTCTGCTCGGTCTACGGACACCTGCACATTCCGCGTACCACGTGGTATGACGACGTCCGCTTCGAAGAGGTTTCGGTCGGTTACCCGCGAGAGTGGCGGCGCCGCAAGCCATACAGCTGGTTGCGCCAGGTGCTGCCGGACCCGCAGTACGCGCCCGGCTACCTCAATGACTTCGGCGGTCACTTCGTCATCACCCCGGAAATGAAGGCGCAGGCCACCCAGTTCCGGGAGCGGTTGCGGCAGCGGCAGTCCCGGTGACGCCGCACATGCTGGTGTCGTCGCTGCTGCCGAACACCCTGCTCGATGCCATGGGTTACGCCGAGGTGTACTCGGACCCGCCGGGGCTGGCCCCGCTGCCCGAGGAGGAGCCGCTGATCGCCAAATCGGTGGCGAAGCGGCGCAGCGAATTCATCACCGTTCGGCACTGCGCCCGCATCGCGCTCGCCGAGCTGGGTGTGCCGCCGACACCAATTCTCAAGGGCGACAAGGGCGAACCGTGCTGGCCGGACGGTATCGTCGGCAGTCTCACCCACTGCACCGGCTACCGCGGCGCGGTAGTCGGACGCAGCGGGGTGGTGCGGTCGGTCGGCATCGACGCCGAACCGCATGACGTGCTGCCCAATGGGGTGCTGGATGCGATCAGCCTGCCCGCCGAGCGCGCGGAGACGCCCGGCGTGATGCCTGAGGGGCTGAACTGGGACCGAATCCTGTTCTGCGCCAAGGAAGCTACCTACAAGGCCTGGTTTCCGCTGACGAAACGGTGGCTGGGGTTCGAGGACGCGCACATCACGTTTCAGTCTGATTCCGCCACCGCCGGCCGTTTCGTCTCTCGCATCCTGATCGATCCGGCGACCAAGACCGGGCCGCCGTTGACGTCGCTGTCCGGGCGCTGGTCGGTGGAGCGCGGGTTGGTGTTGACGGCGATCGTGCTGTGACCGATACCGGCCCCGGGCTGGTGATCGTGGACAAGCCGGCCGGAATGACGAGTCACGACGTGGTGGGTCGGTGCCGCCGCATCTTCGCCACGCGCCGGGTGGGTCACGCGGGGACGCTGGACCCGATGGCCACGGGTGTGCTGGTAATCGGTATCGAACGGGCCACCAAAATCCTCGGTCTGTTGACCGCCACCGACAAGTCCTACTCGGCTACCATTCGGCTGGGCCAGTCGACTTCCACCGAGGATGCCGAAGGTGAACTGCTGCAATCGGTTTCGACAGAGCACGTCACCGACGCGGCCATTGCCGAGGCGATCACCGGATTGCGCGGCGAGATCCAGCAGGTGCCGTCGGCTGTCAGCGCGATCAAGGTCGGCGGTCGTCGGGCCTACCAGCTGGCGCGCGAAGGCCAGGCCGTGGCGCTGCAGGCCCGACCGGTGCGCATCGACCGTTTCGACGTCCTGCGGGTGCGGCGCGGACCCGACGTGATCGACCTTGATGTGGAGGTGGACTGTTCATCGGGCACCTACATCCGGGCGTTGGCGCGTGACCTCGGCGACGCGCTGACGGTGGGCGGCCACCTGACGTCGCTGCGACGGACCCGGGTGGGCCGCTTCGACCTGAGTCAGGCGCGTGTGCTCGACGAACTGGCGGAGCGGCCGCAGCTGAGCCTCAGTCTCGACGAGGCCTGCCTGATGATGTTCCCGCGCCGAGTCCTGGACGCCGGGGAGGTCGACGCCGCCGCCAACGGCCGCGCACTGCCGTCTGCGGGTATCGACGGCGTCTACGCGGCCAGCGACGCCGACGGCCGGGTGGTCGCGCTGCTGCGGGATGAGGGCGCGCGGACCAAGTCGGTGGTGGTCATTCGCCCGGCGACGCTATAGCGCCTTATGCCTCCGCTATAACTCGAATGTCCTCGCCGAGACTGAAAATCGGCAGCGAAAGTTCGAGTGCAGACCTGCAATTCTTCAGTCTCGGCGAAAGTCTCGGTGAGCAGATTGCGGCGAGGTCTCGGTGAACAGATTCCGGCGAGGTTGTAACGGCACCCGGTCTGCGGCCCCGCGCGGCCGCACTGCACACTGAATCGGGGTGTTCTCCGCCTTCGAGAACACTGAGAAGGAGTCGTCATGCCAAAAGCAGCCAACAAAGTTTTCGTCGTCGGTGTCGGCATGACGAAATTCGAAAAGCCCGGCCGTCGCGAAGGCTGGGACTACCCGCAGATGGCCAAGGAGTCCGGCACCAAGGCCCTCCAAGACGCCGGAGTGAACTACTCCGAGATCGAGCAGGGCTACGTCGGCTACTGCTCAGGTGACTCCACCTCCGGACAGCGCGCCCTCTACGAACTGGGAATGACGGGCATTCCGATCGTCAACGTCAACAACAACTGTTCGACGGGTTCCACCGCGCTCTACCTGGCCGCGCAGGCGATCCGCGGCGGCCTGGCCGACTGCGTGCTGGCGCTTGGCTTCGAAAAGATGCAGCCCGGGGCGCTGCAGGGTGGCGCCCAGGACCGGGAGTCGCCGTTGGGCAACCACATCAAGGCTCTCGCCGCGATAGACGAATTCGCTTTCCCGGTGGCGCCGTGGATGTTCGGGGCGGCCGGCCGCGAGCACATGAAGAAATACGGCACCACCGCCGAGCATTTCGCCAAGATCGGCCTGAAGAACCACAAGCACTCGGTCAACAACCCTTACGCGCAGTTCCAGGAGGAATACACCCTGGATGACATTCTGGCCGCCAAGATGATCTCCGACCCCCTCACCAAACTGCAGTGCTCGCCCACCTCCGACGGCTCGGCCGCAGTGGTGCTGGCGAGCGAGGAGTACGTGGCCTCGCACGACCTGGCCGGGCAGGCTGTGGAGATCGTCGGGCAGGCGATGACCACCGACTTCGCTTCCACCTTCGACGGCAGTGCCCGCAACGTCATCGGGTACGACATGAATGTGCAAGCGGCACAACGTGTTTACCAGCAGTCAGGCCTCGGCCCGGAGGACTTCCAGGTGATCGAGTTGCATGACTGCTTCTCCGCCAACGAGCTGTTGCTCTACGAAGCCCTGGGCCTGTGCGGCGAGGGTGAGGCGCCCAAGCTCATCGATGACGACCAGACCACCTACGGGGGCCGCTGGGTGGTGAACCCCTCCGGGGGCCTCATCTCGAAAGGGCACCCGCTGGGTGCGACCGGACTGGCGCAGTGCTCCGAGCTGACTTGGCAGTTGCGGGGCACCGCCGACAAGCGTCAGGTCGACAACGTGACGGCTGCGCTGCAACACAACATCGGTCTGGGCGGTGCCGCCGTCGTCACCGCCTACCAGCGCGCCGACCGCTAAGCGACCACCCAGATCGCCTGGGCCGCCGGACTGCCCAACTCGACGGTGGTCGGTGCGCCGTCGTCGGATTGGATCGCGACCGAGATCATGCCGGCGAATTCGCGACGGGTCAGCACCCGTAGCCGCGAGTCCAGGCTGATGCCGACGCTGTCGAAATACCGCAACATCTCCGGGTCGGCGTCGGAGATGCGAGCCACCTTTCCGGTGTCGCCGTCGTTGCACACCCACAACTGCCTGGCCGGCGGCGTCGGCACCTGGCCGTCGGGAGCCGGGATCGGGTCACCGTGCGGGTCGCGCTGCGGGAATCCGAGCTTGGCGTCAATGCGGGCCATCAGCCGATCCGACACCGCGTGCTCGAGAATCTCGGCTTCGTCATGCACCTCGTCCCAGCCGTAGCCCAGCTCGTTGACCAGGAACGTTTCCAGCAGCCGGTGCCGACGCACCATCGCCAGCGCCGCTCGCCGACCCGACTCGGTCAGGGTCACCGCCCCGTACTTCTCGTGATCGACCAGGCCCTGCTCGGCGAGTTTGCGGATGGATTCCGAAGCGGTGCTGGCGGACACACCCAGCTTCTCGGCCAGCAGTTTGGTGCTCACCTTCTGCGGAGCCCCGTCCGAAGACCACTCCTGGACCGTCCAGATGACCTTCAGGTAGTCCTGGGCGACCGCGGTGAGCCCGCCAGGCTCTTCGTCAGCCCTCACGACACAAATCTTAGGCAACGCACGCCTAAATTTGCGTCCCGCCGGGCGGGTTGCCCGCCACGAGATTTGCCGCAACCGATCACGTCGTAGGCTTGCGGTCGTGCAGCGGTGGCGCGGTCAGGACGAGATCCCCACGGACTGGGGCAGATGCGTGTTGACCATTGGGGTTTTCGACGGCGTGCACCGGGGCCATGCCGAGCTGATCGCGCACGCGGTGAAAGCGGCCCGAGCCCGTGATGTCCCGTCGGTGCTGATGACATTCGACCCCCACCCGATGGAGGTCGTGTACCCGGGCAGTCACCCGGCGCAGCTGACTACGCTCACGCGCCGCGCCGAACTGGTCGAGGAACTGGGCATCGACGTCTTCCTGGTGATGCCGTTCACCCCCGACTTCATGAAGCTCACGCCCGAGCGCTACGTGCACGAGCTGCTGGTGGAGAACCTGCACGTGGTCGAGGTCGTGGTGGGGGAGAACTTCACCTTCGGCAAGAAGGCGGGTGGCAACGTCGAGACCCTGCGGCGGGCGGGGGAGCGGTTCGGGTTCGCTGTCGAGTCGATGTCGCTGCTGTCCGAGCACCACAGCAACGAGACCGTGACGTTTTCCTCCACCTATATCCGGTCCTGCGTGGATGCCGGCGACATGGGTGCGGCCAGCGAAGCCCTGGGCCGCCCGCACCGCGTGGAGGGAGTCGTGGTCCGGGGCTACGGGCGGGGCGTCAAACTGGGCT
>NZ_LZLQ01000120.1 GCF_001673315.1 Mycobacterium asiaticum | reverse complement strand
TGAGCATGTCCAGTGAATCGAGAATGGTGCTGTTGCCTACGAGATCGAGGACGGCGTCGAGTTGTTTTGCCTCGGCGATGTGGGCGGCGAGGTCGGTTCGCTCCAGTTCGACACGCCTGGCACCGAGGCCTTCAAGCATGGAGATACGTTTGCCGCTGCGGGTGGTGGCAATGACGTTCGCCCCGGCGGCAACGGCCATCTTCAACGCCGCCTGGCCGAAAGACGATGTGGCACCGCGGATCACCAGCGTCTGTCCCGCAGTCAGTTGAAGATTGCGAAAGAGGCATGTCCAAGCCGTGGCGTAGGTTTCGGGCAGGGCCGCCAAGACGGACCACGGTAGGTCGGACTCGATCAGCGCGACGTTCGCCGCACGCACCCGGGTGTATTCGGCGTAGCTGCCGTTGACGGTCCGGCCCAGTCCGCCCATCAACGCGGCTACCTTTGCGCCGACGGCGAATTCGCCGTCCGGGCAGGAATCCACGACGCCGACGCATTCGATGCCACTGACTTCGGCGGCCTCGGCCCACTCACCGCGGCGCATATGCATCTCGGCATGGTTGATGCCGAAGCCCTTCACTTTGATCACCACTTCGCCGCGCTTGGGCAGGGGCTTAGGGATATCGGTGTAAACCAAGCTCTCGAGTCCGCCGAACTTGTCCAGCACGATTGCGCGCATCTGCTCATCGTTGTGTTGCTCACGGACTACGGCCGGCGCCGTGGGGAGCGTGCTTTCGATTACCGGCATGAAAAACGCCTTCCTGCGATATTCACACGAGCGGAAGGCCGTAGTGGGCCAGCCATCCCATTATTATGGGCTGAGTAACCCAAAAATGTCCAGGGGTGAATGCTCAGGATCTGCGGCGGCGTCGTGGTGTCGCGAAGGACCGCACATAGGCAAGCGCAGCTTCCAGCGTTGCCCGCAGTGGCTCGGCATCGCCAGTGACTTGGGTGAGCATCGCACCACCCTGGTGTGCCGCGACCAGGGCTACCGCCAGGTGCCGCGGGTCGGCGTCGGGCCGTAGGTCACCGCGAGCCCGCATGGCGGTGAGGCCCTCGTGAAACAACTCGATCCACTCGTCATACCCGTCGGACAGGTCAGCGTGAATCTCGTGGTCGGCGTCGATGAGTTCACCTGCCAGCGAACCGTAGACGCAACCCCCGAGGCGATACACAGTGTCGATGTCTGTCGCGCAGGCGTCTGCCCACCGCTGCAGCGATTCGAAGCTGTCCAGCGAGCCCAGCCGCGGTTCGGTGTGAAACGTCCGAACATTGTTGCGGCGCAGCGCGATCACGTGTCGGGTCAGATCCCGCTTGTCACGAAAATAGTGTGCGACTTGTGATCCGCCCACGCCCGCTGCGGTGCGCACTTCGTCGATGCTGGTGTTGGCGACACCGCGCTCGAATATCAATCGCGCCGCGACATCCACGATGCGCGCCCGCGTGGCCAGACCCTTCTGGGTGAGCCTTGGTGTCTTGTTGTCGGACACGGGATGGGTCAAGTCGATCGGTCGGCGGCCGAGCGCCGGCCGCGGATGCGGCCTACCGGTCGGGGAACCCGTTCGGCAGGATCCGTGGCGAACGAGCGCAGATAGTTGACGGCGAATCGGATTGCGTCGGCATGCGGCCATTCCGCACCGTAGGTGTAGGCCAGCGTGCCGCCGCCCTGGTGGGCGCTGACGATCACCAGGGCCAGCCGGTGTGGGTCGGCATTGCTGGTGAGGGCGCCGTTGTCCTTCATTCCTTGAATCGCCCGCTCGAGCAGCTCAACCCATTGCCAGTAGCCCCTCGCGAGGGCTTCGCGCGTCGCGTCATCGGGCTTGGCCAACTTGGCCGTCAGGGCATGATAGGTGGGCGTGCCGGTATGGCCGATACGGCGTAGATAGCGCATGTTGAGATCGATCCACCGCTCGAAATCATCGAACGATTGCAATCCCCCGAGTTGCGGTTGGCGGTGAAAATCCAGCACCACACCCGTCTGTCGCGCGATGACGGCGCGAAGGAGCGCGCGCTTGTCGGCGAAGTAATGGGCCAGCTGTGAGCCGCTGACCGATGCGGCCTTGCGGACGCTGTCCATGTTGAACGCGGACAGTCCCTCGTGGACGATCAGATCGGCGGCGGTCTCGATGATCCGATCCCGGGTGGCCCGCCCCTTCGGGGTCAGCCGTTTGTCGTCAGCATCCGGATGCCCCATATCGCAAGGCTAACCCGCAACCGCCCGCATCTTTGGGATGTACAGCCCATTAATCTGCCCGAGCCCTGGCCAGGAACGCTCGGACGAGTTCGGTGACTTCGGGCAAGGCCGATTCCAGCAGGAAATGGCCACCGTCGAGCAAGTGGAGCTCGGCATCGGGCAGGTCATCGGCGAAGGCCCGGGCGCCGGCGGGGCCGAAAATCTCGTCGCCGCGGCCCCACACGGCAAGCAGCGGAACACCCGTGGTGCGGAAGTACTCGTGCAACCGCGGGTAGAGAGGCGCGTTCGTGGCGTAGTCGCGGAACAACTTCAGCTGCACCTCGTCGTTACCGGGCCGGGAGATCAGTGCATAATCGTGCAGCCACGATTCTGGGTCCACGAGCGTCTCGTCGGCCACGCCAGTCAGATACTGCCACCGGGTGGCGTCCAGAGTGAGGAACTGCCGAACCGCGGCTTCGGTATCGGCTGTCGGCCGGGTTTGGTAGGCCCACACCACTTTCCAGAAGCTTTCGACGAAACCGGCGTCGTACCCGTTGCCATTCTGGGTGATGATCGCAGCTATCGCCGCCGGATCTTGCAGAGCGAGCCGCCACCCGATCGGAGCGCCGTAGTCCTGGACATAGATCGCGTACCTGTCGACGCCGAGGCCGCGAAGCAGACCCGCCGTCAACTCGGTGAGCGCGTCGAAGGTGTAATCGAACTCGTCGACGCTTGGCGCGTCGGAGAGCCCGAAGCCCAGATGATCCGGAGCAATCACGTGGTAGCTGTCTGCTAGTGCGGGAATCAGTCCACGGAACATGTACGAACTGGTCGGAAAGCCGTGCAGTAAAACCACTTTCGGCGCATCCGGATCCCCCGCCTCCCGGAAAAACAACCGATGTCCGTCGACGGTTGCATAGCGATGGTGGACCACCGTCATCAGTCCTCCTGCGCCGGGGTTGATTTTGGGTTGTGCAACCCATTATGCACCGATATGGTGGGCATGCAAGAAGCGAGGGCGAGGAGCGCCTGTGGGCAAGCTGGTTTCGGTGAATGTCGGCATGCCCAAGGATGTGCCGTGGCGCGGCGAACTGGTGCGAACCGGAATCTGGAAGGCACCCGTGCAGGGACCGGTCATGGTGCGCCGCCTCAACATCGACGGCGACGGCCAGGGCGACCTCGCCGGCCACGGAGGCGAGCAACGCGCTGTCATGGTGTATCAGACCGAGTCTTACGACTTCTGGAAGCGTTACCTGAAGCGCGATGATCTCCAATTCGGCCATTTCGGTGAGAACTTCACCGTCAGCGGCTTGGCCGATGCCGAGGTCTGCATCGGTGACCGCTACCGCATCGGTGACGCCGAGTTCGAAATCACGCAACCCCGCGTTACCTGCTTTCGAGTGGGACTGCGTTTGGACGAACCCGAAATGCCCAGTCTGTTGGTATCTCAGCGCCGCCCTGGGTTCTATTTCCGGGTCGTCACCGAGGGATGCGTGCAAAGCGGTGATGACATCGTGCGCACTCGGCGTGGGCCGCACCAGCTCACCGTCGCCGACATCGACGCTTTGTTGTACCTGCCCCACCGCGACGCCGGACTACTCCGCGCGATTGTGGATGTCCCGGCGCTGAGCCCGGGCTGGCGACAGTCCTTCCTCGACATGCTGGCGGCACCGGCGCCACATCCAGATCAACCAGCCTGGAACGGTTTTCGGTCCTTGCGGGTCAGCGGCGTTCATCCGGAGAGTGCTTCAGTGTTGTCAATCCGGTTGGCGGCGCAAGACCATACCCCGCTGCCGACGCCATTGCCGGGTCAGCACATTACGGTTCGGATCCCGGGCGAGGGCCACCGAGCGCAGCTGCGCAGCTACTCCCTGTCCGGTGACCCCGGGGCAGGGGAGTACCGCATCAGCGTCAAGCGCGAAGACCGCGGATCGGTGAGCGGGTATTTGCACGATCACATCCAACCCGGATCGGTCTTAGACGTCGCCGCACCGCGCGGTGACTTTGTGCTGGCGGACGGCAGCCGCCCCATCGTGTTGATTTCCGCCGGCATCGGAGCGACGCCCCTCCTGGCAATGTTGCATGCGCTTTCGACCACCGCCAGCGGTCGGGAGATCTGGTGGGTACATACCACCAGAAGCCGCGAAAGCCAGGCCTTCGCTGGGGAAGTGAGCGTCCTGGTCGAGTCGCTGCCCCACGCTCATCAGAGAGTGTTCTATACCGAGGCCGAAGGGCGCTTGGACCGCCAGGCCATCACGGCGCTGCGGCTGCCCGTCGAGGCCGCTGTATACCTCTGTGGTCCAACGCAGTTCATGGATGACATACGGGATGCATTGACCAGCATTGGATTTAATGCGGCCGACATCCACAGTGAATTGTTCGGTGCCCTGCCGCCGATCAATCCGGGAGTTGTCGGTGCACCGCATCGTCCACCGCACCAGCCGGACGGCCCACCCGGCACCGGGCCAACGATCACGTTCGCACGCACCGGACTGACGGTGCATTGGTCGTCAACGTACGGCAGCATCCTCGAACTCGCCGAAGCGTGCGATGTGCCCACCCGCTTCTCCTGCCGCAGCGGCGTGTGTCATGTCTGCGTGACCGGGGTGGTCGCGGGAACCGCAAAGTACGTCCAGTCGCCCCTGGAGTTGCCGGATCCCAGCGAGGTGCTCATCTGCTCCGCCGCGCCGCAAAGTGACTTGGTGCTGGATATCTAGCGGCACATCATGGGGCGAACGAACTCTCACCACCGGTGGCATTCAGAATTGCGCCGTTGACATAGCTTGCGTCCGGGGAGACGAGAAAAGTGACCGCGCTGGCGATTTCGTCAGGGTCGGCTGGGCGGCGTAGCGCGGTAGTTGCCGCAAGCTGTTCAAGTAATCCGGGTGTTGCGTCGGTTCCGGGTGTGTCGGTCGGACCGGCCGCCACCGCGTTCACCCGCACCCCGGCAGCACCGAACTCGTCTGCCCAGACCCGGGTGAGCAATTCGAGTGCCGCCTTGGTGGCACCGTAGATGCCGCCGTTACGCTTCGGCGTCGACGCGGCGATGGTGCTGAGGTTGACTATCGCGCTGCCGCGCTATCGATCGCCCGATCCCCGACGTCGCACCGGTGACCAGTGCGGTGGAACCTGCCAGTGTGGCCGCCATGATCACCCCTACTCGACGGGTTTGAGAGCGACGGACGCCTCGGCGGTGTAGCACAGGAACGTCAGCGTTTCCTGAAGGTAGAGCTGCACGTTGTCGGCGTCGTGGCTGAGGTATCCAATGGAGACGTCGGTACCGAGCTGCAAGTCGAAGTCGCCGCCTCGCGTGGTCAGTACGAACGCGCCGTCAATGGCCGGTGCCCAAATGATGTCGCCGTCGACGAGCCGGTTGAGATGCTCCAGGATCGGATATCCGTGCGCGGTCGTTTCGCTCACCTTGGTGTACACATCGGGGGCGAGCAGCACGGAATACGGGCCGTCCACACCCGCCAACCGCAGCTGGGACAAGGCTTGGGTGATCACGTCCGGAATGTCACGGGGGTCCTCGGGCAGGGCCAGCGGCGGGTTGGAGCTGCAGCTGCGGATACCTTGAATCGACGCCGGCGCGTAGCCCTCGAAGATGCCGCGATCCTCCGCGAATGCCAATTTCTTCGCGGCTACCTTGACCGGTTCCCAGTCGGAGTCGTTCGAACCACGCTCGACGTCATCAATCTCGTTGCGCGACAGAGTGAATGGCACGCGCAGCCGGACCAGCGGCCTGCTGTCGCGCAAGTGGGCGATTACACCGTCGGTGGGTGATTCCAGGTCGATCAACCGACCTGTGCTCACCGCGGCGGTCACCGGACCGCCCGGGTCGCTGACGTCGACCACTCGCCGCCCGGCGATATGCCGTTTGAACGTCCGCGATGCCTCCACTTCGATTTCCGCCCAAGCGGCTTCGGTGACCGGTGCCAAATCGCGGTACAGGTTGTTCATCGGGTTTTTCCTTTCAGGCTGCCGATCCTGAGTGATCCGTCATCGGAGGAAAGTGTGGCTGAGCCACCCGGGGAAGGGGTCTCCTGCGGCGCGGGCAGCGGCGGCGGGTTGTTGAGAAAGTCGACGGTGGGGGCGAAGAAGAGCCCACCGGTGACGGCGGTGGAGAAGTCCAGGATGCGGTCGGTGTTGCCGGGGGGATCGCCCAGGAACATGTTGCGCAGCATCTGCTCGGTGACGTCTGGGGTACGTGAATAACCGATGAAATAGGTGCCGTACTCGCCCTTGCCGACCTCGCCGAACGGCATGTTGTGTCGCACAATCTTCAACTCGGTGCCGTCGTCGTCGGTGATGACATTGAGGGCGATATGTGAGTTGGCGGGTTTGGCGTCATCATCAAGTTCGATGTCCTCGAGCTTGGTCCGGCCGATCACCAGTTCCTGTTCGGTTACCGACAGTGATTCCCACGACGTCATGTCGTGGACGTACCGCTGTACGTGTACGTAACACGAACCGGCGAAGTCGGGATCCTCGTCACCAACCGCAGTGGCGCTGATCGCAAGTGGGCCGTCCGGGTTCTCGGTGCCATCGACGAAACCCAGCAGATCGCGATTATCAAAGAACCGGAACCCGTGCACTTCGTCGACAACGGTCACGGCCGGTGCCATCGACTTGAGGATGCGGCCGGCCAATTCGAAACAGACGTCGAGGGTTTCGGCGCGGATGTGGAACAACACATCGCCGGGCGTGGCCGGCGCAACGTGGCGCGGCCCCTTCAACTCGACGAACGGATGAAGCTGGGCGGGCCGCGGGCCGGTGAACAACCGGTCCCAGGCTTCGGAACCGATGGATGTGACCACCGACAGTCGCTTGGCCGGCTCCCGGAAACCGATCGCCCGCACCAGCCCGGAAATGTCGCCCAACGCGTCATGCACGGTGGCCTCACCACCGCTGCCGATCGTGACGACCATGAAGATCGCTGCTGGCGTCAAGGGCTCCAGGATCGGCTGCGGTTGGACAGCGGGCACAGCGAAGACCCTAACGCTCCTGGGACCGGGAATGCTAAACATGGCACATGGTGGCCACCGCCCTTGGCCTGGGTGAATTCATCGACGCGTCGCCGTCACCGTTCCATGTCTGCGCCACGGTGGCGATCCGGCTGCTCGACGCGGGATACACCGAACTCAGCGAGCGCGATCGCTGGCCCGAAAGCCCCGGCAGGTACTTCGTCGTGCGTGCCGGCTCGCTCGTTGCCTGGGACAGCGCGACCGGCCTGAGTCCGTTCCGGATCATCGGTGCGCACACCGACAGTCCCAATCTGCGGGTCAAGCAGCACCCCGACCGCCTGGTGGCCGGTTGGAAGGTGGTGGCGCTGGAGCCCTACGGCGGGGCGTGGCTCAATTCATGGCTGGATCGGGACCTGGGCATCAGCGGGCGGTTGTCGGTGCGAGACGGCAGGAGCATCACACACCGGCTGGTCCGCATCGACGAGCCGATCCTGCGGGTACCCCAACTCGCCATCCACCTGACCGACGACCGCAAGTCGCTGACCCTGGACCCGCAGCGACACGTCAACGCGGTTTGGGGTGCGGGCGATGCGGGCGGTTCATTCGTCGGCTACGTGGCCGAACGCGCCGGGGTGCCCGAGACCGATGTCCTGGCCGCCGACCTGATGACGCACGACCTCACCCCGTCGGGGGTGATCGGTGCCTCGGGTGACCTGTTGAGCGCGCCACGGCTGGACAATCAGGCCAGTTGCTATGCGGGGCTGGAGGCGTTGCTGGGCCGGGATCAGAGCCCCTCCACGCCGAGTGAATTTCTGCCGGTGCTGGTGCTTTTCGACCACGAGGAGGTGGGCTCGACCTCAGATCACGGCGCGCAATCCAACCTGCTGGGGACCGTCCTCGAGCGCATCGTCCTGGCCGCCGGGGGTAGCCGTGAAGACTTCCTGCGGCTGCTGCCCGCGTCCATGCTGGCGTCGGCGGACATGGCGCACGCGACGCACCCCAACTATCCGGAACGCCATGAGCCGGGTCACCTGATCGCGGTCAATGGTGGCCCGGTGCTCAAGGTGCACCCGAATTTGCGGTACGCCACCGATGGCCGCACAGCAGCGGCTTTTGCCATCGCCTGCCAGCAGGCCGGTGTGCCGCTGCAGCGTTATGAGCACCGAGCAGATCTGCCCTGTGGCTCGACGATCGGACCGATGGCTTCGGCGCGCACCGGTATCCCGACCGTCGACATCGGCGCCCCGCAACTTGCCATGCACTCCGCCCGTGAGTTGATGGGCGCGGCCGACGTTGCTGCGTACGCGGCCGCGCTGCAAGCTTTCCTTTCTGCTGTGACGTCCTGAGGCAACCGGTGCGATCAGCTCAATTTCCGCCGGGAACCTAGACTGGCTGCGTGACGAGCGCGCACACCCACGTGATTGACACCGTCGAGCACGCCGCAACCACCCCCGACCAGCCGCAACCATTCCAGGAACTGGGTCTCAAAGAAGACGAATTCCAGCGGATCCGCGAGATCCTCGGCCGTCGGCCCACCGACGCCGAGCTGGCGATGTATTCGGTGATGTGGAGCGAGCACTGCTCGTACAAGTCCTCCAAGGTCCACCTGCGCTATTTCGGTGAGACCACGACCGAGGACATGCGTGCCGGCATGCTGGCCGGCATCGGTGAGAACGCCGGCGTCGTCGACATCGGCGACGGCTGGGCGGTCACGTTCAAGGTGGAGTCGCACAACCACCCGTCCTATGTCGAGCCGTACCAGGGCGCGGCCACCGGTGTCGGCGGCATCGTCCGCGACATCATGGCTATGGGGGCCCGCCCCGTGGCGGTGATGGACCAGTTGCGGTTCGGTGCCGCCGACGCTCCCGACACCCGCCGGGTGGTGGACGGCGTGGTGCGCGGCATCGGCGGGTACGGAAACTCCCTGGGTTTGCCCAACATCGGCGGCGAGACCGTCTTCGACGCCTCCTACGCCGGCAACCCGTTGGTAAATGCGTTGTGCGTCGGAGTATTACGTCAGGAAGACCTGCATCTGGCGTTCGCGTCGGGCACCGGGAACAAGATCATCCTGTTCGGCGCGCGAACCGGACTCGACGGTATCGGCGGCGTGTCGGTGTTGGCGTCGGACACCTTCGACGGTGAAGGCGCCGGAGACTCTGCGCGCAAGAAACTGCCTTCGGTCCAAGTTGGTGATCCGTTCCTGGAGAAGGTGCTCATCGAGTGCTGCCTCGACCTCTACGCCGACGGGCTGGTGATCGGTATCCAGGACCTTGGTGGAGCCGGATTAGCTTGTGCCACATCTGAATTGGCATCTGCGGGTGACGGTGGGATGGCGATCAACCTAGATGCCGTCCCGCTGCGCGCCAAGCACATGACACCGGCGGAGGTGTTGTGCAGTGAGTCGCAGGAGCGGATGTGCGCAGTCGTCGCGCCGGAGAACGTCGACGCTTTCCTGGCGGTGTGCCGCAAGTGGGAAGTGCTGGCCACCGTAATCGGCGAAGTCACCGATGGTGACCGGTTGCGCATTACCTGGCACGGCGAGACCGTCGTCGACGTGCCGCCGCGCACGGTTGCCCACGAGGGCCCCGTCTACCAGCGCCCGGCCGCCCGTCCGGAGTCCCAGGACGCGTTGAACGCGGACTCGTCGAAGATCCTGCCGCGCCCGAGAACCGGTGACGAACTGCGCGCGACTTTGCTTGAGTTGCTTGGCAGCCCGCACTTGTGCAGCCGGGCATACATCACCGAACAGTACGACCGGTATGTGCGGGGGAACACCGTGCTGGCAGAACATGCCGACGGCGGTGTACTGCGCATCGACGAAGCAACCGGCCGGGGCATCGCTTTGTCTACCGACGCGTCGGGACGCTACACCCAACTCGACCCCTATACCGGTGCACAGCTCGCACTGGCCGAGGCGTACCGCAATGTCGCGGTCACCGGTGCCACCCCGGTCGCCGTGACGAACTGTCTCAATTTCGGCTCCCCCGAGGACCCCGCGGTGATGTGGCAGTTTTCCCAAGCAGTCCGGGGCCTGGCAGATGGTTGTGTGGCACTGAAGATTCCGGTCACCGGTGGCAACGTGAGCTTCTACAACCAGACCGGCTCATCGGCGATCCTGCCGACTCCGGTGGTGGGGGTGCTGGGCGTCATCGATGACGTCGGTCGGCGGTTGCCTACCGCGCTGGGTACCGAGCCCGGCGAGAGCCTGCTGTTGCTCGGGGACACTCGCGACGAATTCGACGGTTCTGTTTGGGCACAGGTGACCGCCGATCATCTCGGGGGGATGCCGCCCGCGGTCGACCTGAACCGGGAGAAGTTGCTGGCCGAGGTGCTGGCGGCCGGTTCCCGAGACGGTCTGATCACCGCCGCACACGACCTCTCCGAAGGCGGGCTGGCCCAGGCCGTCGTCGAGGCCGCTCTGGCGGGTGAGACCGGTTGTCGCATCGTGCTTCCCGAGGATGCCGATCCCTTCGTCATGCTGTTCTCCGAATCAGCGGGCCGGGTGCTGGTGGCGGTGCCGCGCACCGAAGAAAGCCGATTCCGATCGATGTGCGAGGCGCGGGGGTTGCCGGCGGCGCGTATCGGCGTCGTCGATCAAGCGTCGGATGCGATCGAGATTCAGGGTCTGTTCACGGTGTCCCTGGCAGAGCTGCGCGAAACATCCGAGGCGGTGCTGCCGCAATTCTTCGCCTGAGACTTCACGCCCTTTTGCTGGCGGCCGGCCTGGTCGGTTGGAGCCTGATCGGTCCCCGGCTGCCGACTGGATGGCGGACTCCGGCGCAGGCCGGCCTGGGTGGGGTGCTGGCGTTGACCACCCGTGCGCCACTGGGTTTTCGTCCGCCACAGCTGTGGGCGGGACTCTGGTGGGGATCGGTCGCCGCGACCGTGGTGTCGACGACAATTGGTGCGACAACACCGATTCCGATTGTGCGTAGGTCGATGGCGGCCCGCGAACTACCGCCGTCAGTGCGGAACTGGCTTGGGGTGCACATACCGATTGGCACGGTCTGGGCGGAGGAGGCGGCGTTCCGGGCGGCGCTGGGCACCGTTGCTGCCAACGCGTTCGGCCCATCCCGCGGCCGGGTGCTGCAGGCCACCGCGTTTGGGCTGTCGCACATCGCCGACGCTCGCGCGGCGGGTCAGCCGACGGTGCCTGTCGTGCTGGTCACCGGCGCGGCGGGGTGGCTGTTCGGCTGGCTGGCCGACCGCTGCGGCAGCCTGGCAGCGCCGATGCTGGCCCATTGGGCCATCAACTCCTCGGGCGCACTCGCCGCGGTCGCGGCACAACGACGTAGCTCACGGGTTGATGGTGTAGTCGCCGATCTGGCGGCCCCACACGTAGTCCAAGCCGACCGGTGAGCCGATCTCGAAATGGTTGTACGGTGCCAGGCTGGCACCGGTGTCCATCACTAAAAGCGGTGCGGGCCAAAGAGTCCGGGTGATCCTCTGCCAGCAACCCGGCTTTCCCCCCGGCCCGCCGCGGGCATTGACCCGAGGCAGATTCTCCGGGTAGATGTACGGAGATGGTGCCCCGACGATCCCGCCCCCGGAGTTGGCTCCCAACGCGTATCCGTTGAATCCCAGCGCGGCCCGAATGCGGGGCGCGACTTCGTCGTAATTCCGGATGGTGCAAGCTATTTCGGGACTGTATTCGTCGAGCAGCTGGGCGGTCGGAAGAAGATCCACGGCCCCCCGAGCCAGATACGGCCCCGCTCGTCGGAACACGTCTGAGCCGCTACCACCCAGGCCGGCCGCCGCCAACAGCGCTGCATCCAGTTCGTCCTGTTGCTGGTTGGCGGTGTGCGCGGTGGTCGAAGCCCGGTTCAAGGCGTCCATCAGATCCGGTGCGGCGTCGGCGTAGACGTCGCCCAGGGCAGCCAGGCGCTGGATGTCGTAGCGGCTGCGGGGCAGCTGCGGGTTCAGCTCATCGAGGATCGCCGATCCGTTGGTCAGTGAAGCGCCGAATTTATCGCCTAATCCGGTTAGGGCCTCGCTCATTGCGCTCAGCGTCAGGTTGAGCTTCACCGGATCGACCTTTTCGGCGATGGCGGTCAGTGTCTGGAACAACGTGTTGAACTCGGTGGTCACCTGCGTTGCGTCGATCTCGACGGACGGGGTGATGTGTTGTGTCGCAGGGAGTTTCGGTGAACTCAAAGCCACATACTTGTTGCCGAAGACGGTGGTCGCTTTGATCTCAGCGGTCACATTGGCCGGAATATGGGGGATGTACTTTGGAAAGACGTCCAGGATCACCCGGGCGGCTGGCCGGCCGGCGCGGTCGATCTCTGAAATCGTCGACACCCGACCGATTTGTACCCCGTGGTAGGTGACCTTGGCCCCGGGTGCCATCACCAGCCCCGACCGCGGAGCCACCATGGTCAACTTCATTTTCGGCGTGAAATTCCCGCGGAACTGCCAGTACAGCGCGCCCAGCACAAGCATCAGCACCATCAGCGCTACCAGGCCGATGGCCTTGAATGGCGGGTGCGTGCCAGAACGACGACGCTGCATGATTCTGAGACCATAAGGTATGGCGGCCCGCGATAGCGTCGATCCGGCGCAGATTCGGCAGCTCGTCCTGTCCATCGCAGATTGGCTGCGCAACGAGAACTGCGCGCCGCCTGACCGCGCCACTTTGGCAGCGGCGGTGCGACTGACCGCGCGCACTCTGGCTGGTTTGGCGCCGGGTGCCAGCGTGGAGGTCCGCATCCCGCCGTTCGTGGCCGTCCAGTGCATTCCTGGGCCCCGGCACACCCGAGGGACCCCGCCCAACGTGGTGGAGACCGACCCCAGGACGTGGCTGTTGGTAGCCACGGGACTGCTGGGTTTGAAGGAGGCGCACGCTGACGGATCGGTGACCCTGTCCGGAGCACGAGCGGGTGAGATTGACCACTTGTTACCAGTGGTGAATGTGTGACTGACCTCGGGTTTCCGCTGCGACACGCCGAGGCGAACGGGAATAACACGCCCGTTGAATTCGTCGCTCACGACGAGTTACCCGTAGACTCCGGTACGTCACCAATCGCGCCCTAGGGAGCCGCCAGAACCGTGACCGCTCAACAGCCCGAAGAAGACTTCAATTCGCCTCGTGAAGAGTGTGGTGTATTCGGGGTCTGGGCCCCAGGTGAAGACGTCGCCAAGCTCACCTACTACGGCCTTTACGCGTTGCAGCATCGCGGCCAGGAGGCCGCGGGGATTGCTGTCGCCGACGGATCGCAGGTCTTGGTTTTCAAGGACCTAGGCCTGGTCAGCCAGGTGTTCGACGAGCAGACGCTGGCGGCCATGGAGGGCCACGTCGCGATCGGACACTGCAGATACTCCACCAGCGGCGACACCACTTGGGAGAATGCCCAGCCGGTATTCCGCAACACCGCAGCGGGTACCGGGGTTGCGTTGGGCCACAACGGCAATCTGGTCAACGCCGCAGAGTTGGCGGCGCGGGCCCGCGACGCGGGGTTGATTGCTAAACGTTGCCCGGCGCCGGCGACGACGGATTCTGACATCCTCGGCGCGCTGCTGGCGCACGGCGCGGCCGACTCCAGCCTGGAGCAGGCGGCGCTGGAACTCCTGCCGACCGTGCGCGGGGCATTCTGCCTGACGTTCATGGACGAGAACACCCTCTACGCCTGCCGCGACCCACATGGGGTGCGGCCGTTGTCGCTCGGGCGGCTGGATCGGGGCTGGGTGGTGGCCTCCGAGACCGCCGCGCTCGACATCGTCGGGGCTTCCTTCGTCCGCGACATCGAGCCAGGAGAATTGCTGGCGATCGATGCCGACGGAGTGCGGTCCACCCGCTTCGCCAATCCCTCGCCGAAGGGGTGCGTGTTCGAGTACGTCTACCTGGCTCGACCCGACAGCACCATCGGGGGCCGCTCCATCCATGGTGCGCGGCTGGACATCGGTCGCCAACTCGCTCGGGAGTGCTCGGTCGAGGCGGACCTGGTGATCGGGGTACCGGAATCCGGCACCCCCGCCGCGGTGGGGTACGCGCAGGAGTCCGGCATACCCTACGGGCAGGGTCTGATGAAGAATGCCTATGTCGGGCGCACTTTCATCCAGCCGTCGCAGACGATCCGTCAGCTCGGTATCCGCCTCAAGTTGAACCCGCTCAAAGAGGTGATCCGTGGTAAGCGGCTCATCGTCGTAGACGACTCGATCGTTCGGGGCAACACCCAACGGGCGTTGGTTCGCATGCTGCGCGAAGCCGGTGCGGTGGAAGTGCACGTGCGCATCGCCTCACCGCCGGTGAAGTGGCCATGCTTCTACGGCATCGACTTCCCGTCCCCAGCCGAGTTGATCGCCAATGCCGTGGAGGACGAAGGCGAGGTACTCGAGGCGGTACGGCATGCCATCAATGCCGACACGCTCGGATATATCTCCCTGCGTGGGCTGATCGCTGCCACCGAGCAACCCGCCTCGCGCTTGTGCACTGCCTGCTTCGACGGCACGTACCCGATCGAGCTGCCTGGTGACAGCGCGCTGGGCAAGAACGTCGTCGAGCACATGCTGGCGAATGCTGCGCGCGGTGCCGGGCTCGGTGAGCTCACCGGTCAGGAAGCTCCGGAAGTCCCCGTCAGCCACTGAAAAGCGGTACCCGCGCACACGACTGGCTTATTCGGCGGCTGGAAGCGCGACACCGGTGGGAAGCGTTACCGGCGGTGGGCGCCGACCGGTAGCCTTTATCGCGATGACGGATCCTGAACAGAGCTCCAAACGAGGCGCGGGTAATCAGGGCATCACCTACGCATCGGCCGGGGTGGACATTGAAGCCGGTGACCGCGCCGTTGACTTGTTCAAGCCGCTGGCGACCAAGGCCACCAGACCCGAGGTGCGGGGTGGGCTCGGCGGGTTCGCTGGGCTGTTCGCGATACGCGGCGACTACCGGGAACCGGTGCTGGCCGCATCCACCGACGGCGTCGGCACCAAATTGGCGATCGCTCAGGCGATGGACAAGCACGACACCGTCGGGCTCGACCTGGTCGCGATGGTGGTCGATGACCTCGTGGTGTGCGGCGCCGAGCCGTTGTTCCTACAGGACTACATCGCCGTGGGCCGCACGGTGCCCGAGCGCGTCGCCGCGATCGTGAGCGGGATCGCCGAGGGTTGTGTGCGGGCCGGTTGCGCCTTGTTGGGCGGCGAGACCGCCGAACATCCGGGTCTGATGGAGCCGGACCACTACGACATCTCGGCGACCGGCGTGGGAGTCGTCGAGGCTGACGACGTCCTGGGACCAGACCGAGTGAAACCTGGCGACGTGATCATCGGGATGGGATCTTCGGGCCTGCACTCCAACGGGTACTCGCTGGCCCGCTCAATCCTGCTGGAGATCGACCGGATGAACCTCGCCGGTTATGTGGAAGAGTTCGGTCGCACGCTGGGCGAGGAACTGCTGGAGCCCACGCTCATCTATGCCAAAGACTGCCTGGCGCTGGCCGCTGAAACGCAGGTCCGCACCTTCTGCCATGTCACCGGGGGAGGACTGGCCGGCAACCTGGCCAGAGTCATCCCGCAGGGTCTGGTCGCCGAGGTGGACCGGGGCACCTGGACCCCTGCGCCGGTGTTCGGCATGATCGCCCAGCGCGGTCGGGTATCTCGAGCTGAGATGGAGAAGACCTTCAACATGGGCGTGGGCATGGTCGCGGTGGTCGCCGCCGAGGACACCGACCGCGCCGAAGCGATCCTGACCGCCAGGCACCTCAACTGCTGGGTCCTGGGCAGCGTCGGGAAGGGCGGAAAGGAAGGGCCGCGAGCCAAGCTCGTCGGCCAGCATCCAAGGTTTTAAAAAAGTAAGAGCGGGCTACCGTCAGCGGCGCCAGTTGTCATCGTCATCCCACGAGTCGCCGTCCAAGTGGTCCGGCTCATCGGTGCTCGTCCCGGACAGCTCGCGCTGAAGCCGCGTGAAGTCGGTCTGGGGGGAGCTGTATTTCAGTTCTCGAGCAACCTTGGTCTGCTTTGCCTTAGCCCGGCCGCGGCCCATGGGGGAACCCCCTCGCGAAATAACGGAGCGGCCTACGAGTAGGCGGCTCCGATCTCTAGTGTCGTTTTGTCCTGTCGACAGCTTACCGTGCCGGGCCGCCTAACGTTGGCGCGCCCTGCCACGCGGCCTCAACAGATGGCGGATGTCACAACAGTTATCGGCCGCCGCCACGTAACCGCTGCACCGCGAGCCGTCCGGCCCCCACTTCATCGGTGGCAGGCAACGAATCGGCGTCGATCGCAGCCGCTATTTCACCGTCGGCGCCGGTGGTCAGCGCGGTATCCCCGGGCACACCTCGCTTCAGCAACGCCAGCGCCACCGGTCCCAGATCGACGTGCTCGACAACCGTTCCCAGGCGTCCCACGGCGCGACCCCCGGCGAGGACCGGGTCACCGGTGGACGGACGATCGGCCGAACCGTCGAGGTGCAACAACACCAGCATCCGCGGCGGCTTACCCAGGTTGTGCACCCGGGCGACGGTTTCCTGCCCGCGATAGCAGCCCTTGTTCAGGTGGACGGCGCCTTCACCGGGACCGCCGATCCAACGCACTTCATGCGGGATGGTGCGCTCGTCGGTGTCGACGCCCAGTCGCGGACGCAGACCGGCGACTCGATGTGCTTCGAACGCCCACACACCCGCGGGAAGCACACCCGCTTCGGCCAGGCGCCGTCGCCAGGCGGCAGAATCGGCGCGCGGCACCACCAAGTCCAACTCGATCGGACCACCGGGAGTGCTGGGCAGGCGACGCACGAATCCACCACCGGCCAGTGGGACGGCCGACCAGTCTGCCGGCAACGCGTCTACGCCCAGCGCAGCAAGAACCGCGGCGTCCGCCAAGCGCGGCCCGAGCAGCGACAGCACCGCGAAATCGGCGTGCTCCACCGCCACGTCGGACCAGAACACCATCTTGCGCAGGTAACCGAACAGGGGTTCGCCCCGCCACGGCTCGGTGTCCAGATAGGTGGTTCCCCCGAGTTCGGTCTGCAGCCAGTGGTCCTCCACCCGGCCCTGGCCGTCCAGGCTCAGGTTCTGCACGGTCGCGCCATCGGGCAGGTCACTGACGTGCTGGGTGGAGATGTTGTGCAGCCAGGAACGACGATCGTTTCCGGTGAGCGCCAGCACGGGGCGATGCGAGCGGTCCACCAGGACGGCGTCGGTCTGGGACGCGCGCTGTTCACCGAGCGGATCGCCGTAATGCCAGACGGCGCCGACGTCAGGCCCGGGATCGGGAGCAGGGACTGGGTTCACTTGCGCTGCTTCTCCTCATCGCTTCGCTCTGCATCGTCGCAGCGCGGGTTCAATTGCGCTGCTTCTCCTCATCGCTTCGCTCTGCATCGTCGCAGCGCGACATGTCAACTCTACGGCGACGGGCGCTCGCGCAGTTTCACCCAGCGTGAAGCCAGCTTCACGTTCGGCGCCCACTGTGCATGCAGCTTCACGTTCGGCGCGAGATGATCCCTATTAGGCTGGCCGATCATGGCTGAGCAAGCTGGTGTGGTCGTCACGCTGGACGGCAAGATCCTCGATCCGGCGACGCCACTGCTTTCCGCCGATGACCTGGCAGCGGTTCGCGGCGACGGGATTTTCGAGACATTGCTGGTGCGCAACGGCCGGGCGTGCCTGATCGAGTCGCACCTGCAAAGGCTTACTCACTCCGCCAAGCTGATGGACCTGCCGCAGCCGGACCTCCCTGGTTGGCGGCGCGCCATCGACCAGGCGACCCGCCAATGGGTTGAACGCACCGCCGATGAGGCGGCGATGCGGTTGGTATACAGCCGCGGCCGCGAGGGCGGTTCTGCCCCAACGGCATATGTAATGGTCAGTCCCGTCCCGGACCGGGTGGCCGCGGTTCGCCGCGACGGTATCGCCGCGATCACGCTCGACCGGGGGTTGCCGGCGCAAGGGATCGACGCCATGCCTTGGTTGCTGGCCGGCGCCAAGACGCTGTCCTACGCGGTCAACATGGCCGTCTTACGACACGCCGCCCGGCAGAACGCCGGCGACGTGATCTTCGTCAGCACCGACGGGTACGTGCTGGAAGGCCCCCGTTCGACGGTGGTGATCGCTACCGACAACGGCGACGGCAACCCGTGTCTGTTCACCCCGCCCCCGTGGTACCCGATTCTGCGAGGCACCACCCAGCAGGCACTATTCACCGTGGCCCGCGCGAAAGGGTATGACTGCGACTACCGCGCGTTGCGGGTAGCGGATCTATCCGCCGCACAAGGTATCTGGCTTATCTCCAGCATGACGCTGGCTGCCCGCGTGCATACCCTGGACGGCCGGTACCTGCCGCGCGCCCCTTTCGCCGATACGTTCGCCGAACTGGTCGACGCCGCGATAGTCAGCGATCGCTGAACGCTTAATTGTGTTGTCGCCGCGCCGAAGTCACGGTAGCGTCGGCTTTACACAAGAAGGGAGGTGGTCCGCGAAATTGATAGCTTCATGGACATGTGAGGTGGCTGCGAGCTAGCTGCATTGGCTCGGCAGATTCTTCGACCATCGCGCTGGCGAATCTCCCGTAGCCACCCGGCCCCCGAGCTTCCGGTCCGTCCAACCGGAATATGGCTCGGGGGCCGCTCCATTTCTGGCAGCAACACTTACCCAACTGCAGGGTTACCGTGCTTAGCCGGGGTTCGGCAGTACCGCGGGCGGTGTGCTATTGAAGTATTCGCGTCAGCCGACGAATCGGGAGAGCCGTGCCGACAAGTGCGGGACCAACCCGCCGTCGGCATCCACTCGCTCCTCGACGTAGGCCAAGTCGCCGCCTTCGACAATCCCGTACAGCCGCTTGGCGCCGCCAACCAGCACGCCGGACCTGCTGCGCGCCAGGGCATCGGTCACCAGTTCCCATGACGACTGGTTACGCGGCCGCCCGTAGAACAACTCGACGTAACCGGCCGAATGTGCCAACAGCAACTCGATGGCCTGCGATTCGCTCGGATCGTCTGGATCACGGACGAACCGCCAGAAGCCTGTTTCCCGCAATCCGGTCTCGTGGTACTCGCCCGAGTCGTCCAATCGCCACGACCGGGCTTCCCAATTCAGGTAGTCGCCGCCGTCGTGCGACACGATGATCTGCTGGCCGAACCGGTAGTCGCCATCGGTGCCGCGTCCCTCGCCTTCACCGCGCCACACCCCGACCAACGGCAGCAGCGCCAGCAGCGCGTCGTTGAGGTTCGCGCCTTCGCGCAGATTCGCGGTATCCGCGGGAACCGGCAGATCGTCGAATGAGGGAATGTTGCGGGCCGCGGTCAGTTTCGCGCGCTCCGCCGCTTGCGACACGCCGCTAGCGTCCGCGCCTTCGGAGGAGGTCACGACTCGTCGGTGATCAGCCGATACAGCGCATACAGCGCAAACCAGGAGATGGCCACGGTCGCCAAGACGAGCATGATCTCGAAGAACAGCACCACGCCAGTGATTCTATTCTTCCCGCCACGCCAACGGGGACCAGCCTGCGCGGGTGCGTCAGGCGATCTTGATGTCCACCTCGTGGATACCGGCGCCCGACGGCGTCACCACTGCGTCGCCGTTGCCGACCCTGGACAAGGCGCGCAGTGTCCAGGCCCCCGGAGCGGCGAAGAACCGGAAGTCGCCGGTGGCTGACGCGACGACCTCGGCGGTGAACTCATCCGAGGAGTCCAGCAGGCGGACGAACGCACCCCCGACGGCTTGACCGTCCCGGTCGACGACGCGACCGGTGATCACCGTTTCCTTCTCCAGGTCGACGCTGGCCGGCAACGTCAGTCCTTGCTTTGGTGCAGAGCACATGTCAGCTTCCCAACTCGATCGGGGCACCCACCAGGGAGCCGTATTCCGTCCAACTGCCGTCGTAGTTCTTGACGTTTTTGTGTCCGAGCAATTCCTGCAGGACGAACCAGGTGTGCGAGGAACGCTCCCCGATTCGACAGTAGGCAATCGTTTCCTTGGAGCCGTCCAGCCCGGCGTCGGCGTACAGCTTGGCCAGTTCCTCGTCGGACTTGAAGGTGCCGTCCTCGTTGGCGGCCTTGCTCCACGGCACGTTGATGGCGGTGGGGACATGGCCGGGCCGCTGGCTCTGTTCCTGGGGCAAGTGAGCCGGAGCCAGGATCTTGCCCGAGAACTCGTCCGGGGAGCGCACGTCAACGAGGTTCTTTTCGCCGATGGCGGCGATCACGTCGTCGCGGAATGCGCGGATGCTGTTGTCCGGCTGTGACGCGGAGTAGGAGGTGGCCGGCCGGCTTACCGCTTCGCTGGACAGCGGACGACCGTCAAGCTCCCACTTCTTGCGACCGCCGTCGAGCAGTTTGACCTTGTCGTGGCCGTAGAGCTTGAAGTACCAGTAGGCGTACGCCGCGAACCAGTTGTTGTTGCCGCCGTAGAGGATGACGGTGTCGTCGTTGGAGACGCCGCGTTCGGACAGCAACTTGGAGAATTGCTCGGCGTCGACGAAGTCGCGTTTGACCGAGTCTTGCAGATCGGTGCGCCAGTCCAGCCTGATCGCGCCGGGGATGTGGGCGCCGTCGTAGGCGCTGGTGTCTTCGTCGACTTCGACGAAGACGACGTCTGCGGCATCCAGATTGCTCTCAGCCCAGTCGGCAGAGACCAGGACGTCGGAGCGTGCCATGGTGGGATCCTTTCGATTTCTTTCTCTGAGGTATTCAGGCGACGGGAGCCAGGTGCCAAAAGGTGACCGGCCACGCACGCGGGTGGTGGTTGTTCACGGCACGGATTACTCCTAGGTACGCCTGTTGCGCGGGAAGACATGCCACAGTGGGGACTCCGGGGCTGCTTCGAGTGCTGCGCAGATCGGCGCGGCTACTCAACAGCTACAGCAACAGCAACAACCCGCGCTGCGGCACGGCTGAGCCGTGCGGCAGTTGATGAGCAAGTGCTCGATGCGGGTTGACACGACGGTCAGCTTACCCAATGACATAGTGATCAAGCCAACAGCGCCCGGCGGCTTCGATAAAGGCCGGTCCGAGTGCGGTTATCAACACGTCACGATGGGCGGAAATCGCGCAAGGTAATGGTGGCGTTGCGGGTGATTCCCTCGATGATGACGTCCGATCCGCGCGCTCCAACCGTCGTCGGCGCCACCCCGAACGGCAGCCGCTGGTGCGGCAACCTGGCGCTGAACGCCTTCAGTACCGCGTCGAGTTTGTCGGCGGGAACGGCCTGGTCGGCGGTATCCGGTCCGGTGAGGACGCCGGTGGGGGTGATCACCAGCGTGGCCGGGTCATCCGGGGCGATGGAGAGGTCCACCGAGATGCTGACCCGGTCGTGGAATTCGGCCGATTTCGGTGTGCCGCTGAACACCAGCCCGTGACTGCCGGATATCCCGGATTCGGTGGTTCCGCCGGTGGCATCGTTGGACTCCTGCGGCGGCGCCTCGACCATGAGGTCGGTAATGCCCAGGAACCGGCCCAGATGCACGGAGTCAATGATGATGCGGGTCTCCAGCTTGCCGATCACCAGTTTCGCGTCCGGTCTGATCAGCCAGGACGCGTCGGTCAGATCGATCGAGTGCATGGTGGCCTCCAGCGTGGCCCGGCCGACCTCCGGTTGGTCCACGCCGTTGGCTTTGATCTCAAGCTCGGCATAGTGATCACGCATCGCCTGCGGAATGAAGGGCAGCGCCAGGATGGCGATGAACGGGTCCGAATGCAGGTTCGCGGCTTTGCGCACGGTGGTGGACAGCCGGTACTCGGCATAAATGCTGGTGCCATAGTCGATGCCGAGAGCACCGAGTGCCAGGACACCGACGGCGATCGTCGCGACGGTGAGACTCACCAGCACCCTGCGCATCCGGACATTGTGACATCGCCGTTCGGTTGTGCCGTGATGGTGACGTCGATCTCGGACCGCCTCGTCATGGAGCGAAAGCCCAGGTGGCAAGTTATCGTTAGATGACCTGGCCGCTAACGTCATGGCGCGAATGAATTTGGGAGGCCTACCCACGAGGCTGGAGGGGCTTGTTGGACCTGTTACTGCTGACCTCGGAGCTGTATCCCGATCCAGTCCTGCCGTCCCTCTCGCTGCTTCCCCACAGCGTGCGGACCGCGCCGGCGGAAGCTTCCTCGTTGCTGGAGGCCGGCAATGCGGATGCGGTGCTCGTCGACGCGCGCAACGACCTGTCGGCGGCGCGCGGCCTGTGCCGCCTGCTGAGCACCGCGGGCCGTTCGGTGCCGGTTCTTGCGGTGGTGACTGAGGGCGGGCTGGTGGCCGTCAGTGCTGACTGGGGTCTAGACGAGATTCTGCTGCCCAGTACCGGGCCGGCAGAGATCGACGCCCGACTGCGGCTGGTGGTGGGGCGTCGTGGCGGCCTGGCGGACCAGGAAAGCGCCGGCAAAGTGAGCCTGGGTGAGCTGGTCATCGACGAAGGCACCTACACGGTCCGGCTACGCGGTCGACCGTTGGACCTCACCTACAAAGAATTCGAGCTGCTGAAATATCTGGCTCAGCACGCGGGTCGGGTCTTCACCCGAGCGCAGTTGTTGCACGAGGTCTGGGGATACGACTTCTTCGGTGGCACCCGCACCGTCGACGTGCACGTGCGACGATTGCGCGCCAAACTCGGCTCGGAGCACGAGGCTCTGATCGGCACGGTACGCAACGTCGGCTATAAGGCGGTGCGGCCCGCTCGCGGCCGCACACCAGCGGCCGAGCCGGAGGGCGACCAGTCCGGCGCCGATGCCGACGATTTGGCAGAACCACTGGACGAACCGTTGCGTAGCCAGTGAACCGGCCGGACTGGCGCTCGGCACTCACCGCCGAAGAGCAACAGAACATTCGTGAACTTATCTCTGCAGCAACGGAATTCGACAATGTGGCGCCGGTAGGCGAGCAGGTGTTGCGGGAGTTGTCGCACGATCGCACCGAGCACCTGTTGGTCTTGGATGGATCCGCCGGTAACTCCGTGACCGGTTACCTGAATCTCACGCCGCCGCGCGACGGAGCCGCCGGGATGGCCGAATTGGTGGTTCACCCGCAGGCCCGGCGTCGTGGCATCGGCGCCGTGCTGGCGCAAGCGGCAATGACCAAAACCGATGGGCGTAACCAATTCTGGGCACATGGCACGCTGGAGGCCGCCAAGGCGACCGCCGCCGCACTGGGCTTGGTCCCTGTCCGGGAGCTGTTGCAGATGCGACGCCCGCTGCGCGATATCACCGAACCGGTGACCCCAGATCGGTTGCGGAATGTGCACGTCCGAACCTACCGGGGCCCTGCCGACGATGCTGAATTGCTGCGGGTCAACAATGCCGCATTCTCCTACCACCCGGAGCAGGGCGGATGGACGGAGGCCGACATAGCTGAGCGGCGCGACGAGCCGTGGTTCGATCCGGAAGGTCTGTTCCTGGCGTTCTCCAACTCCGAAACCGGGGCTGAATCCGAGAGGCTGATGGGCTTCCACTGGACCAAGGTGCATTCCGACCCCGCCGGACTCGGTGAGGTCTACGTGCTGGGCGTCGATCCCGCCGCGCAGGGCAGCGGCCTGGGACAGTTGTTGACGTCGATCGGACTGTCATCGCTGGCTCGGCGGCTGGCCGACCGTCCCAATCCCACCGCCTTGCTGTACGTGGAGTCCGACAACGCGGCCGCCGTGCGGACCTATGAAAAGACCGGTTTCGATGTCTACAGCGTCGACACCGCCTATGCCGCAGGTTCCTCCGAAAACTGAGCCAGGACGCATCGATGCGCGTAGCGACACCCGCTGGCGGGCATACGGTGAGTCGAAATCGTTCAGGAAGTGGAGTCTGTGAAACTCGCCTCGGTAAAGCGGGCAATGGCTATCGCATTGGCTGCGACGACCTGCGGTGCAGCGCTGACGGGCTGTGGCAGCGACGACAACCGCGTCTCGGCACCCGCTCAGGGAGCCTCGTCCGGCGGCTCTGACTGCGGTGGCAAGAACAAGCTGACCGCCGAGGGTTCGACGGCACAACAGATCGCGGTCGCCATCTTCAACCAGGTTTGGGACCAGTCATGTCCCGGAAAAACGGTGGCGTACAACGCAACCGGCTCCGGGGCCGGCCGCACCCAGTTCGTCGCCGGTCACGTCGACTTCGCCGGCTCCGACTCACCTTTGATCGCCGCTCAGATAGACCCGGCCGCCCAGCGCTGCAACGGAAATCCTGCCTGGGATCTGCCGCTGGTGTTCAGTGCCATCGCGTTGGTGTACAACCTGACTGACGTGCCCAAACTGGTTGTCGACGCTGATGCGCTGGCCAAGATTTTCAGCGGCGGGATCCGGATGTGGAACGACCCGATACTGCAGGCCCTCAATCCCGGTGTGGCGCTGCCAAACAGCAAGATCACGCCGATCTACCGCAAGGATTCGTCGGGAACGACGGACAATTTCCAGCGGTACCTCGCGGCCGCGGCTCCGCAGAGTTGGACACGCGGGATCGGCACCGAATTCGTCGGTGGCATCGGCGAAGGCGCCCAACGGTCTACCGGCGTGATCCAGGGCGTGAAAGCCACCCCCGGCGGTATCGGCTATGTGGAGAAGGGTTTCGCCGATCGCGCCGGGGTGCCGTTCGCGCAACTGGCTACCGGTAACGGCGTAGTCGCGCTTACCGAGGAAAGCGCCGGCAACGCCACCAACTCCGTCTCTTTCGCCGGCCACGGCAATGACCTTGTCCTAGAGCTGCGCTCGATGTTCGGTTCCGCAGATCCCAGGGCCTACCCCCTGGTGATGGCCACCTACGAGATTGTGTGCTCGAAGGGTTACGGCTCAGACACCGCCGCGGCGGTGAAGGCGTTTCTCAACACCGCGGTCAATCGTGGCCAAACGGGTCTTCCCTCCGCCGGGTATGTCCCGCTGCCGGATAAGGTCAAGGAGCGCCTGGTCACCGCGATCAACGCATTGCAGTAAGCCGCCAGGGGCCGCCGTGGCTCGGCCGAGCCAGCGGTAACGGTATTGACGGGACCCACAGTGACGACGCCAAACCCCTCCGACGCGGGTTCGGGCGAGGTCGTGGCCGCGCCTTTCCCGGAACCACCCGTCGTTCCGATCAGTCCCTGGGGTTACGGCAAACCTCAGCTGGGCGAGCGAATCTTTCGCAGGCTGTCGGAAGGCTCCGGCCTTCTGATCGTGCTGCTGATCGCCGCCATCGGAGGGTTTCTGGCGTGGCGTGCCGCGCCGGCAATGGCCCGCAATACGGTGAACTTCTTCACCTTCGGTGGCACGTGGGTCACCACCGATACCTCGGCGATGCAGTTCGGCATCCTGGAACTGCTGCAGGTGACCGTCTTCGTGTCGTTGTTTGCGCTGCTGCTGGCGACGCCAGTGGCCCTCGGGGTGGCGATCTACCTCACCCAGTACGCGCCACGGAGGATGTCGGGCCTGCTCGCTTATCTGGTCGATCTGCTGGCTGCGGTGCCGTCGATAATCTACGGGGTATGGGGTCTGCACGTGCTGGCGCCGCAGCTGCGCCCGCTGGCCGGCTGGTTGAACACCCACCTGGGACACTGCTTTCTGTTCGCCACGGGTAATGCCTCGATGGCCGGTGGCGGCACCATATTCACCGCCGGGATCGTGCTCGCGGTGATGATCTTGCCGATCATCACCGCGGTCACTCGCGAAGTGTTCGTCCAGACACCACAGGGACAGATCGAAGCCGCGCTGGCGCTGGGCGCCACCCGTTGGGAAGTGGTCAAGACGACCGTGCTGCCGTTCGGTCGATCCGGATTCCTCAGCGGCGCGATCTTGGGATTGGGACGGGCCCTGGGGGAGACGATGGCGCTCCTGATCATTCTGCGTGGCACCCAGGAAGCGTTCGGCTGGTCGCTGTTCGACGGCGGTAACACTTTCGCCACCAAGATCGCCGGGACCACGACCGAATTCGACAACCAATACAAAGCGGGTGCCTACGTGGCAGCTGGTCTGGTGCTTTTCCTGCTGACGTTCGTCGTCAACGCCCTGGCCCGCAGCGCGGTGGCCGGCACCCGCGCCGGAAGGCCGCAGGGATGACGTCGATGCTGGATCGTCCGCTGAAGTGGCGGACTATCTCGGGCCTCGGCTGGCGCCGTCGCATAGCCAATAGCTTGGCCACCATCCTGGTTACCGTCGCGATGGGGATCGCATTGCTGCCACTGGTATGGGTGTTGTGCTCGGTTGTCGTCAAGGGGTTCCGGGTGCTCGCCGCGCGCGACTGGTGGACGCATTCGCAGGCGGGCATGACGGTCCTGGAGGCAGGAGGGGGGGCCTACCACGCGATCGTAGGGACGCTGTTGTTAGGCCTGGCGTGCGCGGTGATCTCGATCCCGATCGGTGTGCTGGTAGGCATCTACCTGGCCGAATACGGCGGCCGCAGCCCACTGGCCCGGCTGGTCACCTTCACGGTGGATATCCTGGCCGGAGTGCCCTCGATCGTGGCCGCGTTGTTCATCTATGCGGTGTGGGTGGCGGCGTTGGGGCTGCCGCGATCCCAGTTTGCGGTGGCGCTGGCACTGGTGATGTTGATGCTCCCGGTGATTGCCCGGGCGACGGAGGAGATGCTGCGTATCGTTCCGGTGGACCTGCGGGAGGCCAGTTACGCACTCGGAATTCCGAAGTGGAAGACCATTGCCAGGGTGGTGCTGCCGACCGGCCTGTCCGGCATCCTCACCGGTATCCTGCTGGCGCTGGCCCGAGTGCTGGGAGAGACGTCGCCGCTGCTCATCCTGGTCGGGTATGCGCACGACATGAACTTCGACATGTTCCGCGGGTTCATGGGTTCGCTGCCCGGCATGATGTATGACCAGACTACGGCCGGTGCTGGTACCAACTCGGTTCCGACGGACCGGCTGTGGGGTGCCGCGCTGACGCTGATCCTGCTCATTGCGATGATCAATACCGGCGCCAGGGTGGTCGCGAAGATTTTCGCCCCCAAGAAGACATGAACCGTGCAAGGCAGTAACAAGGCAGGAGCTGTATTTCGTGGCTAAACGGTTGGACCTCAAAGAGGTCAACATCTACTACGGAGCGTTCCACGCGGTCGCCGACGTGTCGCTGTCGGTTCTGCCTCGCAGTGTGACGGCGTTCATCGGCCCGTCGGGCTGCGGCAAGACAACCGTGTTGCGCACGCTGAACCGGATGCACGAGGTGATTCCTGGTGCCCGGGTGGAAGGCAGCGTGCTGCTCGATGACGAGGACATCTACGGCTCCCGCGTTGACCCGGTCGGTGTGCGCCGAGCTATCGGCATGGTGTTCCAGCGGCCAAACCCGTTCCCGGCCATGTCAATTCGTGACAATGTGGTGGCTGGACTGAAGTTGCAGGGGGTGCGCAAACGTCAGGTGCTCGACGAGACCGCCGAACACTCGCTGCGCGGAGCCAACCTGTGGGACGAGGTCAAGAACAGGCTGGACAAGCCCGGTGGCGGACTGTCCGGCGGGCAACAACAGCGGTTGTGTATTGCCCGGGCCATCGCGGTCCAACCAGACGTGCTTCTGATGGACGAGCCGTGCTCCGCGCTGGACCCGATCTCGACGATGGCGATCGAAGAACTGATCAGTGAGTTGAAGCAGGAGTACACCATCGTCATCGTCACCCACAACATGCAGCAGGCCGCCCGGGTGAGTGATCAGACGGCGTTTTTCAACCTGGAAGCGGTAGGCAAACCAGGCCGTCTGGTCGAGATCGACGACACCGAGAAAATCTTCTCGAACCCCAACCAGCGAGCCACCGAGGACTACATCTCCGGCCGATTCGGTTAGTGCGTGCCGGTGGCTTGGAAGATGACCCGGCGCGCCACCTCGACGGCATGGTCGGCGAAGCGTTCGTAGAACCGTCCGAGCAACGTCACATCGACGGCGGCGGCCACGCCGTACCGCCATTCCCGGTCCATCAGAACGCTGAACAGGTGCCGGTGCAGGTCGTCCATCGCGTCGTCATCTTCGCGGATCCGCGCGGCCTTCTCCGGGTCGCGGGTTTGCAGGACTTCTTGCGCACCGTTGCCCAATTCGACTGCGACACGGCCCATTTCAGCAAAGTAGCCATTCACCTCTTCGGGCAGCGCGTGCTGGGGATGTCTGCGACGGGCGATCTTGGCGACGTGCAACGCGAGCGCACCCATCCGGTCGATGTCGGCGACGATCTGGATCGCGCTGACGATAGCTCGCAGATCACCAGCGACCGGCGCCTGCAAGGCGAGCAGGACGAAGGCGCTTTCCTCCGCCTGGCTGCTGAGCGCCGAGATCCGCTCGTGGTCGGTGATCACCTGCTCGGCCAGCACCAGATCGGCTTGCAGCAGGGCTTGGGTGGCCCGCTCCATCGCCAGACCAGCCAGCCCGCACATTTCACCTAGCCGCTCGGACAGTTCCGCGAGCTGCTCATGGTAAGCGGTCCTCATGGGTAAAGCCTACGTTCTCCATATACGGAATGCGGTGAGGCGGCGCGCGTCATGGCGGCTACTCGCACGTGGTGTCGGCCGCGTTGGTGACCGTGAGATCCTCGGGCAGCCGGGTCGGCGTGCTGCTCGGGCTGCGACTGATCTGCATGCTGATCGAGGACCCGGTGGGCGGCGGCGTGCCGACCGAGCTGAAGTCCGGTCCGAGCACGACCTGAATCACCGAGCCGATCCCGGTGACCCGCGCGACCTTCGAGGTGCCGAACGCTGCGGCCACTGTCGCGGCGGCCTGCTCGTTGCCGGGGGAGAAGAACACGGTGGTGGTCTTCAACGAATTCGGATAGTCATCCGGAGTCATCACGTTGAACCCGTGGCCCTTGAGCTGGGTGGCTGCTGTAGCGGCCAGGCCGGCGGTGCTTGTCCCATTGGAGACCTGCACCGTGACCTCATGCGGGGAGGTGGTGGTCACCTGCTCGTGGTGTGTCTCGTTGTTGGGTGCGGCCTCGGGCGCCTTCTTGGGGGTCGTCGGCGTTGTAGTGGACGTACGGGAGGCTCCCAGGCTTTGGGCGTTCTGGTCGTTCTCCAACGGCAGCGGGTCGTCGTTGATGATCGCGGCGAAAAGCGCTTTCATGTCCGCTGTGCGGGGAGGCTCGTTGCCGTCCTGGTCGGTCACGCCGGTGGGCACGGTGACGAAGGTGACGTGTCCGGCGGCCATATGCTGCAACGACCGGCCCAGTTCGACCAGATCCTTGGTCTTGACGTTGTCGACGTAGCTGTTGCCGATGAACATGTTGACGACGTTGTTGAGTTTGTTCAGGTTCATCAGCGTGTCTTCGGAGATCATCGACCGCAGCAGCGATGACAGGAAAAGTTGCTGGCGCTTGATGCGTCCGTAGTCCCCATTGCTCTCAGTGGTGACCTGCCGGGCCCGCACATAATTAAGCGCGGTCGGTCCGTCGATGATCTGGCGTCCGGCGTGGGCGAGCACCGTGCCCAATTCGTAGTCCTTCAGTGGCGTGGTGCTACACACCTCGACGCCGCCCAGCGCCTCGACCATGCGGCCGAATCCGACGAAGTCAACGGCGATGAATCGGTTGACGCTCAGGCCTGAGAGCTTTTGCACCACCTTGACCAGGCACTTGGGCCCGCCGAAGGAAAACGCCGAGTTCAGTTTGGTCTCGGTGTAGACCATTCGGGGACCCGTCGTACCTGTCTTCGGGTCGTAGATGGGTCCGTATTTCCCGTCTTCGGGGTTCCAGGCTTCACACTGGATGGGATTGATCGCGAGGTCGCGCGGAAATGAAACGGCGACCACGCGTTTGCGGTCCGCAGGAATGTTCACCAGCATCACGGTGTCCGAGCGTGCGCCTCCGGCGTCCTCGGTATCGCCGGCGCCTACGTTGGCGTTCGCACCCAGCCGGGAGTCCATCCCGACGATCAGGAAGTTCTCGTCGCCGTATTGGGCATTGGGGTCGACGATGTCGGCCGAACCCGGGTCCAGTGCGCTGACGACGTTGAGCTGGCCGTTCTTCGAAGAGCTCCACTGCCAAGCACCGCCGGTCATTACCAACGCCAACAGCGCCACGATCGTCAGTACCGAGCGGCCCGCAATCAGTACCGGGCGTCGGCGGGGCTTCTCGTTGCGCTCTTCTCTGGGCTTTTCTTTGGGCTTTTTGGACTGCCGGTTCTTGGGGGCCCGGGCGCTGGGTTCAGCGGTTTTGCGACGCCGCTTGCGCAGTTTCCGGGTCGTCGGGGTTTCCCCGTCCTCGTCCTCGTCCTCGTCCTCCGAAGGATCGTGCGGGTAATTGGCATCGCCCAGATCGGGCAACTCGGAAAGCAGTTGTAGGGAGTACGCCGGAATCGGGAGGACCTGCGTGTCGAGCTTCTCGTCGATCTCGAAGTCGGCCTCGTCGATGGGCGGGGACTGGTGTTCTGAGTGGGCCTCGTCGGCGGGCGGGGACTGGTGTTCTAACTCGGCGTCGTCGTCGGAGTCCTCGGCGACGTGATGATTGGCGGGTCGCTCAGAGACAGTCGCACCGAGCCGGGCAATCAGCTCAGCGACGCTCAGCGCGCCACCGTTACGGTTTCCGGCCGCGGCCTCGTCACCGTCCTTATTGCCGTCACCGTTCTTATTGCCGCCGTCGTTCTTATTGCCGTCACCGTCTGGCGCCTGCGATTTCCCAATCGGACCGGGTGACCAGCGATGCAACTCGTGCGGGCGATCTGTGTCAGAAAAGCGCTCCCACGGCGCGGCGCCTGGCATCGGCTGCGAGTTTGAGGTATTGAAATCATCACCGCCGTCGGCGCTGGAGGCGCGCCGCCGGGCAGGAGTGGCGTCTTTGCCGCCGTCACTCATGTCCTACCGGCCTCCGAGGGTCTAGCTGGACGTCCGCGAGGTTGCGTGCGGTTTACGCGCAAACGTCAACGCAGCGCCGCCATAGCTGACGCCGCGTAACTGCATTAAGCCCATATCGTACTTTTTTATCGGCTGAGACGCGATTTCAAGAGCGTCTCGGTTCGGCCACCCTGACTTGCGGCTTACCCGCCGGAGTGCATCATGTCAGCACCATCGGGCACCCGGCAGTCGTCCGGGTCGGCCAACCAGCCCTCGGGCAGCGCCACCCGCGCCGGCGAGCCTTGGCGCCCCCGCGGACCGCTTCCGGACTCGGGAAACGGCACGCTGCCGTCCAACCGACGCAGCAGCGCGTCAAGCTCATCGAGTGTTTTGACCAGCGCCAATGCCCGTCGCAGGTCAGAGCCCGCCGGAAATCCGTGCAGGTACCAGGCGATGTGCTTACGCATGTCGCGCATGCCTTTGTCCTCGCCGAAATGCGCGGCGAGCAGCTCACCATGCCGGCGGATGATGTCGGCAACCTCACCGAGCGTCGGGGGGGTAGGCGCCGGCCTGCCGGTGAAGGCGGCCGACAATTCCGCGAAAAGCCAGGGCCTACCAAGGCAACCGCGTCCGATCACCACCCCGTCGCACCCGGTGCTGGCCATCATGGCCAAGGCGTCGCTGGCGTCGTAGATGTCACCGTTGCCCAGTACCGGGATGGTGCGGACCTGCTGCTTCAGGCACGCGATTTGATCCCAGTCAGCGGTGCCGGAGTAACGCTGAGCGGCGGTGCGCGCGTGCAGTGCGACCGCAGCTGCACCCTCGGCTTCGGCGATGCGTCCGGCGTCCAGATGGGTGTGATGGTCATCGTCGATGCCGATCCGGAATTTGACCGTCACCGGGATGTCCGTGCCTTCCGTAGCCCGCACGGCGGCGGCCACGATCCGGCCGAACAACCGGCGCTTGTAGGGCAGCGCCGCGCCACCACCGCGCTTGGTCACCTTGGGCACCGGACAGCCGAAGTTCATGTCGATGTGATCGGCCAATCCCTCGTCCGCGACCATCTTGGCGGCCGCATAGGTGGTGTCCGGATCCACGGTGTAGAGCTGCAGTGAGCGGGGCGTCTCGTCCGGGGAGAACGTGGTCATGTGCATGGTGACCGGGTGACGCTCGACGAGCGCCCGCGCGGTCACCATCTCACAGACATAGAGTCCGCTGATCGTGCCGACCTTGGACTGTTCGAGCTCGCGGCACAGCGTGCGGAACGCGACGTTCGTCACTCCGGCCATCGGGGCCAGCACCACCGGGCTGGCCAGCTGAATGGCGCCGATACGCAACGATTACCGCCCGCTCATCACCAGCTTGCCGGCCGTCTTGTGCAGCTCGGCCGCGGAGACCCGCTTACCTGTGCGCTCTTCCCGCTCGAGTTGGCGCCGCTTGGAGATCTCGAACTTCTCGCAGGACTCTTCCAGCTCTTCGACCAGCTTGCCCAGGTCATCACGGAGCGCGGCCGCTTCACCGGTGAAGTCCTCGCGCTCGAAGATGCGCCACTTCTTGAGTACTGGCATCACCACGTCGTCAAGGTGGATGCGGGGGTCGTACACCCCGCCGACGGCGATCATGACGGCCTTGCGGCGGAACTCGGGAACTTGGTAACCCGGCATCTGGAAGTTGCGCAGCACCTTGTGCAGCGACCGCATCGCCTGATTCGGCGAAGCGTCCAACCCGGCCGCCGTCACGTCGCGGTAGAAGATCATGTGCAGGTTCTCGTCCGCCGAGATCTTGGCCAGCAACTGATCGGCGATCGGCTCCTCGCACGCCCTGCCGGTGTTGCGGTGCGAGATCCGGGTTGCCAGCTCCTGGAACGTGACATAGATGACCGAGTCGAACAGACTCTCGGCGAACAGATCGGCGCGAACCTGGTGATTCTGACCCGGGCTGAAGCCCCGGTTCACCACCTCGATACGCAGCTTCTCCAGTTCGTACGGGTCGACCGCGCGGGTCACCACCAAGTAGTCGCGCAACGCGATCCCGTGCCGGTTCTCTTCGGCGGTCCAGCGGTTCACCCAGGTGCCCCAAGCGCCGTCCAGGCCGAAGTTCATCGCGATCTCGCGGTGGTAGGACGGCAGGTTGTCTTCGGTCATGAGGTTTTGCACCATCGCGACCTGGGCTACGTCGGATAACTGCGACTGTCCGGGCTCCCAGTCCTGCCCGCCGAGCGCGTAGAAGTTCTTGCCGTCCGACCATGGGATGTAGTCGTGCGGGTTCCAGTTCTTGTGCATGGATTCGTGCCGGTTCAAGCACTTCTCCACGACTGGTTCAAGTTCCTGAAGCAGCTGCAGGTTGGTCAGCTCAGCTGACATGGTCCCTCCAGTTATCTGTGTCTCGTAGTTGCAGTCAATATATCTGTGTCGGTCAGTAGCATTCAAGTTTGTCGGCGGTGTGGCGCATCACGATTAGGGCACTGTCGCCAGTCAATCGGGTGCCCGATGCCGGCGCGGGCTAACCGCTCTCAGTGGTGGTCGAGCGAAGGCACGTGGGCCGCGACTGTGCTGAGCAGCATGTCGACGCAGTAGTCGATGAATTGTCCGCGCGTGGCGCCCAGTCGTCCGTTCAGATAAGCAGTGAAAAGGCCGGTCAGGGCCCCTACCAGGCTGGTGGCCACCAACTTCTGCATCACCGGGTCGGCGATCCGGGACAGCTTGTGCTGGAGCAACTCGATGAAGTTGGGCATCCACTCCGCACCGGACTGGGTGAGAACCGGCTCGACAGCGGGCGCCAGCAACAACACGCGTCCGCGAACCGGGTCATCGACCATCAGGGCGACGAATTGCTCGACGGCTTCCCGGGGGGTCTTGGCCGAGGTGAGTGCTGCCATCGCCCGCGTGCAGACGTCGTCATAGACAGCGCGGACGAAGTGCTCGCGGTCGGTGAAGCTCTCGTAGAAATAGCGTTCGGTGAGACCGGCGTGGCGACACGCCGCGCGGACGGTGAGCGCAGGACCACCTTCGCTGCCGAGCAGGTGCACGCCGGCGGCGACAAGTTTGTCCCGGCGTAGGGCGTGGCGGTCCGCCAAGGGGACGCCCGACCACCGGCCCTGTCGTTGACCCGGCTGCACTTCACTCCTAGACTTGATTCTGACAACGTACGTAGTCAGTTTTGCTGATAACCGAGGGAAATCACCAGTGACTCAAGATACGTCCGCAGGCTGCCCAGTGACCAGCGCTGACGATGCAGAAACCGATGATTCTGCCCGCCTGGCCAGCGGGTGCCCGGTCTCGCAATCTGGCTATGAAGTGCCGCCGACACCGCTGGGCCCGGATTCTCTGACCTGGAAGTACTTCGGCGACTGGCGCGGCATGCTGCAGGGTCCGTTCGCGGGATCCATGCAGAACATGCACCCCCAGTTGGGCGCGGCGGTCGAGCAACACTCGACCTTCTTCCGGGAACCCTTGCCGCGGGTGATGCGGTCGCTGTACCCGATCGGCGGGGTCGTCTTCGACGGTGACCGTGCCCCGGTCACCGGTGCTCAGGTGCGTGATTACCACACCGACATCAAGGGCATCGACGACCAGGGGCGCCGCTATCACGCGTTGAACCCCGACGTCTTCTACTGGGCGCACTCCACATTCTTCATGGGAACCATCCTGGTGGCGGAACGGTTCGGCGGTGGTCTCACCGAAGCGGAGAAGCGCCAACTCTTCGACGAACACGTCCAGTGGTACCGGATGTACGGAATGAGCATGCGGCCGGTGCCGGAGACCTGGGAGGATTTCCAGGCTTACTGGGATCACATGTGCCGCAACGTGTTAGAGGACAATTACGCGACGCGGGCAGTTCTGGACCTGACGCTGTATGACAAGCTGCCCATCGCTCCGTGGCTGCCGCGCTGGTTGTGGGGCGGCCTGACCAGGCTGTCGCGGCCGCTGTTCATCTGGTTGACCGTGGGTTTCTATCACCCTGCCGTTCGCGAGCGGTTGGGCTACACCTGGTCCAGCCGTGATGAGTGGGTGCACCGGCGGTTCGGCAATCTGGTGCGGGTGATCTTCGCGTTCGTCCCGCCCAGGTACCGCAAGCATCCACGCGCCCGGGCCGGTCTCGACCGCGCGACTGGACGCCTACCGGCCGACGCGCCGCTGCCACAGACGCCGGCGCGTAACCTGCCGCCAGTGGCAGAGCGCGGCAACCCCAAGCACTACTGCCCCGTCGTCTAAATCCAGGCCTAAATCCGGGCCTAAATCCAGGCCTAACTCCACGCGCCGAGTGTGCATCGTGCGACGCTCAGCCCGCGTGTCGCGTCGTGAGACGCACACTCGGCGTCGCAGGGCTCTCGCCCCTCAGCCGGCTGGAACGGCGGTCGCGCGACGGTCGCCGCCGTTGCGCTCCTGCCAAAACCGGTACACCTCTACTGCGGCCTCTCGAGGCTCGTAGCGCATAGGAAGTCGACGGTCCTGCCAGTCCTTGGCGAATTCGTCGTAGAACGTGGCGAGTTCGAAGTACTTGCGATCGTCGACGTAGTGCGGTTCGTAGGCGTCGCGCGCGGTCAGGAAGACCACCTGATCGGGGGAGCAGTAGTAGAGCGAACCCAGACACATCGGGCAGGGATGGGCCAGCACGTAGATGGTGGTGCCGACCAAGTGCTCGGTGCCGAGTTTTGTGCACGCCGCCCTGATCGCGAGGATTTCGGCGTGGGCGGTCGGATCGTTGGTCTGCGCCACTTTGTTGGCGCTCTCGGCCAGCACTTGCCCGTCCTTGACGATGACAGTTGCGAACGGGCGTCCGCCTTCGGCGACGTTCTGGCGTGCGAGGTCGATGGTCCGCTGGGCGAAGTCGGTCACGCCCGTGATACTAACTAGATTGTCTATATTTTTCTCAAACAGCATAGGGAGCAAATGGTGCGTACCGATCGGGATCGCTGGGACCTCGCGACGAGCGTCGGTGCGACGGCAACCATGGTTGCCGCTCAGCGCGCGTTGGCTTCCGATCCGCAGTTCGCGCTGATCGACGATCCGTTCGCCGCGCCACTGGTACGTGCGGTGGGCATCGACGTCTACACGCGGCTGGTCAACGGCCAGATTCCTGTCGAGGAGGAGTCCGAGTTCGATCCTCAGCGAATGGCCCAGGGAATGGCCTGCCGCACCCGGTTTTACGACGAGTTCTTCCTCGAAGCCGCCCGCAACGGTGTCGGGCAAGCGGTCATCCTGGCAGCCGGCCTGGACGCGCGCGCCTACCGGTTGCCGTGGCCGGCAGGCACCGTCGTGTACGAGGTCGATATGCCTGAGGTCATCGAGTTCAAGACTGTGACGCTGGGCGAGTTGGGCGCCGAACCGACCGCCGAGCGCCGGACGGTATCCGTCGACCTGCGCGACGACTGGGCCTCGGCGCTGAAAGCCGCCGGGTTCGACACCCAGGCGCCGTCGGCCTGGAGTGCCGAGGGGTTGCTCGTCTACCTGCCGGACGATGCCCAGGATGCGCTGTTCGACAACGTCACCGCGCTGAGCGCGACCGGCAGCCGGCTGGCCTTCGAATTCGTTCCGGACACGCGGATCTTCCAGGACGAACGCTGGCGGTCACACCACGAACGGATGAGCGAGCTCGGATTCGAGATCGACTTCAACGACCTCGTCTACCACGCCGAGCGAAGCCACATCCTGGACTATCTGTCCGGCCGCGGCTGGCGGACGTCTCCCATGACCGTCGCCGAGCTGCACGAAGCCAACGGCTTCGCCTACCCCGACGACGAACTTGCGACGGCATTCGCCGACGTGACCTACACCAGCGCGGTACTGAACCCGTAGGGTCCTACTGGTTGCGGAGCAGCTCGTCCTTCAGTCGCGCGGTGAGCATGTCCTGGAACACCGTCTGCGCCGGCGAGTACAGCTCCCGGAACGTGGACAGCAGCGCGTCCCGGTTGTACTCCGGGATCGCGCCGGTCGGCGGAGTCCAGAAGCTGTCGATGTCCATCAGGAAGAACTGGCCGGTCTGAGCCGGAGTCACCCGGCGCAGGTGGTAGCTGGCGTCGAGCGCCTGGCCGACGCCGGGGCCGTAACGCACGATCAGGGAACGACCGGGTTGTGCCTCGCGGTAAACCGCGGCGCCCTGCCATTCGGTCAGGCTCAGGCCGCCAGGAGCCAGTCGTTGCGGCCCGAGCAGGCTTTCGTCGATCCAGTTGGTCCACTCGATGCGGCCATCGACGCCGGCCGGCACCCGGATCTCCAGTACGTACCGCAGGCCGATGCGCTCGATGCCCACCAGGGAGGAGACCCCGGAGCGTGCGTCGACTACCCGCATCGCGACGTCGAGGAAGGTGTCGAAGTTTGTGTAGGCGCTGGTCTCGACCACGATCGCCTGGTTCTTCAGCGACGCGGCGGTGGTGTTCTCCCGGTTGGAGAAGCGAACGAAGCGGTCAGCGACGGGCTGGGGAGGCTGGCCGGGCGCAGCCATTCCCCACTGGACATCCTGGGCCTGGCGTTCGATCGGCAGGTCGGTCACCAGCTGTCGCTTGAGTTCGCGGGCTGCAGATTCAGTGAGCGCCTCGGTGGCCGGGTGGCGGATTTCCAGGGTTACCAGGGCGACGGGGGCGTTGGGTTGGACCTCAGCGGGATTCACGTCCGGAAGCATAGCCGCGAGCATATCGAAGCGGGCAGCATTCAAACGGACCGCCCAAATTTGCTTGGTGCCCCCAGTAGGACTCGAACCTACGACCTGCGGATTAAAAGTCCGTAGCTCTACCAACTGAGCTATAGGGGCAGCGGAGACTCAGGATACTGTGTGCCGGTCTGAGCCTCGTTTGAGGATTGGGCCCGGGGTGACCTAAGCTGGCCTGGCTCCCAACGATGATCACGTTGCGAGTGCCCCGGAGAGATTCGGTTCTGGCCCCCTTCGTCTAGCGGCCTAGGACGCCGCCCTTTCAAGGCGGTAGCGCGGGTTCGAATCCCGTAGGGGGTACTTGCAACGCGGGCTACCGTGGAGCAGAGCAAGGCCCTGTGGCGCAGTTGGTTAGCGCGCCGCCCTGTCACGGCGGAGGTCGCGGGTTCGAGTCCCGTCAGGGTCGCCAGCACGGCGAGGCACACGCTGCCTGCCGGCTTCCGGCCAGGTAGCTCAGTCGGTACGAGCGTCCGCCTGAAAAGCGGAAGGTCGGCGGTTCGATCCCGCCCCTGGCCACCATCTCTGACCTGCTTGTATGCGGTGACAGCACTCTTTGGATTGATTGTCTTGTCCGGTTCCTGTCCGTTCACCTGGTTGGCGACGGTGCTGCAGAGCCGGTCGAGATTCGCGGCTACGTGATCGAGTTCGTCTGAGTAGAGGTCGCTGTAGATATTCGCGGTGACGGTCGGTGTCGAATGCCCCATCGTTTTCTGTACGTAGCGAAGATCGGCGCCTGATGCCCGGGCCAGGCTGGCGTAGGTGTGGCGTAGGTCGTGAATCGTCAGGGGCGCTAGTTCGGTTTTGTTGAGGGCTTCGTTCCAGTGGGTGTGTCTGCGCCAGTTGTTGGATCTGAGGTAGCCGCCGTTGGGTGAGGTAATCGCTTGTTCCCGGGGCCCGCGGCCGGCAATTCGTGGCTTGAGGGCGTCGATGACGACCTGGGGGAGTGGGACGGTTCGAACCGCAGCGCGTGTCTTTGGCGGTCCGACAATTATTCGGCCTTCTACTTCCGGTGCGGCCTGGCGAACTTCAAGCCGACCCGTCTCGAGGTTGATGTCGCCGACGCGGAGGCCGACCAGTTCGGACCAGCGAAGTCCGGTGAAGGCCAAGATCGTGACGATGTCGCCCTGGTCGCCGCATGCCGCTGCCAGGGCGACGACTTCGCCGGCCGTGAGATAGCGGTGGCGTTCTCGCACCGGCATCCGCCCGGAAGACACTCCCTGGGCCGGGTTGGTGTGAATTCGGCCGTCTTCGCGAGCCATGTCGAGAATTGACCGCAGCAGGCGCAGCGTCGCGACTTTGGCCCACGGCCCAACGGCGAGGCTGCCGATGAACTGCTGGACATCTTCGCGGGTGATCTCGTCGACCGGGACATGGCCGAAGCGCGGACCGATGCGGAGTTCCCAATGTTGGGTGTAGCCGCTCCACGTCTTGGGTGATACGGCCGGGTGTTTCGATGCGGTGAATTGCTTCCAGATAGCCGAAAGGCTTGCGCGGCCGAGTCTTGGGTCGAAACGTCTGGCGCCGATCGCCGCCTCGCCATCGCGCTCGGCTTTAAAGGCCCGCGCTTCTCGCATGGTGGCGAATGTCGATGACGTTTCAACCCATCCCGAGGGAGAGTCTGGATCACGCACCAAGTAGCGCACTTGATAGCGCGCCTGGCCCGCTGAATTGATCCGCTTTCGAATACCGCGCGGTACCGAGCCGGCCATTCAGCGGCGCACCTGGCTGAGCCACGCACGGACTTCCGCTGCATCCCAACGTCTTACGCGGTCCGACAGCGGGTAGCAGGGTGGCCCCACTTCTACTCCCTGATCGCGCAATGCGCCCCATCGGCTCACCGTCGCGGCGGATACGCCGAACAGGTCGGCCACCTGCTCTGCAGTCAGAAGCGTTGGAAACGCTGCTGCCCCGGTATCGGCGGTATTGGAAGTTCTCATGTCAAGATCCTTAGTTCTTAGCCGGAGTGGTGCTGCTTGGACGTTTGTTGCTGTATTCGTTTGCGACGGAACGGATCAGTGAGTCCGGCCAGTAGTCGGCGCGAACCCGCGTCGTTGAACCGTCTTCGGTGACGACGTATCCGGTGCCCGGCTCGTTGGGGCTGATGCGGTGCGCTGGCGCGCGGTCGGCCATCCCATCGCCGAGGACCATCGTGACCTCGTCGCGTGACCGAAGCCTTAAGGCGACGGTCTGGGTGAACAGTCCGCGCATGGGCAGGATTTCCTTGCGCGGGTCTTGCATGAATGCGGCGACTACGACTCCGACGGCACGCCCCTTTGTCAGGATGCGCGAAAGCGAAGCCGCGACTTGTTTCTTGAGCGCGGCGTCCGTGATGTAAGCGGTCAAACCGGCCAGTTCATCGATGAGCAGGACGACGAGCGGATCAGTGCGGGTTGGTGTGTGAGAGCGTGTGTGGCCGGCCATCGCTCGCCCACGCATGTCGAGTATCTCTTCCAATTTGGCCAGGAGTTTGGCGGCTTGAGATTCTGTGGTGGCGACTCTGGCGAAGAGGGAAGACCCGACAGACACCTCGATCCCGTACTTGAGATCTATTGCGCACAGTAGGGCACTGCCGGATTTGACGGCAGGGCCCAGTCCACCGGCGATGCCCCAGAAGATAGAGCCCTTGCCCGCGCCGGAGCACCCGACCGTCAGGGTGTGCAGCCCAGCTATGGGAAGACGCCAGGTCGATCCGTTCTCGCGTCGGCCGATGTCGACGGAAGTTGCGTCGGTTCCGATTGGCCTTTTGGCTGTCGCAATCGCCGAAAGTTGTTCGTTCATAACGAACTCCATGCGCACTGTGCCAGGTGCGACGACCGTCGACCGACCGGAATGTGCCCCGACGGCATCGCGGATTGCGGGGACCGCCCTTTCGAGGTCGTCGACGGTCTGGCCTGACCGCGTGCGGATAGTCATGCGTAGACAGTGATCGGCCATCCGTAGTCCGAGGATCTCGGGGTGAGTCCAGACGGTCTTCGTGGTTGGCTTGCCCTGGATGTCTTTTCGAGTGACGCTCCTTGAAGTTGACAAACCGCAGTCCCTGGCGATTCGCGGCCAGGCGGTCAAGCTCCAAACCATCCAGCGTGCCTGTCGTGCATGCACGCCAAAGTAGCGGTCGTATGTGACAGGGGATCGCAATCGCCAGATGAAGAGCCCGATACCTAATGCGACGATCGTCCCGAAGAGCCATGCGGTGCAGAGCTTTAACAGGTGTGCAAGGTAGTCGAGGTCAATACCCACATCAGCATCTGGTACCGAATACGGGTCATCGGGTATTGCAGGATAGGGGTCGTCAAACTGGCTCATGCCGATGCGCGGCCCGACGCCGACGAAGTTGCCTTGCCTGTGTCAGCAGTCATGCCCGACGCTCGGAATGACCAAGCAATGCGACCGCCTTCACTCGAACGGTCAACATAGGGCAATATGCACAATTCATCGAGAATTACTGGGGCAAAAGGCATACCGTTGGCATTTGGCGGGCATTCAGGCGGTGTCGGCGTTGCAAACTTGACGGTGAGGGTACGAGTCCGTTTGCTCGCTGCCGGATCGCCGTCGAGGACTTCGACCTGCCATAACGGATATCCTGACTCACGGTCGGCCGCCTGGACTTTGTTGTCCTTTGTCGACCGCTCATAGTCGATCACCGCCGTCACGTCGGACACGACGAACGCCCGGTGCGGAAACACCTGTGCGTGAGAAACACTGAGCCACTTGGGCACTGCCATTCACTACCCTTTCTTGAAAGTCTGCTGCTCTTAGCCATGCCGATTCTCACATGGCGTTCCGGAGTTACGCGACGGTCGAGCAGGATCAATTTGAAGAAATCTGCGCACCGCGCGGCGACTCGTATCCGGGAAGATCGGTGAAGCAGCCTTCGCAGTGTCACAAACGTCGACTGCGCGCTCTCAGCGTCGAAAGCAGTACGCGCACAGCACGTACGGTGTAAGACTGCACGAAACGGCTGTTGGGGTTGGTCGCCGCTAGCTGGGAAGGCCTCGATCGCGAAGATGCCCTCGCGTCTGGTGTGATTCGAAGATTCTCGGCTCCAAGCGGATTCGGCCTTTAGCTAGGCACGGCGATCTGTCGATCGAAGGCGTATAGATGGATCGTATTGATCTGACGGTAGCTACTGCTTCCCCTCGGGCTCGACTGCGGCCCACTGATCGATGACAGACTGCGCCTTGGAAGCATCAGAGTCTCAGTCGAAGCCGGCCAGCGTGATCCTCAAGGCTTGTTCCAACCGAAGGTGCAGTGGGGATATAGCCGTCCAGTGGTCGGTGTTCAGCCAGTTCATCAGGACGAACTTGGAAGTCGCCAGACTCGTCGCGATCAGCAAACTGGGGCGCATATCGCTACGAGCGTCAACACCCATACGAGCGGCGACCATTTCGGTGAATCGCCGTTCGACGTCTTCGCTAATCAGCACCGCTTTCGTTAATAGGTGGGGAGCCGTCAAGATGCCCTGTCGCCATTGCGTCAGGCCGCTATGTTGTGTTCGCTGCCGAGCGCTTGCAACAGTCTGGCGGATCAAGGTTTCTGCTGCCGATTCACCGTCTGGCCCTGCCTCATACGACTCAACGATTTCAACGATAGTTTGCCGGACCGGGGCGATGAGCAAATCTTCTTTGGCGGGCACGTGGCGAAAGTACGTGCTAATCGAGATGCCTGTCGCGACGGCGATGTCCTCGGTCGTCACAGCAGAAAAGCCGTGTTCGGCGAACAATTTATATGCGTTGCCCTCGATCTGTGAGAGAAGGTGCGCGCGGCGCCTGGTCTGCAATGGGCTACTAGTAACCGATCGCATGCAACCACCCCCGCCGCATCGCTTTTCGAGTGCGCTCACCACTATGGTACGTGAAGTAGCGTAGCGAAACCGGCCGTATCGGTGCGAGATTCTTCAGGCTGTTCTCCTGGCGGGCGTATTGATGCCAAGCGGTTAGCGCGAATTGTCGGATTACCGCAGGCCTCTAGCCGTCGAGCGGACAAGTTGGGCTACTAAGAGGGCAGGCGCTTCACGTTGGAGCCCCCAGGGTGCGGTCGAGAAAGTTGATCAGCGCGGCGGTAAAGGCGTCGTTGTCGTCGCCGGCAACCATGTGCCCGGTTCCGCTGACATCCGTTGTTTCGGCATGAGGTACGAGTTCTAAGAATTCTTGAACTGTGTCCTCGGACACGACATCTGAAAGTGCGCCGCGAATCAGCAGCGTGGGGGCAGTGATTCGGCGTGCTCCTTGAGACAGCAAATCGCTAATGACGTCGAACTGCTCGGAGCTCGTCGTGAGCTCTCCCTGCGTGACATTGAAATTGGAATTAATAAACGCCGGGTCCCAGCGCCACGTCCATCGGCCGTCGGCTTGCTGACGAAGAACTTTGCGCAAGCCTTCGAGGTTCCCGGACCGCGGGCGGTGCGGGTTGTATTCGGCGATCACGTCGGCAGCATCGTCGAGGGTGTCAAATCCGGCTGGGTGGGCGGACATGAAGGACACAACTCGGTGAGCCCCCTGAAATTCAAGTCGCGGGGTGACATCGACGAGTGCGACAGCAGTCCAGAGGTTGGGCGAATGTGTCAGGTGGCTAGCGAGAATGACCATGCCGCCCAATGATGCGCCAACGACGGCGGGACGACTCTCGGCGGTGAAATGTCCTCGAACTGCGATGAGATCGGCGACCAATCGTGCGACGTCGTACTGTCCGCTCGGATCCCAGTCGCTGTCACCGTGTCCGCGCGCATCGTAGGCGACGACGGTATAGCCGTGGCGATGGAGCCGCCGTGCTGTGGCAGTCCACGCGTGACGGTTCTGGCCGCCGCCATGTAGCAGCAATACGACCGGACTAGGAGTGGGATGGCGATAATAATCTGCCACCAGCGTAACGCCGTCATCGCCACGAATGTGCTGCTCCTCAGACCCCGACATCATTTTCAATGGGCCCCGCGGAAAGAACGCGAGTCCGTTCGTTGTGGCCACCAGCTCGCGTCGCGGATGAGCGTAGCAATCGCGGGAACAGTGAGGGTGCGAACGACGAAGGTGTCAAGGAGCAAACCGCAGCCGATTATGAAACCGGTCTGGATCATGATGCCTACCGATCCGACCATGAGGCCGAACATGCTGGCGGCGAAGATGAGTCCAGCTGAGGTGATCACTGAACCGGTGTTAGCGACCGTTCGCAGGACGCCAACTCGGATGTTATTGGCGGATTCCTCGCGCAGTCGCGAGATCAGCAGCATGTTGTAGTCAGCGCCAACGGCGACCAGGATGATGAACGCCAGAAGTGGTACGGGCCAAGCGATCTCCTTGCCAAGGCCGTATTGGAAGACGAGGGTTCCGATGCCCAAGGCGGCGCCGTAATTGAGAATCACGGTTCCTAGCAAATAGAGCGGCGCGACCAGTGCCCGCAGTAGAACGACCAAGATCAGACCGACGATAACGAGGGTGGCGATGGCCAGAAGGTGAAAGTCGGCCGAGAGTAAGCGTTGGATATCGGAGTTGACCGCGGGGAATCCCGCCATCGATATTGTGGCGCCAGCTAGGGAAGTGTTTGGTCGCGCGCCGTTTGCTGTTTCAGTGATTTGATGGGCAAGGTCCATCGCTTTGCTGCTATAGGGGTCAAAGCGGGATTCGATGGCAAAGCGCGCGGTTTTCCCATCAGCAGAAAGAAAATGTCTTGCCATGCCCGCGAATTGGCGGTCTTCAAAGGCGTTAGGTGGGAGATAGAAGCCACTGGCGTTATCTGAGCCAGCGCTAGCACGCGCCGAATTTTGCAGTTGTGTCGCGATTCGACTCATGCCGGACAGCATCTCGATGTTGCTGTCGGCAAGGGTGTGCACGCCCGTAGCTAGTGCCTGTGCGCCGGACGTGAGTTGGCTGATGCCACTTTGGAGACGACGGATATTGCCAGCTATGTCGGCGGGCTCACCTAGTGCTCCGAACGCTCTATCGAGCGCATTAAGGGTGCTTTGCAGATCGGCCAAGGTTCCGGTCGCTGTATCGGCGCCAGGACGGTAGTAGTCGCCGAGAGTGGCGAGCTGACTGAAGAAGCCGTTATCGCGCAGGGAACTCAGAATCTGTACCTGGTCGCGGATCTGGGAGCATTCCGGCGTAGTCGCGCACCACGGTGAGTTGTTGAGTGCACCAACGAGAGGGTCGATGGTGGTAATCGCGCTTTGGGCCTGCTCAGCTTGTTGTCGTAGCCCGGGCCCCGCCCGGATGGCCTGATCCACGGCTGGCGCGGTAGCCGAAAGTTGTTGAAGCATCGGGCGCAACCGCTGTACGTGAGAGCCGCTGGCTTGGGTTTGCGTCAGGAGGCTCGTCAGAGGCGTCAACGCTGTGCGTACGGTGGTATCAAGTTCTGCCAGCGCCCCGGCGAGCTGGTCGGCACCGTCGGTGAGTTTGGTCAGGTCGTCTCTATGAGCGTCTCCGTCGGCGACCGCACCAGCCATCTTGTTGCCAATCTGGCCGTTCTGCCATGACAGCTGAGCCTGGTCCATGCGCGCGCCGGTGGGGCGGGTGACGCCGGAAACCTTGGTAACGCCCGGTAGTTGCGATACCCGTGAAGCCATCTCATCCAAGTCGGCCAGTGCCCGGCTGGTGCGCAGATCGGTGGGCGACTCAACAACCATGAATTGGGAGATGACAGTGTCCTTAGGAAAGTGTCTGTCCAGAAGTTGATAGCCTTCGTTGCTGGCGGTCGTGGCGGGCTGTCCTTGGCGGTCGTCGTAGCTGATGCGCATGGTGAGTGCGATGGCCGCTAGACCTACGACTAACGCCAAGCTGGCAATCAGTAGAGGAGCGGGTCGCCGAACGACGGCGACGGCGATCCAGTTCCAGTACCGACGCGTGCGGTCGGCTTTAGGTTCTCCGATGCCGTGTGTAGCGGCCATAGCCAGCACTGGGGGAAACAACGTCACTGTGGCCGCCACTCCGATGAAAACTGCGATCGCGCAGGCTGGCCCGAGTGCACCGAACACGCTCAGCTTTGAGAAGAACATGGCTAAGAACGCAAAGGCCACGGTTGCGGCTGACGCCAGAATCACTCGTCCGATGGTGGCGGTTGCGTCAACGACCGCGCGATCCGGTGAGATGTCCTGTCGGCGCTTCTCGTGATACCGACTGATTAAGAAGACCGAGTAGTCGGTGCCCGCACCTAGCAAGATCACAGTCATGAAGGCGATGGTGAATTGCGAAACCGGCATGCCTGATTCGCCGAGAGCCGACAACACTCCGCGCCCGACCGCCAGGCTGATCCCGATGACCAGCAGCGGCAGCACTGCGGTAAATATGGATCGATAGATGACCAGCAAGATTAAGGCGATCAGGCCAGCGGTAACCACAGAGATGAATACGAGATCCTTTTCAGCAGAATCGATTTGGTCGCTGAAGGTAGCCGGTGGTCCGGTCACACGAACGGTAGTGGGGGAGTCGTTGAATGCCTGGCCGGCGATGGCCCGTACCGCCTTCACGGATTCCGCGGCTTTGGGATCGCCCAGTGTTCCCGCCACCCCGACCGGCAGGTACCAAGCCTTGCCATCCGCGCTGATGGCTTGTGCGGAGGTTAACGGGTCGGCTAATAGATCTTGGACTAGGCGCACATGGGTAGTGTCGGCCCGCAACCGCGAAACCATCGAGTTGTAGCGTTGGCGCACTGGCGGAGTCAGCCCCGCCGGATTTTCCATCGCGATAAATATGCTCGTCTTCGACCCGCGCTCACCAAATGCTGCGCTCATGCGCTCCACTGTTTGCAGCGACGGAGCATCCCGCGGTATTAGGGTCACCGACTGTTGCCGAACGACGGTCTCCAACTGTGGGAACAACAGAGCCAAGGTTGCTGCCATCATCACCCAGGCCCCGATGACAAGTGCCTTATGCCGGATGCTGAATTCCGCCAGCCGGGCCAGCCGTTCGCTGTAAGCGCCGTCGCCTGCGGCAACTTTGCGGAGTTGCCGTCGGACGGGACGGCTCAGTGTGGCCACGCCCGAAGTGAGCCACCCGGTGTCTACCATCCCCTGTCCCCCCCATTTACTAACAAAACCAACGGTATCTCAGCGAAACTATGAGTACCGTTTGCGTCGGGTCGTACCCGTTCGTGGTTCACGTCAAACGCGCCAGAAACGGGATTTGGCCTCCATCCACTCAGCGAAGGCCGGCGCCGGCATGTTGCGAACGAAATAAGCTAGATGCGCCACACCTCGTGGCTGTACAGGAAGAAGCCCTAGTTGACGAATGAGCAGCTTCGACAACTCACGAACGACGAAGGCGAAACGCTATACGCGAGCTCAGCCTTATCGGTTCTTCGTGGACGTGGTTGTACATCTCCCGGTTCATCAGGTCGTCATCTAAGAACGAGTACGACCGGCGCGGGTAATGGCGCGGTTCGACGAGGTCTCCCTTGGTGCTGTGTGTTTGGTCCCTACGCACCAGCGTGTGGCGCAAGGCGGAATTGAACCGCTCCACAGCGCGGATCCATGTTCGATTCCCAGTCAAAGGGTGCAGGAGATTCATCGCTCATCACCACTTTCTGCTGGCCGATAGTGCCTTGTCATTCGTCCCCCTTAGGTCGATCTCGAACCGATAACAAAACTTACGGTATCGCTACGATACTAACAGTATCGTAGCGATACTACAGGGACTGTTGGCGGGATCAAAGGTGATTCGCCGTCTCTGCGGTGCCGGTGGGGTTACGGTGACCTACGTGGAGCGTGATGTTGTTGAACTCCGGGCCGACGACGAGGCTGACCCGCGCCTGCTGCGGTCGCGGACCCGACTTCTAGACGCCGCGACGAAACTGCTCACCGCAGGGGGCATTGAAGCAGTGACCGTAGACGCGGTCACGAAAGCCTCCAAAGTCGCGCGAACCACGCTCTATCGGCATTTCAGCAGCTCTACGCAGCTACTCGCCGCCACATTCGAAAGATTGCTGCCACAGGTCACGCCGGCACCAGCCACGGGAGCCCTACGTGATCAACTCATTGAACTGCTTAGTCGACAGGCCACCCTGTTCCAGGAAGCCCCGCTGCATGTCACCACACTGGCCTGGGTCGCACTGGGGCCGACATCCGACGGCGGCACCTCTGACCGGCACGCGTTACGAACGCGAATCGTCGATCACTATCGCCATCCCTTTGATCTTTTACTCCAAAGCTCCAACGCCCGAGCGGAACTCGACAACTTCGACGTAGATCTCGTGATGTGCCAACTCGTAGGTCCTGTGGCGTTCGCACGCCTCACCGGATTGCGTGCAATCGAGCGTCAGGACTGTGAACGCATCGTAGATGACTTTCTTGCCGCCCACCGTCGCACTGCTGATAAGCCGCCAGCGCAGCCCAATGCCCGCAAGCGTGCCGCCCGCCGCCCAAGCCCGAGTTAAGCGACCAGAACGACTCGGGTGCCGGTGATTGGGAACTGAACCCGGTATCGCCTAGCGACGCGCCAAACGTATCGGTGAGGTTGATTGCAGGCGCGAGTGTGCCCACTTCCGAGTGGCCGGCCGCCGAACCGCAGAGAAGGAAGGACCACAAGCTGAAAGCTTGACAAGTTCGCTACCTCGTTATCGCATCGAGCGCTAACGAGGTAGCGCTCGCGACCGCCCGTACAACGCCGCCGCAAGCTGTAGTGCGAATGCCGGTCCGCTGTTCAAGAGGGCGTACCCACCGGTTAGTCCTCCTTGGTCGCACAGAAGACGTCGTCGCCGGACGGTTCGGCGACGTAGGTTTCCCGTAGTGATTCTCAGGCGTCGAACCGAGCGTGGGGCGGTTCTTGCCGCGGCCGTGGAGGAAAGAGTTAAGTTGCCGTTGCCGTAGACGATCTGTGAGCGTGACCAGCGGCGGATGATCCTGCGGGCCATCAGGTAGGCATCTTGGGAGATCTCTACGACTGCGATTGCCTTTTGTAGCCCATGGACTCCCCAGTAGCGCCCTGGCCCCCGGCCCGGCTCTTGCCACGCTTGTGGAACTATGTGCTGATATTCCTTGTCGCTCAACATATTCGGTGAGGAATGTTTTGTGAAATAAACAGCGAGACGTTTAGGGTCGAAGGCCCGCAATCCCTTCAGAATGTCGACAGCTGTGCCAGCGAGCCGGTGGCGCGATCGTTGCTCGGCGTCGGGATGGCCAACGATGTCGGCCCATTCCTGCGATAGCCAGTCCCGGAATTTGCGGCCCGATCGACCGAGGCCATTTGGCGGAGCCATCCACAAGTGAATATGCGGTGCGCCGCGACGTTGAAATTCCAGCTTCCAGATGTAGCGAGCCGGTTCACCCCACTCCCGCTGAAACCGCTTGCGCCACAAAACCATGTGCCGCTTTACGCTAGCCCCGTCAGGCGCCACGCATTCCCAGTCGCCGGGATAGGTCAGCGTGACCATCGCGGGCACACGCCCGCTTTCCACCAGCGGCGTGTAATCGAGCTCGGCAAACGTACGGCACATCGCGGCTCGTGATTTGCGGGACCATTCGGTGATCGTGCGCACAGGCGGAGCGGGCGCGTCCCGGCCAGCCTTCAAGCGGTCCTCTTCGTTGGCCACATCGAGTCGGTGCCGTTCGACCGACCGCTCGGATGCCTTCTCGGCGCGAACGGGCCGGGTCCAGCCCAGCCGAACGACACCAGGCCCGATAGTGATTCGGAACCGACCGGATTCGGGTTCCAGGCCAAGCCGATCCCGGCCAGAAGCCCACGGCTGCGCGGGCTCAAACAATGTCGCCGCCGAGGCCACCATGTCGGGACCCGGAAAACGGAATCCCAGCACATCTGCAACCGAGAAATCCGCGTCAGCTCCGTGATCGATGGTGTCGCGGACACTTTTGGGACATATAACAAGCCCGTTGGTCCCAGCCGGAACACGGCC
>NZ_LZLQ01000119.1 GCF_001673315.1 Mycobacterium asiaticum | reverse complement strand
TGTTTTATACTATTCTGTTTTCCTCTACACCGTCATCTTTAAATCTGTTTACACCAATACCGGGTTCTTGAACTCGGGTAACACCAACACCGGGGACCTGAACTCGGGTAACACCAACACAGGGAATCTGAACTCTGGCAATACCAACACCGGTAACCTGAATTCGGGGAAGACCAATACCGGGGACCTGAATTCAGGTGATACCAACACAGGGAATCTGAACTCGGGCAATACCAACACAGGTAACCTGAATTCGGGGAAGACCAAAACCGGGGACCTGAACTCGGGCAACACCAACACCGGGGACCTGAACTCGGGCGATACCAACACCGGCAACCTGAACTCGGGTTTCACCGATACCGGTAATGCGAACTCAGGCAACACCAACACGGGCAGCTTCAACTCCGGTAACACCAATACGGGCAGCCACAATTCGGGCTTCACCAATACGGGCGACAGTAACTCCGGAAAGACCAACACCGGGAGCCAGAACTCGGGCAACACTAATACCGGCGACCAGAACTCGGGTTCTACCAACACCGGCAGCGCGAATTCAGGCGACACCAACCGGTTCGACTACAACTCGGGCAACACCAACACGGGGAACTTCAACTCCGGCTTCACCAACACTGGCACCGGTAACTCGGGCAACACCAACACCGGCAACACCAATTCGGGCAACACCAATACCGGAAACGACAACTCGGGTAATACCAACACCGGCACCGGCAACTCCGGAAAAACCAACACCGGTGACAACAACTCTGGTGACACCAACACCGGAAACAGAAACTCCGGTAGTACCAACACGGGCAATGGCAATTCGGGTGACACCAATACAGGCGACCGGAACTCGGGCAACCTCAACACGGGTGACGACCAGACTGGAACGCCCTTTGGCGCAATCAATTCTGGTTACGGCAACGGGGCAAGTGTGGGTACGTCGGGCTACGACAACGGCACCCTAACGGGCGGCACATCGGGTTACCGGAACACAGTCAGCGGTGGAACGTCCGGTTTTGACAACGGCGGCAGCGCCGGGAACTCGGGTACCGGTAACGGTGGTGCCGGCGGCGGGCATTCGGGCTCGGGCAACGGTGGTATCGGATTCGGGAACTCAGGATCGGGCAACGGTGGTCTCGGCGGCGGGAATTCGGGACACGACAACGGTGGTATCGGCGGTGGAAATTCGGGCGACCACAACGGTGCCGCCGGCGGCGGGAACGCGGGCAGCAAGAACACCGGGGGATTCGGGACCTCAGGTGTCGAAAACTCCGCTTCGGGCGGAAACTCGGGCTTCCAGAACAGCGCCGGCGCTGGGCAGTCGGGTACTGGCAATAGCGGCGGCGGTGGCAACTCGGGCACTAAAAACAGCGGATCCTTGGGTAGTTCGGGCGAAAGCAACGGCGGGTCTGGCGGGAGTTCGGGCAGTTCCAATAACGGGAGCGCCGGTAACTCGGGCTCAGGCAACTCAGGCAGCGTCGGGAATTCGGGCCAAAACAACAGTGGCGGCGGCGGGAACTCAGGCTCCAACAACAGTGGGGCCACTTTTGGGAGCTCAGGCGAGCGCAACTTCGCCACCGGCGGAAGTTCGGGCATCAACAACGGCGGGAGCGCCGGAAACTCGGGTACCGGGAACTCGGGGAGTGCGGGGAATTCGGGCGACAACAACAGCGCCGGCGGTGGGAACTCGGGCTCCCGCAACACCGGGGCGACCTTCGGGAGCTCGGGTGAGCGGAATGCGGCTGCGGGCGGCAGCTCCGGTTTCGGCAACAACGGAACAGCCGGAAACTCGGGCACCGGCAATAACGGCAGCGGCGGTCAATCCGGCACCGGCAACAACGGTGGCGTCGGAACCTCGGGGAATGGCAACAATGCGTCCGGCGGCAGCTCTGGTTCCAAGAACAACGGCACCGCCGGAAACTCGGGCACCGGCAACAACGGCAGCGCCGGGAACTCGGGCTATAACAACAATGGGAGCGCCGGGAACTCGGGAGCCGGGAACACCGCAGTCACCTTCGGAAGCTCAGGCGTCGGCAACATTTCAGCCGCTGGGAGCTCGGGTTTCGGTAATACCGCGACAGGCGGATCCTCGGGTACTGACAACGCAGGAAGTGGCGGAAGCTCGGGCGACCGCAACAATGTGTCCGCGGGGAGCTCGGGCAACCGCAACATCGGCGGCGGAAACGCCGGCACAGGCAACCTCGGCTTCGGCAGTTCGGGCACTGAAAACGCTGGTGCCGGCAGCTCCGGTACCAAGAACCCTGGCGGCGGGAACGCGGGCACGGGCAACGTCGGTGGTGGGACTTCGGGCACCAGCAACCTGGGTGGGGGAAACTCCGGTAACAACAATCTGGGCTTGGGCAGCTCTGGGCGGTACAACCCGGGCGTCGGGAACTCCGGCACCTTGAACCCGGGTGCTGGCAGCTCTGGTCTGCTCAACTTCAACGGCGGGACCTCCGGCTACCTGGCCCTGGGGCTCGGCAGCTCCGGAGTGTTGACACCGGGCGCCGGAAACTCGGGCCTGCTGACACCGGGCACCGGAAACTCGGGCTTGCTACTCGCGGGCTTGGGGAACTCCGGGGTGCTCACCCTGGGTGCGGCGGTATCGGGCCTGCTGGATCTGGGCCTCGCCAACTCCGGCATCCTCAACGCAGGCACGCTGCTTTCGGGCATCAAGAACATCGGTGTCTACACCTCGGGCTTCGAGGACATCGGCTATTTCCCGCGGGCGCTTTACGTGGGCAATCTGATATTCGGTTTGCTGACGGGTCTGTGAACCGTCGTCACGAACCCAGCGCCGAGCAGGCCGTAAGGATCTGACAGAAAGTAGTCCGGCAGCCCTAGCGGCTCTCGGCGGCGACTTCGAATGTGATTGCGTCCAGCTCAGCTCAGTGCTGGTGTGTCCGTAGGGCATTCATCGAGTGGCGCGCGGGGCGGGTCGTGTTGCTGTCGCCGGTGGTTGCCCTGACGTTATTGCCGTTGGCGGGTGTGCACTTTGCCCGGTGATCTCTGGCAAAAGTGGAGGAAGTGACCTTTTCGCGGCATCGCTGGGTTGGAATCGTTGGCCCTTGCCTGGGTTCCCGAGCGTGGTGGGCGCCGGCTCGCTATTCGCTGGGTTGTCACCTGATTGCCAACCTGTCCGCTGAGAGGTTGTGGAATGTCGTTTATCACTGTTGCGCCGGAATTGGTGTCGGCTGCGGCTGCGGATCTGGCGAGGATCGGTTCGTCGATCGGTGCGGCGAATGCGGCGGCGGCGGCTCAGACCAGCAGCGTCGTAGCTGCGGCTGAGGATGAGATCTCGGCGGCTATTGCGGCGTTGTTTGGCGCGCACGGTCGGGAGTATCAAGCCCTGAGCGCGCGGCTCGCGCTCTTTCAAAACCAGTTCGAGCGGGCTCTGGGTGCAGGCGCGTCGTCCTATGCGGGTGCTGAGGCGCTCAATGTTGAGCAGGTTTTGTTGGACGCGGTGAACGGGCCCACCCGGGCGTTGTGGGGGCGTTCGTTGATCGGTAACGGTGCGAGCGGGTCGGCGCCGGGGCAGTCCGGCGGCGCGGGTGGATTGTTGTTCGGCAATGGCGGGGCCGGGGCGGCCGGCGGGGTCGGTCAGACCGGTGGCAGTGGCGGCGCTGCCGGGCTGTTCGGAGTGGGCGGGATGGGTGGTGCCGGCGGTGCCGGTGCGGCGGGTGGGACTGGCGGCGCCGGTGGATGGTTGTACGGCGCGGGTGGCGCCGGAGGTGCTGGCGGGCTCGGCGCTGGCACTGGCGGCGTGGGCGGCAACGCCGGGATCTTCGGCAGCGGTGGCGTCGGCGGCATCGGCGGGGCCGGTGGCGGAACTGGCGGTGTGGGCGGCAATGCCGGGTATTTCGGGAACGGCGGTGCTGGTGGCGCCGGTGGTACGGGTACGGCCGGTGCTCCCGGTTTGGCGCCAGGTGAGTCCGGTGGACCCGGCGTTGACGGAGGCAACGGGTCAGCTGGTGGGTCTGGTAGCACCGGTGGTGTCGGTGGCGTGGGCGGCCGTGGGGGGTTGCTGATAGGTGATGGTGGCACCGGCGGTACCGGTGCCAGTGTTGGTGAAGCCGGAGTTGAAGTTCCCCGTGTTGGTGTTGCCAGAGTTGTAGTAAACGCTATGGGTGTAACCAGAA
>NZ_LZLQ01000118.1 GCF_001673315.1 Mycobacterium asiaticum | reverse complement strand
CGATCGGCATACCTATTGCCGCCAACCTGAACCGCCAGCGGATGGCGGTGTATTTCCGTCCGCTGCCCGCGAAGTTGTGGGTCAGTTGCGTTTCGGCTGACGCTCCGGAGGATCAGGAGGACTACCGCGGAGACATTCGCCTCGTCGGGGGCCGCTGGCCGACTGACGGCCATCCGTGGAAACTGTCCGCCGACGACGCGGTGTTGTTCGTCGGTTCCGGGGAGCTGGAACTCTACGTGGAACCCGACAGCGCCGGCGGTAGCGAGCTACCCATCGTTGTCGCCACCGCAGAGGACGGCCGGCCGTATCTTCAGGCGGCCGGTGCGGAACCCGACGCACTGCATAAGCTTCCCTCGTGTTCGCCCGAGGAACGGGCCGAACGAGACCAACGAGATGAAGACGACTAGGGGTCGGTAGCGATCGGTGAGGACGTACTCGGTTGATTGACGGAGAGAAGATCCTGATCACCGGTGTCACGGGCAAGATCGGGTTTCCGATTGCCCGCCTGCTGGCACAGCGCAACGAGGTGTGGGGCGTCGCGCGCCTGCAGTCCGCGGCGGCCCGGGACAGGTTGACCGATGCCGGCATCAAGCCGGTCGCGCTGGATATGGCTACGGGCGACTTCTCAATGCTCCCTGACGATTTCAGCTACGTTTTCCACGCAGCGGTGGACGTCGGCGTCGGCGACTGGACTCGCTGTGTCGACACCAATGCGCAGCGCTCGGGCGACTTGCTTTACCACTGTCGGACGGCGAAGGGTTTCGTCTTCTGTTCCACTGGTTCGATCTACGCCTACCAAGGGCAGCGGCCGCTCACCGAGACGGATCCCCCCGGGGTACCGCTGCGGGCCAACTACAGCATCTCCAAAGTGGCGGCCGAAGCGGTATGCACCTGGATTGCCAACCGCTATCGGATCCCTCTGACCATCATCCGGATCTGTTCGACCTACGGCCCGGAGGGTGGCGCGCCCGCGGACCGTCTGGAAGCAATCCTGGCGCGCAAGCCGATTCGGCTCTATCCCGATAAACCCAACAACTACAACCCGATCTTCGAAGACGACTACGTGGAGTTCGGCATCCGCGCGATGGAGGTGGCGGCGACGCCGCCGGTGGTCGTCAACTGGGCCGGAAGCGAAACAGTTAGCGCCGAGGAGTACTGCACGTATCTGGGCGGACTCGTCGGTGTCGAACCGATCTTCGAGTACACGCCTCGGGCCCACACCCCGCTGTGGCCGGATGTGACACGAATGCACGAAGTGCTCGGGCGCACCAAAGTGCCGTGGCGCGAGGGCTTTCGACGCATGCTAGAAGCCCGGCACCCCGAAATCGCGCTAAGGTCATGACGATGACGCTGCCCGGCACGCCCACCGACGAGGTTGCCGACGTCCTCGCCACCGGCCGGGGAGACGTCAGCACGCTGTACGTGTCCATGGCCACCAGGCACCCACAGGGCGCGGACGCCGACTATCTGCGCTGGCATACCCTCGACCACCGTCCCGAGCAGTACCGCCTTCCGGGCCTGCGTGCCTCGTTGCGGCTGGTATCTACGCCCGACTGCCGGTCAGCCCGACTGGCGAGCCGGGATCCGTGGGATGCGGTGGACCACGTGATGACGTATTTCTTCGCCGATCCCGGCGGTCTCGCGGCATTCACCGAACTCGGCAGGGCGTTGCGTGACGCCGGCCGGATGCAGGCGTTACTGCCGCCGGTGGAACGAGGTGTGTACGACGTCGAGCGCAAACATGCTGCCCCGAGGGTCAAGATCGGCGCCGACGTGCTGCCCTGGCTGCCGGCGCGGGGCGTAATCCTGTTGGTGGAGCAGGGAAGCACACCCTGCGCCGACCTGCTCGATGTCGACGGTATGGCCGGCGTCTGGTCCGCGGTCGCGATGAAAGCGGATGCGAGCTTGGCAAACACGCAACCCGGTCAGTCGATCAGTTATCTGTTCCTCGACGATGACCCGGTTACTACGGCGCGGCGGTTGCGACCCCGGCTCCAGGCGCGATGGCGCGACACGGGGATCGAGCCGCTGCTGGCCGCACCGTTTCACGTTGTGGTGCCCCACGATTGGGACCGCTATGTGCCGTGAGAGGCGGGTGCCGTGCGCATCGGTTTGATGGTCGGTTCCGATAAGGAGCGGTCGCGAGCGGACCGGGTGACCGGGCTCGTCGACGACGGCGTTCGCGCGGAAAAGGCTGGTTTCCATTCCTTTTGGATGCCGCAGGTGCCGGGCTACCTCGATGCCATGACAGCTATCACGTTGCTGGGTCAAGCCACCAGCCGCATCGAATTGGCAACGGCAGTCGTGCCGATCCAGACCCGTCACCCGATGATCATGGCCCAGCAGGCGCTTACCACTCAGGTGGCTTGTGGCGGGCGGTTCACCCTGGGCATCGGGCCCTCTCACCATTGGATCGTCACGGGGCAACTCGGACTGCCCTATGACAGGCCGGCCCACCTGGTCAGTGACTATCTCGACGTACTGCGGGCGGCATTCGCCGGGGCCGGAGAGGTCCACGTAGAGAACCAAAGCTACCGCGTCCACTCGAGTATCGATGTCACCGACGCCTTCGAGATGCCGGTGTTGTTGGCAGCCCTCGGACCCAACATGTTGCGCATCGCGGGCGAACGCACAGCCGGCACCATCCTCTGGATGGCTGACGAGCGAGCCATTCAAGACCATGTCGTGCCGCGCATTACGGCCGCGGCCGCCGGTGGCCCCGCACCGCGAATTATCGCCGGGGTTCCAGTTGCCCTCTGCGCCAGCGACGAAGCCGAAAAAGCGCGCAGCTATGCCAGCGATGTCCTGGGGCACGCGGACTTTTCGCCCAATTACGTACGGCTACTTGAACATGGCGATGCCCGTGATGTAGGGGACACCATGGCGGCGGGGGACGAAGCTGACATCCTCGCGCGGCTGCGCCGCTATCAGGAAGCGGGCGTCACCGACCTGGCAGCCCGCGTCGTCCCGTTCGGCGACGACCAGGTTGCCCGCACGCAGTCGCGGTTACGGACCGAAGAGTTTCTCGCTTCGGTCATTTCGGCTTTGTAGACGGTTGGCGTGCTCTGTCAGGTTCGCGCCGAGTTCTCGGTGATGATGTCGCACGCCGTCTCGTAGAACGCACTGATCAGCGTGGAGAACGACAACTGGAATGGATGGATCATGTACACGTCCATCGGTGCGGGGCTCCATTCGGGCAGCACCGGGACAATGCTTCCGTCGCGCAGTTCAGCGGTGACGATGATCTGATTCGGCATCGCCCCCACGCCGAGTCCGTGCAGGATGTACTGCTTGCCGACCTGAAAGTTGTTCGCGCGCGCCCGGACCATCGGCGAGAGTTCATAGCGCCGTTTGTTCTTGGCCAGTGTCAGCTTGCCGGGACCTTCGCAGACACCGCAGTCGATGAACGGCACGGATTTGAGGTGCGCCGGACTGTTGATGGGCTCGGAAAGGTTGTCGACAAAGTCGGGCGACGCGCAGAGTAGAAGCTCCAGGCTGAAGACCTTCCGGGCAATCAGCGTCGAATCCGGCAGCGGACCGGTGCCGAAAACCACGTCGAAACCGTCATGCACGGGGTGAACCACGTTGTCCACCAAACGGATATCCAGTCGCGAATTCGGATAGCGCCGCAGGAACGCGGCACCGACCCGCGAGGCATAGTCGATGCCGACGAACACCGGGATCGCCACCCGAAGCTCACCATGCGGTTCCTGCTTGCTTTCTTCCACCAGCGCACGCACGCCGTTGGCTTCGGAAAGGATGTTGACGCCGTGGCGGTAGATCTTCTCGCCGAGATCCGTGACAGACAACTGATGAGTGTTCTTGCGGAGCAACTTGATACCGAGATCGGCTTCCAACTTGCTGAGTTTGCGGCTGACCGTCGACTTGGGCATGCCAAGCAGCGCCGCGGCTTTGGACAGGCTTCGGCTCTCGACCACCTTGCCGAATACCAGCAGGGCATCGAGGTCGAAGGGCAGGTTCTGTTCCATCGGGTGTTCCAAAATCGCAACAGGGTGTTGCAATTGAAGGCCTGTCACCTGCATCCAGTCAAGTGCTAGGTTCGCCCGATAGGGGACCGGGGCCTGCGAACAGAGTGGAGGAGGGCCTCATGCGTCAGGACGTGCTGGCTACCAAGCCGGCCAGCGGGCATTGGACCGACGCCTATCCCGAATTGGGGCGCGGCCCAGTATCGCTCGAAGACTGCGTGTCGCCGCAGTTCTACGAGAAAGAGCGCGAGCACGTCTTCAAGAAGACCTGGCTATATGTTGGGCGGGTGGAGCGCGTGCCGCGGTCCGGCAGCTACTTCACCCGTGAACTGAAGTTTCTCAATACCTCGGTCATCATCGTGCGCGGCAAGGACGACGTGATCCGTGCCTTCCACAACATCTGCCCGCACCGTGGCAACAAATTGCTTTGGCAGGACGACCCCTTCCAGGAGGTGCAGGGCCGGGCGCCGTTGTTGTACTGCCGATTTCACGGCTGGCGCTACAACCTGGACGGGTCATTGCATGCCGCCACCCGCAAGGACCTGTTGCTCGACTTCGATCCGGACGGCTGCCGGGTTCCCGGCATTCGATGCGAAGTGTGGGAAGGTTTCATCTTCATAAACCTCGACCCGAACAACACCGAGTCCTTGCGTTCCTACCTCGGCGAGTTGGCCCACGGCATCGAGGGTTACCCGTTCGCCGGGCCGCACCAGGTGTACCGCTTCCGCGTGGAATTGCAGTGCAACTGGAAGATCTTCCTGGACGGCTTCGCGGAGAGTTATCACGGCCCCTACTTGCATGCCGCCTCGTTCGGTGCCCTTACCGCGGAGGCCAGAGACGCCTTCGACCAGCCGAACCCGTTCACCGATGCGTTGGCCTACCAACTCAAGGGTCCGCACCGGATGTTCTCTTTCGCGGGGGAGCCGTCGCAGCAGACCCCCTACTCCAAACCAATCGAATGCGTGATGGAAGCAAGCGCCGCGGGCCCATGGAGCAAGCGGACCGATCGCGGCACGATGCCACCGGGGCTGAACCCCACCCGGTCGGAGAAATACGGCTTCGATTCGTTCCAGTTCTTCCCGAACTTCGTACTGATCTTCGGGTCGTCGGGATTCAGCACGCACACCCACTGGCCGACCGGCCCCCACTCGCACATCTTCGAAGCCGAGATGTTCTACCAGCCGCCCAAGACACACAAGGAGCGGTTGGGCCAGGAGCTGACGGTGACCTTCCTCAACGACATCATCCTGGAGGACGCCAGCCCCTCCGAAGGCTTACAGGCGATGCTGAACAGCGGAGCACTCACGCAATTCACCATGAACGACGAGGAGATCCTGCTTCGCCATCTGCACAAGGTGGTGGGCGACTATGTAGCGGCCGGTGAGGCCGACAGATGAATCAGACTCTGCCGCAGGAGTTCTCGCAGCTCGAGCCCCTGGTTGCCGAATGGGCCATCGAAGACGGCCACCAGCGCTACCTGAAGCGGGTGCACAGTTCCATGGCCGAAATACAGGCGTTCTACGACCAGGTCTTTCCGCACGCCGAGGAAGCCGTCGCCTATATCGACAAGTTCGACTATTCAGAACCATTGCCCGACGACGTCGCAAACCTTCGCAACCTGCTGTACTCCCTGATCACTGTGTCATTGGCAGTCGAGCTGTGGCGGCAGCCACGGGTCAAGCATTCAGCCAACACCATCCTCACCCGGCTCAGCTGAACATGGAACTCTCGACCACACCGCTCGAAATCGCCGACTGCACAACGGTAATCGGCAGCGAGATCAGGGCCGACCTGCAGACATTGCTCAGCGGCCGGCAAGCCGAGACCATCCGCGCCGCGTTGGAGCGGCGCGGCGTGATTTTCTTTCGCGGCCTGCAGATCAACGACGAACAACAGGTCGCCATCGCCAAAACTCTTGGCAGCATTGTGCAGAACGAAGGGGAGGGCGGGATCTACAAGATCTCTCTCGACCAGAGCGTGAACCAGCGTGCCGAGTATCTGAAAGGCTCGATGTTCTGGCATTTCGACGGCTCTTTGCAGCCCTATCCCAATCTCGCCACCCTGCTGCGCGCGATCAAGCTCTCAAATGCTGGCGGACAGACCGAGTTCTGCAACACCTATGCCGCCTACGAGGACCTGCCGGACGCTGATAAAGCGGCAATCGCCGACCTCCGGGTGGTCCATAGTGCCGAGCGCTCACAGTATTACGTGCGTCCGGAGATGAGCTACGAGGAAATCTGCTTCTGGCAGAAGTCTCCGACGAAGGCGTGCCCGATGGTCTGGACACACCAGTCCGGGCGCAAGTCGCTGCTGCTCGGTGCAACCGCGGACTACGTGCTCGGACTGCCGACAGAGGAAAGTCGCGCACTGCTGGCGCGCCTTCGTGATTGGGCCACCCAACCGCGCTACGTGTACCGGCATGAATGGCAGGTCGGTGACCTGCTCATGTGGGACAACACCGGCACGATGCACCGGGCGCTGCCGTATGCCGCGGACAGCGGTCGCCTCATGCATCGCACTGTTCTTGCCGGAGAAGAGCCACTGCACTGACACCAGGCCTAGCGATGCAGGAAGCCGTGCAGAATCGCTTGCACGAGTTCGTCCACGATCGCGTCCCGGGACGGTTGCTCGTCGCCGAAGAATGTCGAGCGCAGTGCCACCATGCCGGCGATCGTGGCCACTGTCGAGTGCGCGGGCAGGTCCGGCTTGTTCGAGCGCAGTCCGCGTAACTGCATGCCCTCGGCACTGATTCGGCCGAGCACGGCGATGGCGCGCCGGATGTCGGAGATGCCGGCGTCGGTCATCTCGTCCTCGCTGAACGTCTCGGAGGCAGCGAGGGTGAGCAGCAGACCCCGATGCTCGACCATCACGTCGTACAACTGACCGACGAATTGTCGGGCCAACTCGTCTTCGTCGGTCTCTTCTGGGACGACCGACTGCCAGGTGCGCCCGAATTCGTCGACGAAATTCGTGAACGGAAGGACGAGGGCCTCGCGAAACAGTCCAGCCTTGGAGCCGAAGTTTCGGAACAGCAGATATTCGGAGACCCCAGCGGCCGCGGCGATCTCGCGCGTGGTGGTGGTGCGGTAGTCCTGGCGGGCGAACAGCGCGCGGGCGGCGTCGAGCAGCAGTCTGCGCGGCTCACCGCGAGGCCGGCGGGTCGGCTGGCGCACGGCATTCACGATAGCGGTCTTGACCCTCCTCTTAGAATAGTGTGCACTATTAAAAATTGCTCCGCCGGGAAGGGATTCGTCGTGGGCGCGGTCATCATGCTCGGCACCCTGTTCGGGCTGATCGCCCTGATATACGGCGTGGTCCTGCACTTCGACCCCGAAGCGCGCAGGGCGCCACGTGAAGGGCAAGACCCATGAGCGGCGATTTGTCGCCGTTGCTGACGATCGCCGTCATCTTCGGCTGGGGCAGCGGCATTGTGTTCACCGCCCTCGGTGTGTACCTGAGCATCCGCGGCCGCTGCCTGCACCCACTGCTGCTGCTATGTATCTCGGCAATCTCCTTTTCCTGGATCGAGGCGCCTTACGACTGGGCCATGTACGCCCAGTTCCCGCCCGCCCTGCCCCGGATGCCGTCATGGTGGCCGCTGAACATGACCTGGGGTGGTCTGCCGTCATCCGTACCCCTGGGCTACATCGGCTATTTCGTCCTGCCCGCGGTCATCGGTGCCGCGCTCGGACGACGGTTGACCTCGCGGTTCGGTTGGCGCCGACCGACCACGCTGCTCACTGTCGGCTTCGTAGTGGGATTCGCGTGGGCGTTTATGTTCAACGCGTTCATCGGCGCCCGCGTCGGTGTCTTCTACTACGGCTACGTGATTCCCGGGCTCGCCGTCTTCGAGGGGACCAAGCATCAATATCCGATCTACGACTCCATTGCACTCGGTGTGCAGATGATGGTGTTCACCTACCTGCTTGGACGAACGGATGCCCAGGGCCGCAACGTAATCAAGATGTGGGCCGACAAGATGTCCCGGACTCGTGCTCAATCGGCCGTGTTGTCCGTCGTGGCCGTCATTCTCATCGGAAACCTGTTGTATGGCGCCGTGTTTGCGCCCCACCTCGTCACCAAGCTGGGCGGGTGGGTGACGTCCGGTTCAACCGAACAGCTTTTCCCGGGTGTGCCCAATCAACCCAAACACGGCGGACATTGACCGGCTGTCGGCGATAGCGCACCGCGCAGGTCACTTCTTCGACACAATCTCGCAGCATTCCTACCCAGCCGGGATCACACACCGCCACCATGAATGCAGCCAACAAGGAGGCAGTGTTCGATGCGAGTAGTTGTCTTAGCCGCGCTTGTCGCCGTCCTCTGCGCGTTGAGTCCGTTGACCGCGCCCGCCCACGCGGAACCGACGACGACGTGCGGGGTGAACCTCGCCGCACCGGAGATCCAAGCAGCGATCAAGCAAATCCCCGCGATACCGCAGAACGGGCAGTGGGACCTGAACACCCACAGCTTCGACCCGAGCAGCAACTACAACCCCTGCACCACCCTGTCGACGGTCATCATCACCGTCGTCGGCGCTACCGGAAGTTCGCCGGATCTGGCGCTGCTGTTCCACAAAGGAAGTTTCGTCGGCGTAGCGACGTCCAAGGCCTACCCGTTCACATCGCTGAACAAAGCCAAAACCACCGACGACACCGTGGCCCTGGATTACAAGGACGGCAGGGAGGTCTGCACGGCATGCCCGGGACCCACTACCACGGTGCGGTATCAGTGGCAGGGCAGCCAGCCCGCCATGCTGGACCCGGCACCCGCGTGGTGAGGCATCCCGGACCCTAGAACACCGGCTTGGCCAAACGGCACTCAGCGGACAAGATGTACAGCGGAATATCCGCATATCAACCCTGAGGTCGACGCCATGGACGCTCGCAATATCCGGTCGAACATGTTGCGTTGGGGTGCAGCCATTTTCGTCGCGCTGACCACGCTGGGTCTGCTCGGCTACGGGGAAGCCGCGGCACAACCGGCGCTGGCGGCCGAACCCGCCCAGCTGGCACGCGACCTGGTGGCCGACGAGCAGACACTGCGCGATCCGTCGTCGTCGGAGCCCGCGCTGCAGGCGGCGGCGCTCCGCGAGCAGGCCGCCTACCGCGCGATCGGACGCCACCCCGAGTGGGAGCCGACAGTGCGGCCGGTTATCCCAGCGTCGTTGGTCGGGATCTATGACCTCAACATCGATGCGCGCCATCACCTGATGGCACTCAATGGTCCGGAGGTGCGATCGACGCTGCCTGCGTGGCGCATCGACCCACCGGCCTCGACCGCCGAACTGCTCAGTTACTACCGCGCAGCCGAGGCTGCCACCGGCGTCGGTTGGAACTATGTGGCGGCAATCAACATGGTCGAGACCGACTTCGGCCGGATCTCCGGGGTGAGCAACGCCGGCGCGCAGGGGCCCATGCAATTCCTGCCGTCGACATTTTCCTCCTACGGCGCCGGCGGCGACATTCATTCGCCGCGGGACAGCATCATGGCGGCGGGCCGAATGCTTGCCGCCAACGGTTTCCCCGGCAACATCGACGGCGCGATCTACAGCTACAACCACTCCAGCCACTACGTCGCAGCCGTCAAGGACTACGCCAGGGTGATCGGCGCCGATCCGGCCGCGTTCGCCGGATATCACCGATGGGATGTCTATTACCTAACGACCTCCGGGGATGTGCTGTTGCCGGTCGGGTACGTGGCATCGGAGCGAATTCCGGTGGCCGACTACCTCGCCAGCCACCCCCAGTGACGCGTTGACAGGCAAGTAGCTACTTGCATAACGTCGAGCCGTGGGCGACGTCTTCAAGGCCTTGGCGGACCCCACACGCCGCGCCATTCTTGACGAACTGACCGATCGGACGGGACAGACTCTCTTCGAGATCTGCGCACGGCTGACGACCAAGCACGGGTTGGGCTCGTCGCGGCAGGCGATTTCTCAGCATCTCGACGTGCTCGAGGATGCCGGCCTGGTCGCGGTGCGGCGTGAAGGCAGATACAAGTTCCACTACATCAACACCGCCCCGCTCGAGCCGATCGTTGCCCGATGGCTGACTCGGCAGAAAGGATCAGCATGAGGATCAACCTGACCAGTGTGCTTGTCGACGACCAGGACAAGGCGTTGCGCTTCTACACGGAAGTTCTCGGCTTCACGGCTAAGCACGATGTACCGCTGGGCGAGCATCGGTGGATCACCGTGGTTTCCGCCGACGACCCCGACGGCACCGAACTGGTGCTGGAACCTGACCAGCATCCGGCGGCCAAGTCCTTCAAGGAAGCGCTGCTCTCCGACGGCATCCCGTTCACGTCCTTCGCCGTGGACGACGTGCAGGCGGAATATCAGCGGCTCAGCAAGCTCGGGGTGCTGTTCACACAACCCCCTACTGAGATGGGGCCCGCGACGACGGCAGTGCTCGACGACACGTGCGGCAACCTGATTCAAATCGCACAACTCAGCGGCTGAGCCGCACCATTCAGGTCATGCAGACATTGGAAAACAAGAGGACCGGCCACGAAACTATCGAGCCCAGGAAGGACACCACCAGGTCCGCACCGCGCAGCTGGTGCAGGTGGTCGGTGTGAGTCGACGACCACACCAGACCCACAATGAAGTACGGGATGCCGAGGATGACGGCGAGGCCGAGCCATTCGGCGACGGTCATCTTGTAATCGAGCAGGTAACGCAATTTGGTGAGCATCTTGGGCCCTCGTCGTTGAGTGCTTCCCGGACGGGTCGAGCACCAGCTATGTTAACCCCGATTCGGCCCGGCCGTTGCCTAGCCCGACGCGGTGTGAGAGCCTCACAGTACCTGGTGAACTCGGTCAGAAGTCCACGAAAGCGGGCGAAGCGCTTGGGGGTGCTGTGAATGTCCATTCCAAGGAACCCGGTGGTCAAGCATCCTGAGCTTTCGATCGATGACACACGTATCCGGGTCAGTCGGCGGACGGCACGCTGGAGCGACGAGCCGGTCGATATCCGGGCAGCCATGGACTTCTGGGCGTTCGCTGCGGGCGCGGCCAATGTGATCATGCAACTGTCGCGACCCGGGGTGGGTTACGGCGTGGTGGAGTCCAAGGTCGATTCCGGCAACCTGCTGAAGCACCCGTGGAAACGGGCCCGGACGACGTTTCAGTATTTGGCCGTCGCGGTCTTCGGGTCTGCGCAGGACCGCGTGGCGTTCCGCGAGGCCGTCGACGGCGCGCATCGGCACGTCAAGTCGACGCCCGAAAGCCCGATCCGCTACAACGCGTTCGATCGCGAGTTGCAGATGTGGGTGGCCGCATGCTTGTTCGTCGGATTGGAAGACACCTACCAACTGCTGCGCGGGCCGATGAATGACCAACAGGCAGAGGAGTTTTACCGCTCGGCGTGGACCTTGGGCACCACTCTGCAGGTATCGGAGGAGCAATGGCCGCCGACCCGAAAAGCATTCGACGACTACTGGATTGAGGCGTGCCGACACGTTGAGGTGGGGGAGGTGGTCGGCAACTATCTGCGGGAGTTGGTCGACCTCCAGATGATCAATCCGATGCTGCGGTTACCGTTCCATCGATTGCTGAAGTTCCTGACCGCCGGCTTCCTGGCGCCGATCTTCCGGGATGCGCTCGGGTTCTCATGGAGTCCGGCAAAGCAACGCCTCTTCGAGAACCTGTTCCTTCTAGTGGCTTTCGTCAATCGCTTCCTGCCACCGTTCATTCGCCAGGGCGGCAGTCATATCCTGCTGGCCGACGTGCGCCGCAGGGTACGGCGGAGCCGCCCACTGATTTGAGAGATTGACCGCGATGGATCGGATCCGGCGTGTACTGAGCTACCAGGTCAGTGTCGGGGCGCTGATCGAGGTTGCGGTATGGCTGGCGCTGCCCTACCTGTCGATTGGCCTGGTCTGGGCATTCCTGCACGGCGCGCAGGTGGAGCAGATCGAGGCGCGATTGTCCCAAGCGCTGCCCGCCGGTGCTGACATGGCGGCGTTCGGAGTGGCAACTGCGTTGTGGCCGGCCTCGATCCAGATCGCGAACTCCTGCCCGGCCCCTTGAGTGTGCAGCAAGGGCTTTGAGTGGGAAGCTGCGGTGCGGTTTCTGGGCCAAAGTCCGCCCTCAGCACACACTCAAAGCCGCCGGAGCACACGCGACGCCGCTGATGCACACTCAACGCCGCCAGCGCACACGCGATGCCGCTGATGCACACGCGATGCCGCCAGCGCACACGCGATGCCGCTGATGCACACTCGACGCCGCCGGCGCACACGCGATGCCTGATGCACACTCAACGCCGCCAGCGCACACGCAACGCTTCCAGCACACCCACGAACCGGACTACTCCGGCGCAGCGCAAAACCCCGGGCCTGCCTCGGGCGTCACATTGCGCGCGGTGATCTCCTGCTCGCAGTGGGCGCAGACTAGACGCGGGTCAGCGATCTCACCACACCCGTTATGGCGCAACACGATTGGCGGACCATCCGGTAGGGGCAGGTGCCGGTCCCCCCACTGCATCAGGACAACGATGGCCCCGAAAAGATCGTGGCCCGCCTCGGTGAGTCGGTACTCGTGGCGCGCGGGGTCCTGCGAATACGGCACTCGGTCGAGAAGTCCCGCCTCCACCAGCGTCCGCAGCCGCGACGACAAGGTCGGCCGGGGGATGTTCAAATTGCGCGCCAACTGGCCGAAGCGTTGCACGCCGAAGAACGCCTCGCGCAGGATCAGGAGCGTCCACCGCTCGCCGACCAATTCCAGCGCTCGACCTACGGACTCGCCCTCGAAGCGATGAGTTAAGTCGCTGATCATAGTTCACTCACTGTACCGGTTTAACTATTGAACCACACCTGGTAACGTAACTGAACCGTGACCACTGATGTACTGGCCCAGGACATCGCGCTGTCGGCCCACGAATTGTCAGCGCAGATCGAACGTGAGCGCAGGCTGCCGCCCGAACTCGTGGACCGGCTCAACGAAGCAGGCCTGCTGCGGGCCACCATGCCGCGCGAGGTCGACGCCCCGGAGCTCGAGCCATCAGCGGCCTTACGGTGTGCCGAAACGATTGCGCGCGGTGACGCCGCGACGGGCTGGTGCGTGTCGATCGCGATCACCAGCGCCCTGTTGGTCGCCTATCTTTCCAGTGACACCCGCGATGAAATGTTCGGCGGCGGAACGGGTGTCGCCGCAGGGGTATGGGCACCGCGGGGCAGGGGGCGATCGGTGGACGGCGGCGTCATGGTGTCAGGACGCTGGCCGTTCTGCAGTGGAATCACCCATGCCGACATGTTGTTCGCGGGCTGCTTCGTCGACGACGGGCCAGTGCCGTCCGTCGTTGCGCTGCCGAAGCGCGATCTGCAGGTCCTCGACAATTGGCACACGTTAGGCCTGCGCGGTACGGGTAGCCACGACACCGTCGCCGACGACGTCTTCGTACCCCGCGACCGGGTGTTCTCGTTGTTCGACGGGCCCGTCGTGGACCGGCCGCTGTACCGCTTCCCGGTGTTCGGATTCTTCGCACTGTCCATCGGTGCGGCCACCTTGGGCAATGCCCGTGCCGCCATCGACGATTTCACCGACTTGGCGGGCGGGAAAAAGGGGCTCGGATCCACCCGCACCCTGGCTGGACGCTCCGCCACCCAGGCCGCGGTGGCGACGGCCGAGTCGTCGCTGAGCGCGGCGCGTGCGTTGTACTACGAGGCCATCGACACCGCATGGCAGGCCAGCCAGCATCCCGAGCCGGTGCCGGTAGCCGCGCGCAATCGGCTTCGCTTGGCGGCCACTCACGCGGCGCGCACCTCCGCCGACGTGGTGCGCACGCTGTACGACCTCGCGGGCAGCAGTGCCATCTACGACGGTGCGCCGCTGCAGCGGCGATTCCGCGATGCATTCACCGCCACCGCGCATTTCCAGGTCAACGAGGCGTCCCGCGAGCTGCCCGGACGCATCCTCCTTGACCAGCCGGCCGACGTCTCAATGCTGTGACCGCTGTCGAAGTGGTTCTCCCGTTCTGGCTCGACCGTCCCGACCAGGAGGCGGTAGAGATCGCGCGCACGGCGGCACAGACCGGGTTCGACGCCGTCTGGATCGGCGAAATGGCCACCTATGACGCCTTCGCGTTGGCGACGGCGATCGGGCTGCGCGCACCGGAACTGACTCTCAAGATCGGGCCGTTGCCTGTCGGGGTGCGCGGACCGGTGACCCTCGCGCTAGGTGTCAGTACCGTCGCTTCGCTCACCGGCAGCCGGGTCGACATCGCGCTGGGAGCCTCGAGTCCGGCGATCGTCGCCGGCTGGCACAACCGCCAATGGACCCACCATCTGACGGTTATGCGCGAGACCATCGAATGCCTGCGGCCAATGCTGGCCGGTGCGCGTGTCGACTTCTCCGGTCAACATGTCTCGAGTCACGGCTTCCGGTTACGCAGCCCCAGCCCGGATACGCGGATATCGGTGGGCGCGTTTGGATCCGGAATGATTCGACTCGCGGCGCGGCATGCTGACGAGATAGTGCTCAACCTGGCGTCACCGGCCCGGGTGGCTGAGGTCCGCAGTTTGATCGACCAGGCTGCGACGGACGGTCCGCCGCCGCGACTCACGGTATGGGTGCCGGTTGCCATCGATCCAGGTGCCGCCGCGCATGCCCAATTGGCCGGTCAACTGGCGGTATATCTCGCTCCCCCCGGATACGGGGAGATGTTCGCCGCGCTCGGTTTCCCCGACCTCGTGGCAAGGGCGCGGGCTGGCACACCTCGCCGCGAGCTGGCGGCAGAAATCCCTGTCGAGTTACTAGAGGGCGTGAGTGCGTTGGGCTCCGCGGACCGCGTCGCGGCAAGGCTGCACGCGTACCGGGCTTCTGGTGCCGACTGCGTAGCTGTCGTGCCCTCGACCGCCGAAGACCCCGAAGCCCGGAAAATCCTTGCCGCTATAGCCGAAGGACGTCAATGACACTCACCAACACCGTGTGCCGCCTGGCCAGCCGCCCCCTGGGCCTGCCGAAGGAATCCGACTGGCATATCGACGAAGAACCCGTCGGGCCGGTGTCCGAGGGCGAGTTCCTGGTACGGGTGGACTACCTGTCGGTGGACCCGGCAATGCGCACCTGGATGAACGCGGGACGGTCTTACGTGCCGCCGGTCGAGATCGGGGACGTGATGCGTGCCGGCGGTGTAGGACGCGTAATCGATTCGCGGAACCCGCAATTCGCCGTCGGGGACGACGTCTACGGCACGTTCGGAGTTCAGCGGTACGCAATTTCCGACGGCCGGGATGTGACGCGTATCGATACCGCGCTGGCGCCGGCTCCGGTGCATCTCGGCGCACTGGGGATCAGCGGCCTCACAGCCTATTTCGGGCTGCTCGAGGTGGGGCGGCCGCAGCCGGGACAAACCGTCGTCGTCTCGGGCGCGGCCGGTTCGGTGGGCAGCATCGCGGGCCAGATTGCGCGGATCAACGGTTGCCGTGTCGTGGGCATTGCGGGCGGTCCGGGCAAGTGTCGATGGCTGGTCGAAGAACTGGGCTTCGACGCCGCGATCGATTACCGGGCGGGCGATCTGCGTCGACAACTGAAAGTGCACGCGCCCAACGGTATTGACGTGTTCTTCGACAACGTCGGAGGGGTGACCCTGGAAGCGGCCCTGGCACGGCTGGCGCGCGGTGCACGAGTCGTCATCTGCGGGGCCATCTCACAGTACAACGCCACCGAGGAGTTACACGGCCCCGCCAACTACATGCAGTTGCTGGTCGCGCGGGCATCCATGACCGGCTTCGTCATCTTCGACTATGCCGATCGTTACGGTGAAGCCGTTGTCCGGCTGGCGGATTGGCTACGCAGCGGGGAATTACGCTCGCACGAGCAGGTGATCAGTGGCGGTGTCGGCGACTTCCCCGAAGCGCTGCTCGCATTGTTCCGCGGCGACAACACCGGCAAACTGATTCTCGCCCTCGACGGTTCGTAGTTTCAACCGCGCCGCCAGCGGTTAGTCAATGTCCCACACCCTCGGGAGGTTGAGATGGGCAAATACCAGGTCGTGGTAGTGGGCACCGATGGATCGGACACCTCGTTCCGCGCTGTCGATCGCGCGGCGAAGATCGCCGCGGAGTCGGGCGCGAAGCTGATCGTCGCCTCGGCGTTCACCGATTCCGATCACGGTCGGGCGGGCCCTGATCCCGACCAATATCGCAACGAGAAATACCGGAACGAAGGCAATGCCCCCGTGTATGAGATGTTGCGCAAGGCCGCCGCGCGTGCCCGGGAGGCTGGTGCCACGGAAGTCGAAGAACGCGCCATCGAAGGCGCCGCGGTGGACGCCCTGGTGCAGCTGGCAGAAGACGTCGACGCCGACTTGCTCGTCGTCGGCGATGTCGGGAACAAATCACTGGTGGGGCGGGTCGTGGGTGCTGTACCGCGAACTGTCTCCCGGCGCGCCAACACCGAGGTGCTGGTCGTCGAAACCGAGGACTAAACCTTGAATCGGCCGGCAAACCCGCGCAGCGGCAGATCGGCACTGGTGATCAGGCCCGGGGGAGCGGCGATGACCGACTTGATCGAGTTGAGCGCGGGCAGGCCGGTGACCGTCATGCCGATCGAGGCGAAGTTGTCCGGATTGGAAAGGTCGACGCCGGGCTTAGGGAAGATCATGTGCTTGTTGTAAATGCACGGGTCGCCCTTGATCTGAGTGATGTAGCAGCCCTTGATATCCCAGTGCGGATCGGTGTGCGGGGTCATCTGCCACTCTAGATGTGTCTCCACCCGCGGAACCCCTGCCACCATGCCTTGATACTTGATGTAATTCCCGCCCAGCGACCCTTTGGGCAGCGTGTACCAACCCAGGTCGACATCCTTGGTGCAGGCGCCTAATTCGTAGTCGAACTTCACTTCGTCGAGTTCGATGTCGAAGCAGTCGGCCATCATCAACACACTGTCGGCAAAGACGCGGGTGTACTTTTCCAACTTGCCTGGGATGTCCGGGTGATCGACGGGAAGTCCGTAGCCGACCTCGATCCAGGTGTCCTTGGAGTGGTGGCAGGACACATCGACGGACTCTATGGTGGTGACGTTCTCGATCTCGGCGACGTCGGCCGAACACACCACGCCCAGAATCTGATTGACTCCGGGGTTCATGCCCGTGCCGTAGAACGTCGACCCGCCCTTCTGGCACGCTTCGGCCAACAGTTGGCTTACGGGTTTGCCGGAGTGGTGCGGATGGTTGCGGTCACGGTGCCAGCCGGTGATCCAGTCTGCCGTGGTGACGATATTGATCCCGGCCTCAAGGACTTTGACGTAGAGGTCCTCGTCGGGGAACACTCCGTGGAACGTCAGCACGTCAGGCCGGGCTGCGATGATCTCATCGACGCTGCCCGTCGCTGTGACCCCGTTGGGCGGTAGACCGACGAGTTCGCCGACGTCTCTGCCGACCTTCTCCGGCGAATAACAGTGCACGCCAATCAATTCCAGATCGGGATGAGCGGCGATGCGCTTGATCATCTCCGAACCGACATTGCCGGTGGCAACCTGGAAAACCTTGACCGTCATCGCGTGGCCCCTTCCTGGGATCGAGCCGAGTCCGTTGCGTCGGGGTAGAACTGCTTGGCCCAGTTGCGAATAGCTGTGAATCCCTCGTATTCCGCCGTCGCCAGCGCAGGCGGATCGGAGTAGCGCTGGTGCGCCCAGATGTGCACATCCTGAGTGAACTGCCGGATCACTTCGTCGCCGAACATGCGGGCCTTGGCTTCGGCGCGCGCGTCGTCCCGGCCGGGAACGCGGCCGATGTAGACCATGAAGCGAACATCGGAGGTGCGTTCATCGACCGGCGTCACCGCCGAGATGGTGCGGTTGTCCACCATGCCCCAACTCTTGGTGACGGCGACGCCGAGGCCGCCGTTGATGGCCTCGACACCGCTCTTGACGTCCTCGATGCTCTGCTGGTCGTCGCCTTCGAAGGTGATGGTGAAGTCCACGTAGGAAGTCGGCTCGCCGAAGTCGTGCCGGGTGAAGATCGGCACGATCGGCGTGCTGTGCACGTACTTGAAGTGGGCGAAGTCGACCCCGTTCTCCAGCACGTACTGCGGGTGCAGCTCGAGGTCCTGCCGGAACAGTCGTTGCTGCGGGTAGTAGTCGGCGGGGCTGCTGCCGTCGCCGAACCCGGCGAACACATCGGGCGCCTCGAAAAACGGTGCGCGACCTTCTATGTCGTGCCATATATAGACCGACTCGTTGCGTTCCACCACCGGATAGGTGCGTACCCGCCGGCCGCGATTGGGTCGGTCCTGATAGGGGATGCAGACGTTGCGCCCCTCGTGGCTCCACTGCCAGCCGTGAAACGGGCATTGCAATACCTCGCCGACCACCTTGCCGCCGTATCCCAGGTGCGCTCCCAGGTGTTCGCAGTAGGCGTTCATCACGGTGAGCTGACCGGAGTCGGCACGCCAGGCAACCATCTCCTGGTCGAAGTACTTCATGGTGTGAACCGCGCCGATGCCGATCTCGTCGGACCACGCAACCTGGAACCACCCGGTTGGCTTCATCGACAAAGGGGGCTTGGCCATCCGGCAGTCCTCTCGGTCTGATCAGCAAGCACTCTATGGAAGATTCATAAAGGTGTCAACGAAACCTGTGATATCCCGCTAGGATGCACGAATGGCGGTCGCCGACAGCACGGGTCGCAAGGCCAACCGGCGTGGATTGGCCACCCGTGAAGCCATGCTGCGGGCGGCGGTTACCGCACTGGCGTCCGGAGATCCAGGGGCGGTCTCGGCCAACCGCATCGCCAAGCAGATCGGCGTGACGTGGGGGACGGTGCAGTATCAGTTCGGTGACGCGGACGGATTCTGGGCCGCGGTGCTGCACCACACCGCGCAACGCCGGGCCAACCTGTTCGCCGAACCCGACACCGCAGCGTCGTTGCGGGCCAGGGTGTCAGAGATCATCGACACCCTCTACAACGGGTTGACTGCACCCGATTCCCGGGCGATCGAGAATCTGCGGGCGGCGCTGCCCCGCGAACCCAGCGAATTAGATCGGCTGTATCCGCGCACCGCCGCCGAACTGCGCTCATGGGGGCAGGGCTGGCACGCCACCTGCCAGAAGGCGTTCGCCGACCTACAAGTCGACCCGCAACGGGTGCACGAGATCGCCACACTCATCCCTGGTGCAATGCGCGGCCTCGTGTCGGAGCGGCAGCTCGGCAGTTACGCCGATCTCGACGAAGCGCGCCGCGGGCTGACCAACGCCATTGTCGCCTATCTGGCCCAATCGGTGTCCGACGTCAGTGGGGGCACGGGTTCATCTCCGGGAGCGGCGGGTACCAACTGAGGTGTGAAGGTTCTTGGCTCGGTCGCAAACATGGCGATGGTCCCCAAGCTGGTCTCGTTGTATCGGCGCAGTGGGGCCGACGTGCCGTTCGGGGACCCGGTCCCATCGCACGGCACCGAAATGGAGGGCTGGTTCTGGCGGCTGTCCGACCCTGATTCTGGACGGGTGGTGGTTGCGCTGTGCAGCGCGAATCGCCACTCCGCCGGGGATTGGTCAACGGCTGCCATCGCTTTGCATCCCGGCGGAGTGGTCCGTTCGGCTGCAGTGGATGGCGTGCAGGCCGACCAACAGCGCTTCTCGGTGCGCGCCGACTCGGACGGAGACTTCATCGACGCGAGCCGGGAGCGGCTGCAGATGGTCCTCGGTGACACCCGGGTCGACCTGACCTTTCGCGAGCCGTATGAGTGGCCCAAGCCTTTCGGCGGCGGCGGGGTGTTTTCGTCCGTGCCATTCCTGAACCAGTACTGGCACCCCTATCGGCTGGGCGGCAAAGCGTCCGGAACTGTGACGCACGCAGGTCGGAAGTGGAACTTCTCTGATGCCACGTTGTACTGCGAACGCAATTGGGGCGCCGGTTTTCCGTTGCGCTGGTGGTGGGGTCAAGCCCACGATTTCGGTGATGCCGATGTGTCGGTGGCGTTTTCCGGCGGGTTGCTCGAGCTTGGACCGCTGAAACGTGATGTCACGGGAGTCGTTGTGCGCCTGGGAGATCGAGTGCTGCGCATCACCCCGCCGGCTCTGGTGTCCTCAGCCTGCGACGTGCAGGAATGGCACATTGATGCGCGCACGGCGCGCTACCGCGTCGAACTCGACGGACGCGGCACGGCAGAGGGGCCGCATGTGCTGCCGGTGCCGTTGCCGGCTGAACGCCGCAACATCGACACCGATTACGAATACCTCGCCGGGACTCTGCGCTGCAGGGTTCGGGAATGGGGTCGCACCATCTTCGAGGGCACGTCGGCGTTGGCCGGTTTGGAAGTCGGCAGTCGACCCGCGTGATGGGACCATCGGTGTACACCCGGGTAATCTCGAACGCCATGGAGCAGACGCAATGAGTGCGGGTCTGTTCGGCCTCCTCGACGATGTCGCGCTCCTTGCGAAGTTGACCGCGGCATCCCTGGACGACATCGGCGGCGCCGCCGGACGTGCCACGGCCAAGGCAGCCGGCGTTGTTGTCGACGACACCGCGGTGACACCGCAATTCGTCGAGGGGATTTCCGCCGAGCGCGAGTTGCCGATCATCAAGCGCATCGCGCTGGGTTCGCTGCGCAACAAGCTGCTGTTCATCCTGCCGGGTGCGATGCTGCTCAGTCAGTTCGCGCCGTGGCTGCTCAGTCCGGTCCTGATGCTTGGGGCGACCTATTTGTGTTACGAAGGCGCCGAGAAGGTCTGGGGCAGTTTGCGCGGCCACGACGAGGACACCGGCGCGCTGGAGAACGAAAGCCATGTGGTCAGCAGCGCCATTCGCACCGACTTCATCTTGTCGGCGGAGATCATGGTGATCGCTCTCAACGAGGTCGCCACGTTGGGCTTCGTGCCGCGGCTGGTCATCCTCGTCATCGTGGCACTGGTGATCACCGTCGCGGTCTACGGTGTGGTCGGCGGCATCGTCAAGATGGACGACGTCGGGCTGCGCCTGACCAAGACCTCATCCCGGCCGGGTCAGGCGGTGGGACGCGGTCTGGTTGCGGGGATGCCCAGATTGCTCTCCGTGCTGTCCGTGGTCGGGACGGTCGCGATGCTCTGGGTAGGTGGTCACATCCTGTTGATGGGGACTGATCACGTGGGCTGGCACACCCCCTACGAGTGGGTGCACCACCTCGAGGAAGGAGTGCGCCACGCGGCCGGGGCTGTCGGGGGTGTGGTGGCCTGGCTGGTCAACACCGGTCTTTCGGCGGTGCTGGGCTCGGTGGTCGGGGCCTTCGTCGTCGCGTTGGTTCATCTGGTGCGCCATCTCCGGCACCGCCGCTCGACGACTACTACCTGAGGCGCGAGGAGCACAGCGGTGCTACTGAACGGGATCAACCACATTGCGCTCATCTCCAAGGACATCGGCAGACTGCGCGAGTTCTACACGGAGGTGTTCGAGGCTGAGGTCGGGCCCACCAGACCGCACGGGGAGCAGGCCGGCGAGACCATGACGATGATCCGCATCGGCCCGCACACCGAACTCAATGTGGTGACCATCGAAGGCAATGTGGAGCCGGATCGGCAGACACCGATGTGGGGACGTGGACGTCTGGACCATTTCGGCCTGCAGGCAGCGTCGCAGGAGAGTTTCGAAACGATCCGACAACGCTTGATCGCGCATGGCGCCAGTGATGGCAAGGTGAACGATTTCGGGTCGATGCGCAGCGTCTTCTTCCGCGACCCCGACGGGCTGGAAGGCGAGGTCCTGGTCGCGAAGCGCTAGCGCGGCCGACGACTAGCGTCCCAGATCCGTTGAGTCTCTTGGCTAACCGACGGGTGATGGGTCTGTTGGAAGTTTCGGCCGCCGCGCCCGAACGTTGCGACGACAGCGGCGGGCACATCCGGTTCCGTCAGCGGTTCCGCCAGCCAGTCGCACGGCCGCACGTGCACCAGGTCGACTGTGACCGCGCGGTCGCGGTCGTCGTAGAAGTACGCACCGGTGATCCGGCCGAGCCAATACAGACCATCCGGGTCGCGGGTCCACACAAATGAACCGTCGGCCACCTCGACGAAACGGGCGACCCGACGGTCGAGACGGTCCTGTGCGTCCGGCTCAACCAATTGGCCGAATCCGCACAGACCCTCGCGGAGAGCACGTTCGATGGTGTCCCGCGGATCGACGTCGTCGCTGCGGGATCGCATCGGTGCGCGGTACACGCCGACCATGTTCGCCACGGTGACTAGGTGCCGCAGAAGGTCCGGTAGACGCCGAAATCCACTGGGGCGGGGGCGGCGTAACGCTCCAGCCCGGGCCGCGGAGTAAAGGGGGCGCCGATGGCGCCGAGCAGCCCGTTGAGCGGGTCGAGGTCCCCTTCGGTCGCCGCGGTCAGGACTTCCTCGACCAGGTGGTTACGCGGGATGTAGATCGGATTGACCCGATCCATCAATTCGGCGTCGGGCCCCAGCGCGCGCCAGCGCGCCGCCCAGTCGTCGAACCGGGCGGGGTCGACGAACACCCCGCGGGCCGCGGCGGCATCACCACGCGCGGCGTTGCTGAGGTGACGGAAGAACGACGTGTAGTCGACGTGGCTCTCCTGCATCAGGGGCAACAGTTCGTCGATCAACTGTGTCGCCGCATCGGTGGTAAGACCGAGCTTGGCGTGCATACCCGAGCGCCAAGCGTTGTGGTAATGCGCAAATCCGCCAAATGCGTTCTCTGCGAGGGCAACTCCCTCGTTGGGATCGTCGGAGAACAGCGGTAACAGCGCCTCGGCGAATCGGGCCAGATTCCATTGGGTGATGGTGGGCTGGTTGGCATAGGCATACCGTCCCCAGTAGTCGATCGAACTGAAGACCGTTTCTGGGTCGTAGGCCTCCATGAACGCGCACGGTCCGTAGTCGATGGTTTCCCCGGCGATCGTCACGTTGTCGGTGTTCATCACGCCGTGGACGAAGCCGATCAGCATCCAGTTGGCCACCAGCGCCGCCTGCGCCGCGACGACGCTTTCGAACAACGCGACATAGGGACGTTCGGCATTGGCGGCGTCCGGGTAATGACGCGCAATTGCGTGGTCGGCCAGCCGGCGCAGCAGCTCCACATCCTGTGTGGCAGAGGCGTATTGGAAACTGCCGACCCGCAGGTGACTGCTGGCGACCCGGACCAGCAATGCCCCCGGCAGCACGGTGTCTCGCTCCACCGGTCGCCCGGTGGCCACTACCGCAAGCGAGCGCGTCGTCGGCACGCCCAATGCGTGCATCGCTTCACTGATGATGTACTCGCGCAGCATCGGGCCCACTGCGGCCAGGCCGTCACCGGCGCGGGCGAAAGGCGTGCGCCCGGAACCCTTGAGGTGGATATCACGCAGGCGGCCCTCGGTGTCGGTCAGTTCACCGAGCAGCAGGGCGCGCCCGTCCCCGAGTCGGGGTACATAACCACCGAATTGGTGCCCGGCGTAGGCCTGGGCCACCGGCGCAGCGCCTTCGGGCACCAGATTGCCGACCAGGAAACGAATTCCGTCGCCGCTGCGCAACCAGTCGGGATCCATCGCCAGTTCGGCGGCGAGCGGCTCGTTGAGCACCAGCAGCCGCGGATCCGGCGGCACCTCGGCCGTCCACGAGACCGCGAGCTCGGGCAACTCGCGAGAAAAACGGTCCTGCAGAGTGACTGTGGTATCTGGCGTAACGCTCACCTGATCCAGACTATCCAGACCGGCTCAGCCATCCTCGTTGCCCGCCAGCCCCTCCGGCGGAGGGGTGGAGTACGCGGGGTAGGCGGGCGGCGCGACGATGCTGTCGTCTCCGCCCTGCGCCCCACCTTCAGCCGCAGCCATCTGGTCGGTCTGCTCCTGGTCTTCAGGAGGTTCGGGGGTGCTCATCACTGCTCCTAACCGATTGCTTGCTTGATCAGATCGCGGGCCCGGTCCAGCATCGATGCGAAGGGCCCCACGGCGAAGTTCAGCTTCGCCGATTCCACGCCGGCGTGCGGACGGGTCGGCGCGATGGCCTCGGCGGCCTTGACCGCTGCCGCCATGCGCTTGAGATCGTCGGTGTCGACTTCCTGCTGTAGTCTCGGAAACTCTTCGAGCTCTTCATGTTCAGCATGGGCGAGCACGGCGTCGCGCAATTTGCTCAGCTCGTCGATGAATTCCTGCGAGGTGACGTCCAGATCTTCGATGCTCGACAACAGCGTCTTGGCGTCGTGTTCTTCTTGCAGCAGCGCGTCGACAATGGCGTCGCCGTCGTCTGTTTCCCGGCGCAGGCGCGGGTGGACCACCATCTCCTCGGCCGTCTCGTGCACCGCGAGCAACTGTCGCAACTCGATGAATGGCTTCTCGCGGGCGCGCGGGTCGGATGCGTGCAGCACCTCATCGAACATGTCCTCGATCAGGTCGTGCTGCGCTTTGAGGAACGCGACAACTTCGTCGGGTGTTTCAACGATCATTTCGGACATGCCGAATAACCTCCATTAGTTGGAGTTCGATTGACGCGGGCGGGGGGCTGTGCGCCGCTGACGGGCCGCATACCCGTGTCGACTAGGGCTAAAACGCTGCACGGGCCGCCACCAGCGCATCCGCGGGGCCTAAATCCTCACCCCGGCGGTGGCTACGGTCACTGACGAGCGGTCAGATTCTTGTTCGTCGTTCAGATACCCGCTGGTATATTGGCGGGATTGTCACGCGAGCCAGAGGGAGACGCATCATGAGCGGCCCGGCCAAACAGAGCGCGCCCGTCATTACCGAATCACTCAGGGGCGTTCCTGAGCTCGGTCACACCGCTGCGTCTCCGGTGAAAGCCATCCGCATCTGGGCCGTGATTGGCGGCGCGCTGCTCGCCTTGCAGCTGTACGTGTGGCTGCGCTGGATCACCGGGCCGTATTTCGAGCGGGTACCTGCCGGACCCAGCGATCCGCCGATGTACATGAAGATCCCGCTGATGGCGAACGCGATCATTCTCTGGGTGGGCCTGCCATTTGCCGTGTGGTGGTTCTTCATCCGGCCGTGGCGGCGTGAACGGCGCATCACCCTCGACGGAATGTTGGTCTTGTCAATGGGTTTGATGTTTTTCCAGGACCCACTACTGAATTATCTGAACACCTGGTGCACGTACAACACGTGGCTGTTCAACCGGGGCTCGTGGTCGTCGCATATTCCAGGTTGGGTGTCGCCGGAGGAGCCGGGCCGCCAGGTGGCCGAGCCTCTGCTGACCAACGCCCCGGGTTACGCGTACGGCGTCCTGCTGATCACGATCGCCGGGTGCTGGGTCATGCGCAAAATCAAAGCCAGATGGCCGAACATCAGCAATCTGAGGCTGATCGTCGTGACCTACGCGTTGACATTCTTGCTGGATCTGGTGATGGAGGGCTGCATTCTGCTGCCGATCGGGTTCTACACCTATCCCGGTTCGATCCGGGCCGTCTCGCTCAACGCCGGCCACTATTACCAGTGGCCCGTCTATGAAGGCTTGATGTGGGGAGGGGTCCAGGCAGCCCTGTGCTGCCTACGCTATTTCACCGACGATCGCGGCCGCACCGTCGTGGAACGCGGATTGGACAGCGTTCCCGGAGGTGTCCTGCGGCAGCAGTTCGTCCGCTTCCTGGCCATCTTCGGCGGGGTCAGCGCCTGTTTCTTCCTTTTCTACAACGTGCCCGCTCAATGGGTCGGCATGCATGCCGACCCTTGGCCTGAAGATGTCCAGCGACGTTCCTACTTCATCGGTGGCACATGTGGTGACGGGACGGATCGGCCTTGCCCGAATCCTGTTGTGCCAGTGCCGACAAAACGGTCCGGCTATATCGATACGGATGGCAAGCTCGTACTCCCGCCAGGCGCGGCGGTGCCCACGACTGTTCCCTTCGATCGCGGGAAGTGAGCGATGCCGTCAGCGATCCGACGCCGAAGGCAGTTTGATGACCGACATATACAGCTCCAGGATCGGTCGGTAGAGGTCGGCATCGTCGAGCTGGCTGACCAGTTCGATCGAGTTGGTGGTCGCGACGAGTATATGAGCGAACGTCAACGGCGGGATGAGTAAAGCTCCGCCCAGTCGGTCGATGCCTTTGATGATGAAATTGCCCAGCGCGTCGACAACTTCCGCTCGCTTCCCGGCCACGCGTTCCCGCGCGTCAGGATTCCTCAGCAGGTAGAGCGTGAATTCGTGTCCAAGAGCGGCGTGCAGAGCGCCGCGGTCACGGCCCAGTTGGCGCCACCGCTCGGCGATCTCGTCCAGTTCCTGCGCTCCGATTTGTGTCGCGGTGGACATCACGTCGGCAAAGTTGTCGAAGTAGCGACGCCAGTACCGGTCACTGACGGCCAGGAAAAGGTCTTCTTTGGTGGCGAAGTGCTTGTAGATGGCGCCTTTGGTATAGCCGGCTGCATGCGCTATGTCGTCGAGAGACGCTGCCATGAAACCTTTTTCGGCGAACACCTCCTCCGCGGCGTCCAACAGCAGCGACCGGGTGTGCTCGAGGCGTCGTTCTCGCGTCCACCGCTCGACCATGCCGGAATTGTGCCACAGAATCCGAGCGAACCGTTGGTTACTCAGATACTGACTGGTATATTTGCGCCCGGTGTGGCCACTGAATGAGGTCCGCGGCCATCAGGAGGGAGACGGCGTCATGAGCAGCCTGTCGAGCAGAAAAGAGGGGGCCGCGGTCACCGAATCGTTGGACGCGGTGACGTCGCTCGGGACGCAAGTAAAACCTGCGGTCAAGCCGATCCGGATCTGGGCCGTCATCGGTGGTGCGATCCTGGCCTTCCAGCTCTACGTATGGATCCGGTGGGTCACCGGTCCGAACTTCGAGCGAGTGCCCACTGGACCCAGCGATCCGCCTATATATATGAAGGCGATCCTGATCACGTGGACCGGAGTAATCGTCGTCGGGTTACCACTGAGCCTGTGGCACTTCATCATTCGTCCATGGCGACGCGAGCGTCGGATCACGCTGGACGGCATGCTGCTGGTGGCGTGCGGCTTGCTGTTTTTCCAGGATCCGCTGCTCAATTACATCAACACATGGAGCACCTACAACACCTGGATGTGGAACCGCGGATCCTGGGTGCAGGACATCCCGGGCTGGATCTCTTTCGGCGAACCGGGCCGGATGATGGCGGAGCCGATCCTGATGAACGCGCCGGGTTACTCCTTCGGAGTTCTGCTGTGCACCATGCTCGGCTGCTGGGTCATGCGACGGGCGAAGGCGCGTTGGCCAAACATCAGTAACGTCAAGCTTATTGGCGTACTGATCGTGTGGACATTCTTCTTCGACTTCGTTATCGAGGGTTTGTTTCTCATGCCGATGGGGCTCTTCACCTACCCCGGTGCCATCAAGTCCTTGTCGATCAATGCCGGCACCTATTACCAGTGGCCCGTGTACGAGGGGATCATGTGGGGTGGGGTACAGGCAGGCCTGTGCGCACTGCGCTTCTTCACCGACGATCGCGGCCGCACCTTCGTCGAACGAGGATCAGAACGTGTCCAAGGCGGGTTCGCGAAGCAGCAAATCACCCGATTTCTCGCCATTTTCGCGGCATGCAGCGCGTTCTTCTTCGTCTTCTACAACGTCCCCGCGCAGTGGTTCGCGCTGCATGCCGAGTCCTGGCCGAAGGATCTGCTGGAACGCTCGTACTTCACGATGGGCATCTGTGGTGACGGGACCGACCGGCTCTGCCCTGACCCGGCGCTACCCATCCCGGGCAAGGAATCCGGTCACGTCGATCCGCAGGGCCGCTTCGTACTTCCCCCTGGCGTGACGCTGCCGACGATCGTACCGTTCAAGCGTGGGAACTGAAGTGCTGACCAACGCTCAACCGGCCGCACTGCATCCCAATTCGCAGTCCCCGTTCTACCGGTCAGTCAGCGACGAGGTAGAGGTCTTTCGGGCGGCCGCCCGCCGCGGTTTGCCGGTGCTGCTGAAGGGCCCCACCGGATGTGGAAAGACCCGTTTCGTGGAGGCCATGGCGCACGATCTCGGGCGTGATCTGATCACCGTCGCCGGTCATGAAGACATGACGTCGGCGGATCTGGTGGGCCGGTTCCTGCTCAAGGGTGGCGAGACGGTTTGGGTGGACGGGCCGTTGACTCGCGCGGTACGGGAAGGCGCGATCTTCTATCTGGACGAAGTGGTGGAAGCGCGCCAGGACACCACTGTCGTCATCCATCCGCTGGCCGATCACCGTCGCGAGCTTCCGGTCGATCGGCTGGGCACCACGCTTCCCGCCGCACCCGGGTTCCAGTTGGTGATTTCCTACAACCCCGGTTACCAGAGCGTCCTGAAGAACCTGAAAGAGTCGACCCGGCAACGATTCATCGCAATCGAACTTGACTTTCCACCGGCCGAGATCGAGACCGAAGTAGTCGCCCACGAAGCCGGAATCGACCACCACACAGCACATCTCCTGGTCAACCTCGGCAACGCGATCAGAAACCTGGACGGTTCACCCCTGCGCGAAGTGTCGTCGACCCGCATGTTGATCCTGGCCGGCGGCCTCGTCGCCGAGGGGTTGAACCTACGCAGTGCGGTCCACTCGGCCATCGTCCAAGTCCTCTCCGACGACCGGGATGTGGTGCGCGCGCTCGGCGAATTGGTGGACGCGGTGTTGCCTCAGACGTGACGGCCAATGATCCCAACAGCTTTCGGCTCCTCGCCACCTACATCGCCGGCAGGACGATTGATGTCGCCGAGGCGGCCGCCGGTGAGGCCCCGCACACCAACGGTCAGGTCGTCTTCGTTTCCGCGGGTGAAAGCGCGGCGCAGCAGCGCCGCGAGATGCTCGTTCAGTGCGCCCTGCTCGGTGCCGGGAGCCTGGACCGCCGGCTGGTCAAGGGGTTACGAACACGTCCGTCGATCGCCCGGCGTTACCTGGCCTTGGAGGGCCACCGGGTGATCGTCGAACTCGCCCAACATCTTCCATTGGCAGCGCAGCTGGGCCTCGACGGTTATCCGCGCACGACGACGTCCGACGAATCACTCGACGTTGCCCGCGGTCGAGTCGAAGTCGAGGATCCACCGTCGTGGTTCGGCGTGATCAAGCCATCCCGGTTGCTCGCGGCTGCGCCTGGTTCAGGCGGTAGGGCAACCGATAAGGAATTGCAGTTGCAATTCCAACCGACCGACACCCCAGAGGCCGATGATGACTCCGACGACGGGGAGCGGCCGGCGCAGAGCAGAATCCTGAGATTGTTCGAGAACCCGCTCACCGGTTCACAAGCCCTTTCGGACTACTTCCGCAAGCTGTTCGGCAGTACGCGCTCCGCCGGGGAGGGTGCAGCCGGCGCCGAATTGCGGGTCCGATCGGTCCGACGGTCCGCCGCAGCCGGCCCGAATGCCCGGCCGCTGCCCACCCGTATCCACTTCACCGACGGCGGCAAACCCGGTGCTGCCGTCGGAGTGGGAGGAGCTCTACATCCGGAGTGGGACGTGCATCACCGCCGGTACCGGGATCAATGGTGCCGGGTCATCACCTTTCCGCTCACGGTCGCAGCCGACGTCTCGGAGGGCGAAGTGGCTCACGACGACGTGCTTCGGCGACGTCTGTGCCGCATTGGTCTCGGCCCAAAAGTGTTGCGCGCCCGTCCGGATGGAGATGAACTCGATGTCGAGGCCCTCACCAATCTTTTCGTCGACCTGCGCTCCGGTTACTCACCGCCAGAGCACGTTTACGTGGACCGCCGCAAACTCGAGCGCAATCTGGGCGTGCTGATCCTGCTCGACGCATCCGGGTCCGCCACCGATACCGATACCGACGGCCTCGCCGTACACGACCATCAACGCAGGGCGGCCGCCACACTGGCAGCGACCCTCGACGAACTCGGCGACCGGGTCGCCGTGTATGCCTTCCGCTCCCAAGGCAGGCATGCCGTTACCCTGCCCGCGATCAAGACCTTCGGGCAGCGTTTCGGTGCCCTGGGACGAGCCCGGCTCAATCAGCTTCAGCCATCGGGCTATACGCGGCTGGGGGCAGGCATTCGTGGTGCGGGGGAGATCCTGAAGGTTCAGGCCGGGACGCCGAACAGGCTGCTCGTGGTGCTGTCGGACGGTTTTCCGTACGACGACGGCTATGAAGGCCGGTACGCCGAAGCCGACGCCGCGAAGGCACTCGACGAGTTGCGCGCGGAGGGCGTGGCCTCCCTTTGTCTTTCCATCGGCGCCGCTGCAGATACCGGAGCGTTGCAACGGGTGTTCGGCTCCACCGGATACGCCAGTGCGCCGACCCTGAGCGACCTGAGCCCGCGAATGGACGAGTTGTTCCTGTCTTCCTTGCGGGAACTCGCAGCGCCGCAACCGATACGAGGGTGATGCATGAGAGTGTTGTTGACAGGTGCGTTCGGCAATATCGGGATGTCGACGCTGGAGGCTTTGCTCGCCGAAGGCCACGACGTGGTCGCCTTCGACCTCGCGTCACGCCGGGCCCGCAAGCTGGCGGCCACCTTCGAGGAACGGGGCGTGGACTTCGTCTGGGGTGACGTCACTTCGGGCGAATCGGTGCAACAGGCGCTGGAAGGCGTGGACGCGGTCATTCACCTGGCGGCCATCATTCCGCCTGTCTCAGAACGTTCACCGGCCCTGGCTCGGAAGGTGAATCTGGAAGGCACGCAGAACGTGGTCGCATGCATGGAGAAGTCGCCGACCGCCAAGCGACTGGTGTTCGCCTCGTCGATAGGGGTATGCGGTGACATTCAAGACCGTGAGCCGCCGCTTCGTGCCGACACGCCAGTGTCCCCTACCGACGAGTACGGGCGGCACAAGGTTGCGTGCGAGCAATTGATTCGTCAGTCGCGGTTGCAGTGGAGCATCCTGCGGCTTGCGGCGGCCTCACCGATTCACCTGCAAAGCCAGGATCCGAGCATCATGTTCGAGTTCAGCCCCGAAGCGCGATTCGAATTCCTCCATCCCGCCGACGCGGGCACGGCATTCGCCCGAGCGGTGGGTTGTTCGGAGGCGATTGGAAAGATCCTCAACATTGCGGGGGGCGAGAGCTGCCGCACCACGTATTACGAGTTCACCAACACCTTGATGGGTGCGATCGGAATCGGTCCCGTCCCGGCCGATGCCTACGTGCAACGAACACCACCTCGCTTCTTCGGAGACTGGGTGGACACCGAGGAAAGCCAGCGCCTCCTGCAGTACCAGACCCGCGGCCTGTCCGATCAACTCAAAGACATGCAGCGGGAATTCGGCATGCTGGTTCCGTTGATCCGCCTGGTGCGTCCGCTGGCAACCTGGTTTGTGGTGCGCAGCTCCGCGTATCGGAAAGAGAACCGGGCGGCGAGTCGGAGTTGAACTGAGCTGAATTCGCGGGCACCGATAGGCTCGACGCATGACCGATGGTCCGAAACTCTCGCTGTATCTGCGCACTTTCAGTGACGATCCGGACACCGACTGGCAGGCCACCTTGGCTACGGCACGCGCGATGGACGCCGCCGGTGTCGACCGGGTCGTGGTGTCCGACCACGTTGTGTTCGGTGAGAACCTGGATGCTTACGGTGATCCGACGTTGGGCGGCACCACGGGAGGTCGGCAGCCGACCGGACCGGACGGCCAATGGCTGGAACCCGTTGTCCTGTTGACTGCGGTGGCCGCCACCACCGAACGTATCCGCCTCGGCACCGGGGTGTTGCTGGCGGCGCTGCGGCGTCCGATGGTATTGGCGAAACAGTTGGCTACCTTGGATGTGTTGTCGAGTGGTCGCGTGGACCTCGGCGTCGGCATCGGCTGGCAACGCGAGGAATACGAAGCGGCGGGTTTGCCTTTCGAACGCCGGGGCCGTCTGCTCGACCACACCCTCGAGGTGTGCGACGCGTTATGGACCCAGCAGCGAGCCTCCTACGACGCGCCGGAGTTGTCCTTCGACGGCATCCACCAGATGCCAAAACCGGTGCAGCCCGGCGGAATCCCGATCTGGGTCAGTGGCACGGTCAATCCGGCGGTGGCGAGACGGCTGAGCCGGTTCGGGAAACGTTGGATCCCTTGGGGTCCCGCGATCAGCGACCTGAAAGGTGCCATCCCAGCTATGAAACGAGCGATCGCTGATACCGGCGGCGACCCGAGCGGTCTGCAGGTGCAGGGGTCCGCCGCGTTGGTGAAAGGACCTGACTGCACCCTCGACGTTCGTTCCTCAATCGCCACGGTGGCGCAACTTGTGGCGGACGGCGCTACCGACATCCGCTTCAGCGGGACGGTGCCGCGAGATCCCGGGCGCGCCACCGAGGTGCTTGCGGAACTGGTCAGTGCGTTCCGGCAGGCTACCGACTGACTGCGGGTGCTCAGATACCGGCGACCTGCTTGCTGTATTGCGTGCAGTAGGCCCGAACCGAGACGGCGACGAAATCGTCTGCGTGGGCGCTGAAGTCGGGACTGTCCTGGCGGAACTGGGCGGCGATCTGTTGGACCGTCATTCCGGCATCGAGGTTTTGGCACACCGTTTTCCCGTTGTGCACCGCGACCTCCGGATTGGAGAACTCGATGCCCTTCTCGTTGAGCGCGGCGATGTAGCGACTGTCCTGGTCCGGTGTCGACGAGATGGACGTGGTGGTGGCCGGTGCCGAACTGGCAATCGAGGGGGCCGTGGTGCCGGCCGGTTCCGACGCGTTCTCGGACGATTTGTCTTTGGCCATCACCCAGCCCACCAACACGATCACGATTGCCAGCGCCAGACACGTCAACAGCAATGCCGCGGCGCGGGTCCAGGCCGTGATCCAGGTCTGGTCGATATCGGCCGGTGCGCTTGCCGCGTGTTGACGATCACCGGCGCCGTCGTCGGCCGGCATGCTGCGTACGGGAGGGACCTCGTTACCGCGCGACCACGCCAGGTTCCCCGATTCCTCCGGGTCGGACATGAGGTCATCGTAGTCTGCGGACGCCGCGTCAGGTCAGGTGACGGTTGCGCCACCGAGCGAGGTGACCGGTCGGTGATTGGATGGCAGCCATCACCGAACTCATCGACGAGGCCACCGACTTCGCGCGTTGCTCGGGTTCGTTAGCAGATGCCGGCGGGGCATCACCTTCCCACCACGTCGGCTGCAGCAGCGCGGTGGTCACCGGGATTGCCTTGTCTACGCTGTCTCGTCCCCATCCGCACGCTCGGTCGATCGCGGCGGCCGAAGGCGCCAGGTTGATCGGGGATAGCGTCGGCTTGAATCGGACCAGATGGTCGGCGTAGGGCAGGCTCCGCAGCATCTGCAGTTGGATCGCCTGCAGGATCGGGGCCAGCCAGAGGTGCCGCGAATCCCATTGCGGGTGGAAGCAATCGAACGCCAGGTAACACGCGTTGCGGGTGCCGAGCTTGCCGTCGCGGACCCGCTTCCACGCCAGCTCGACCGGAACGTTGCTGGCCGCGCCGCCGTCGACGAGCGCCGCGACGTCCCGGTCCGAGCACAAGTCGTCGAGGAGTGGCAGCATTCGCGGGTCCCGGGTTTCGTGGTGCAGCACACCTGGGATGGCCGATGAGAACGACGCCGCGTCCAGGACGTCGAGGTCCAATGCCGGGTCGTCACCGGTGACGACGATCGGCTTGACCACCCGCAGGTCGATGAACGCCGACACCTGCCACAAGCGGGCCGCTACCAGCGGCCCGATTCCGATGCGGCGGAACGGAACTGAGCGCCCTTGCAAGGCTGCCAGTTCGGGACGACGGAACCGCGAAGGCAACGCCGCGTACGGTTGCCGGCGTACACCGGCGATGACGATGTCCAACGGGATCGCCAAGTCCGACATGCGCATCCGTTCGCCGTCCTCGCGGCTGAGCAGAGCGTGGGCGAACTCGTCGAAGCGCAATGCGAACAGACCGGCCATGCCGTGGCGGCGCCGCAGCCGCTCCGGCGCCAGGATGGCCCGGTACGACACCGTCTTGGCCCAATCGACGTATTCCTCAATCGGGACGGGTAGTTCCCGGGCTACCAGGCTGCCCAAGATCGAGCCGAACGACGAGCCGACCATGTAGTCGGGCAGCTGACCGGCCTCCAACAGCCGTTGCATGCCGCCGATATAGACGAAACCGGCTCCGCCGCCACCGCCCAGGACCGTGACCAGTTTCTTGTAGCCGACCTCGGCGTCGAGTTCGGCGGCGCTGAAGTCATTGCGATGCCGCTCGATGAGCACGTTGCGCTGATCGTCCTGATCGTTGCTCAGGTTGTGCAGCGCGTCGCGCGCCGTCGTCGACGACTTGATCGGATCCGTCTCTTCTCGCAACGGCCCGTGCAACGCATCGATCACCCTGGACCGCCACGGCCCGATTTCCGCGCCCACCGAGATGTCCCCGCGTCCGCGGCGCCCGCCCGGGCCCGCCGCCCCGGGTTCGAAGTCGGCGAGTCTGGCGAAGTTGAGGATGTAACGCAGTCTGCGAAGTTCGTCGTCGCTGAGCACTTCAGGATTAGCCAGGTGGTTGCGGACGAGCCGGTTCTCCATTTTCTGCAGCAGCAACGCCGGTTCTGCGGAGGATAAGGTGCCGGTGTCCGGCGCCGCTTCGGTCCCTTCCATCTCGAGGTCCTCGGGCTCATCGAAGAGATCGAACGCGGCATTGGGCCCTCGTCGGCGGGCGCGCAGCGCGGCGGCGAATGGCAACTCCACGACTATCGCCCAGGGACCGGCACGGTGGGCACCGCCGCGGTGCCCGGCCAGCAGCCCAGCGGGCTGATCCCCTTGTTGATCGCGGCGGTGATGCAGTTCTGTACCACCACGTTGGGGTCGTTGCTGATCGAGCGGGACAGGATTTCGTTGGCTTTGGCCTGGGCCTCCGCGGTGCGCTGGGATTCCACCGCGATCGAGGTTTGGGCGCGCTGCTGGTTGAGCTGGTTGATCTTGTCCTCGGTGCCCTGGTCGTACTGGATGGTCGGCACGTTGACGTCGAAAATGTCGACCTGCCCGCCCACATCCTGACGCAGGATGTCGGCCGCTCGTTTGGCCAGCGCTGGCAGCGGCGATACCTCCAGGTTGCGTGGGTCGAGCGGGTTGAACGCGGCGAAGACCTCATTGAGCGCTACCGACAAGTTGCGCTCGATCAGGTTCACCCGCACATTGTCAAAAGTCTTGTAGCTCTGGAAGAGCTCGGGAGCGGCGTGCTGTTTGAGCTGCCAGCGGATGCTGACGTCGGCCCACGCAGTGGACTGGTTGCCCAGTCGCACCATGATGCGTTCGTCGTGGCTGCCGTTCTTGACGTACTTGTCGATCTGGACGGCGCCGTCCATCTGGTGTGCCATCTGCCACGGCCACTTGCCATGAAAGCCGTTGTTCAGGCTTACCCCAGTAGGCCGGCCGAAAGTGGTGAGGATCGCGATTTGGCGGGTCCCCACGATCGTGAAGCAGCCGAAGAGGAAGGACAGCACCGCTACCGCCAACGCGATCAGCGTCACCCTCTTGCTGCGGCCGCGCCCTTTGTCATTGCCGGCGAATCTCCACATAACGGCCGCGACTCCGGCAACGGCCAAACCCAAGACCAAAAGCACGATCTGCCACGTCATCCCTGCTCTCCTTCTGCTTATGTGTCATGGGCATCCATATTCTGGCCTCTACATCATGGATGTGCTGCCAGTACCCGAACCGAAGGAGGGGAGACGCGATGGCCCGAATACCCGCCGCGCTCAGCTTGACCACCGAAGAGTTGGACGAGCTGATGACCTCGTCATGGAACATGCGGATCGCCACGGTGGGACCGGGTCAGCGGCTCAACGTCACGCCGCTGTGGTTCGCTTGGGCGGGCGGACGGGTCTACTTCTACTGCCGCGGCCAGAAGATCGCGAACCTGCGCCGCAATCCGGAGTGCACCGTGCTGGTTGACCGCAACGAGCGCTTCCCCGAACTCGTGGGCGCGATGTTTCAGGGGCGCGCGACAGTGCTGGAAAACGCCGAACAGGAAAACGCCGATCCGCATCTCGAAGAGGTGCGCTGGCAGATGGGCACGAAATACGCAGGGGGACATGGGGAACCGCAGAGCGCGGAGCCGGTGCGGTACCCGCAGACCGCCAGCGGACGATCGGCCCGCTGGGTGGTCTTCCAGCCCGACCGTCTGATCACGTGGGACAACCACAAATTGCCGGCGCGCCAGGCTCGGTGAGATAGGACAGCCGCGGACTAAGCTGCCGACATGTCGATTGATCGAGCGGCGCTGGTCGCCGGCAGCATCCGGTTCGCCTCGGGGATCTCATTTCTCGTCGACCCGATCAAGGCGAACAAGCTGTGGGGTGATCCGGAGGATCAGACGGCAACTGCGCAATTGTTGTTGCGCTCAATGGGTTACCGCGACGCGCTGATCGGTGGATTGCTCGCCGTCTCGGCTCTGCGGGGCAAGAACACCCGCGGCTGGTTCCTGGCTTCCGGTGGTGCCGACGCGGCTGACTTACTCGGCGGGCTCAGCGTGCACGACCAGATGAAGCCGGCTCAACGTGCCATCGGACTCGGGGGCGCTGCGGTGGGTATCGGGGTCGGTTTGTGGGGGGCGGCGCGACGCCGGACGCAGGTGGTCGCGCCGCCCGAAAGCTGACTCAGGACGCCCAGGGTCCGATGCCGCCGACCTTCTCGATGCGGATGCGGGTGAGGTATCCCGGGGGTGCGCCTTCCGGCGGAAAAACGTCTGGGTCGGACAACGTCTGCGCAAGTTCCTTCAGTAACTCGGGGGCGCCGCCCTCGACCACCCGTGCTGTCCCATTGATGGCAAGGTAAGGCCGCATGGCCCGCCCCGGGTTGTCGGGGGAGAGCACGGTCACCGCCACTCGGGGATCCTGTCGGACATTGCGCACTTTTTTGTGCTCGGCCAAATGTGCGCTCACCAATTCGTCGCCGTCAGGCGTGGACTGCAGTGCGATCCAAACGAGGCTTACCTGTGGGGACCCGTCGGGATTGAGGGTGACCAAAGTCGCGTCCGCGCCCTTGCCGATGAGTTGACGTGCGGCGTCGTTGAGTTTCATGCGTTGTTCTACCGTGGCGGCGGGCGTTTAATTCCCGGACGGTCACACGACAATGCGTAGCCGCTCCCAGCCTCGCACCGTCGAGGTGGGCGCCAACTTGAGACTGTCGTAGTCGATCTCCCATTCCGGCCACCGATTGAGTAACTCGTCGAGGGCGACCCGACCTTCCAAACGAGCCAGGTTCGCGCCCAGGCAGTAGTGCACGCCTTTGCCGAACGTGAGGTGGGAGATATTGTCGCGGTGAAGATTGAATGTGTCGGGATCGTTGTAGCGCAACGGATCTCGGTTCGCCGCACCGAAGAGCAACAACACGGCGCTACCAGCCGGAACTGTGGTGTTGTAAGCCTCGAAGTCGCGGATGGTGTAGCGGCCGACGTGCGGGCCCGTCGGCTCGAATCGCAAGGTCTCGTCCACCGCACGCGTCAGCAGCGACCGGTCCTGCGCGATTTCCCGACGCTGGTCGGGGTGCTCCGCGAGCACCTTGGCCAGCCACCCGATCAGCCTGCCCGTCGTCTCGTTTCCTGCCCCCGCGACTACCTGCGTGTAGTGCAGCACCTCCTTGCGGGTGAGCTTGCGCATCGTGCCGTCCGCGTCTTCGAACTCCACGTTGAGCAGTGCGGTCATCAGGTCGTCGGAGGGGTTTTGGGCGCGCCAGTCGACGTAGTCGGCGTAGATGCGTCCATCGGCGATCGCATCGGGGTCGGCCACCTTCATCGGTGTGCCCGGCCTGGTGCGCAGGTTGGCGTCGTTGGCGTCGCGCACACCGATCTGCTCGTCTTCGGGGATGCCCAGCAGCATCCCGATCACGCGCATCGGCATCATCGAAGCGAGTTCGGCGATGATGTCGAATCCATCTGAACCGACAAGCGGATCCAGGCACCGCACGCAGTAGGCCCGGATCTGATCCTCGATCGCGGCCATCCGCCGTGGGGTGAAGACGCGGGACATCACGCCACGCAGCATCGTGTGAGTCGGCGGGTCCTCGAACATCATCACGCCGGGGGGCATCGGAAACTTGGACTGGATGAGCTCGAGGATGTCACTTCGGCTGTTGGAGAACGTTTCCCAATCCGAAAGCGCTTTCTCCACGTCGGCGTGGCGCGAAATCGCCCAAAAGTTGTAGCGCTCGTTGTAGTAGAGCGGGGCTTCGTCGCGCAGGCGGGCGTAGGTCGGGTAGGGGTCCGCGGTGATGTTGACGTCATACGGGTCGTAGTACACGTCGGTATCGGGAGCGATGGTCATGCGCGGGCGGTCCTAACGTCAGGCAGCTGCTCACATCGAGGAGAAGCGTGGTTCCGGTGCTTTAGCGCGCGTCGTCGGAGGACAGGGATGAGTGAGCTGGTCATGGGCCCTCCGCGCTGAGTAACCTCGTTACAGAGTGGTACGGTAACCGGGTTACTCGGCGAGGGCAAGGGGTGCACGAAATTGGTCGGCACTGAAGCGGTGATCGGCGATCAGGATCGCCGCGTCGATGATCCAATCCTCGACGTCATCCTCGACGTTGTGGTGGGGATCCTGGAATCCGACGGCTACGAGGCAGTTCAGTTACGCGAGGTCGCCAGGCGCTCCCGGACGTCGCTGGCCACCATCTACAAACGCTTTCCGACCCGTGATGCATTGATATTGGCCGCGCTCGAAAGCTGGATGGACGAAAACCGCTACGCCGGCCTGGCGACGCAGACCCACGACCCGCAGGAATCTGTGTACGACGGACTGATGCGCGTCTTCCGCACCATCTTCGAACCGTGGGAGCGTCACCCGGACATGCTCCGGGCGTATTTCCGCGCTCGATCGGCCCCCGGGGGTCAGCGTCTGGTCAACCGTGGCCTGGACGCCGTCATACCGGCAACCATGGCGGTGCTCCGCGACGCCGAAGCCGGCCTGGTCGAGGACCTGCCGCCGATCGTGTCGAACCTCGCGTACGGCCTGGTTGCCCGGTTCGCCGCCGGCGAGATCTCCATTACCGACATCTTGCCCACATTGCAGCGCGCGCTGTTCCGGTTGACGGTCAGCGCGGCGTCAGGATGATTACCGGGATCTCGCGATCGGTCCAGGCCTGATATTTGGCAAAGTCCGCGTACAGGTCGACCAGGCGCGGCCACAGCGCGGCCCGCTCCTCCGGTGTAGCAACGCGCGCGCAAACCTGAAGGCCGCGTTGGCCTTTGACGTGAATGCGGGTGTCCGGGTTGGCGATCAGGTTGTGATACCACTGCGGATTTTTGGGCATACCACCCTGCGAAGCCACGATGACGAAGCGGTCGCCGTCCTTGAGGTAGAGCAGGGGGGTGGTGAATTCCCGTCCTGATTTGCGGCCCCGATGCTCGAGGAGCAGTGTCGGGACGGGCTTGCGCAGACCCGCGCCGATGCGCCACTTGTTGCCGATGCGCCCGTTGGTCAGTTTGAAGACCGCGACGTGCCCTTTGGACGCGTACTTGAGGACCTTGGCCGTCACCGGCGACGTCAACCCCGACGGGGCGTCCTCGGGCAGCGAGAACTTGGGCATCGTCCACTCCTTTGTGAAGCAACTGTCGTTGGCCGCCCAGCATAGCGACGGCACCGCGGCCGAACGCGGTGTAACCGAATCACCCTGCGCGGCTTAAAGATTCGTCGACATGGTGGGCAGGTGTTCGTCGACGCTGCAGGTCAGGAAGCTTTGGCGAACCTGCGGACCAGATCGTGCTCCCCGAAGGTGCTTGCGTAGTCCTGGCCGCGATCGTCGCGACCGAAGAACGTCCAGCGCTTGCCGCCCGATTGCGGGCCGCTGATCATCTTGACGGTGTAGCGGGAGTGCTCGGCGTCCACCGTACCGATGGCGTCACCTACCCGGATCTCCGATGGATGGATCTCGGGAGCTTCCCGCCAGTCCTGTATGGCCATGCAACCTATCCTCGCTTGTTTTGCGGATTCTCGTGCCGAACCGGCATTAATCCCAGACTACGCATGGTTCGACGGCATCGAATACAAACCACCTCGCTGTTTGGCGGGGAATCCGGTGGCGTAGCTTTGCGAACTAAGCCGTTCGGTTGTCAGCGGTGGGAAGGAACAATCCTGATGAACCCCATCCGTCCGATCACCCAAATGCAGTGACAGCGCCACTCGTGGCGCGACGGCGCGCCACACCCATACGCCTCACATTGACCTCTGACCTGGGCCAGGACATCGACGGCGCGTGGTGGCCGCGCACCGATCGGATCGGCGGTGAGCTGCCCGACCTGGTGCTGGCGCTCAGTACCCGACTCGGCGAGATCACCGGCATCAACGTCAATTGGCCGTCGCTGGAGCGCCCCCCTGATCTGAACTGGCGGGGGTGGCAACTCAAGCATCAGCACGTGATCAGCGTCAACAGCTGTGACACCTGCGCGAATGTATTGATCATCCCGTATGCCACGAACAGCACGCTGGCGATGATGATGCTGCGGCGCGCAGCCAACCTCCCCATCGATCCCGCGTACTGCGAGACGGCCTCGTTTCACACGGCCGGCTCGATCCTGTACGCCGCCCGGCAGCAGTTCGCAGCCGACCGCGCGGACTCATCTCCACGCTGAGAAGCGAGCGATGGACTTCGGTGTTCTGACCTTCGTTACCGACGAAAGCATTGGCCCGGTGGAACTGGGACGGGCTCTCGAGGAGCGCGGGTTCGAGTCGTTGTTCGTTGCCGAGCACACGCACATCCCGGTAAAACGCGACAGCCCATATCCGGGGGGTGGTGAGCTGCCTCGAAAGTATTACCGGCCGCTGGATCCCTTTGTGGCGCTGACGGCGGTGGCGGTCGCGACTCGAAAGCTGGTCCTGGGCACCGGGATCGCGCTGGTTCCCGAGCGTGATCCCATCGTGACGGCCAAAGAGGTCGCGTCACTGGATCTGGTGTCGGAGGGGCGTTTTCGCTTCGGTGTGGGTGTGGGTTGGCTGCGTGAGGAAGTTGCCAACCATGGCGTCGATCCCGCGGTGCGCGGCCGGGTGGCCGAGGAGCGGTTGCGTGCCATGATCGAGATCTGGACGCAGGAGCAGGCCGAATTTCACGGCACATACGTAGATTTCGACCCGATCTACTGCTGGCCCAAGCCCGCCACCAAGCCGCATCCGCCACTGTATGTCGGCGGCGGGCCGGCCAGTTTCAAGCGTATTGCGCGCCTGGGCGCCGGTTGGATAGCGATATGCCCGTCCCCGGAGCTGCTGTCGTGGCCACTGGACGAGCTGCGCAACATGGCCGGTACGGACGTCCCGGTGACGGTATGTCAGTGGGGTGAAGCCAGCGCAGAAGTGCTCGCCGGCTATCAGCCGCTGGGCGTTGAGCGTGTGCTGGTGGAATTGCCGAGTCAGCCACGCGACGAGACGCTGCGGACCCTCGATGCGCTGGCAGCCGAGCTAGCGGTGCTGGCCTGACTGGCGGTACGACGGATCGGGGCGGCTGCCGGTGTTTTGCGGCTATCTGACCGCAACCGTGATCGGCGACGTGTTATGCCCGCTCACTCTTACCCACGTCGCCGACGGACCGTTTCCCGGAATGGTGCCCCGGATCTGCACCGTCTCGCCGGGAAACACGGTGACGTAGTTGTCGTCGTACTGGGCGGGCAGGATTTCGTCACCGTCGCGGGACGACATGATTTCGGTGCGTTCGAAGAACGCAACGTGCTGGGTCGGGTTGTGCAGGCGGATGAGCACGCTCCCCGGGGCCGATTGACGTTGCGCCGTGACGTTCAGCGGCGCGCGCGGCAGGTAGTTCAAGGCGGTCATGTCGGCCCAGCTCACCTGCGTCGAGTCGAACGCCCGGTCGTTGTCCGGATCCCCGACGTCGTCGGGCTGCTGGGACTGCCAATAGACGTTTTCGGCAACGACTTCGCCGGAGCGGCGAGTCAGTTCACAACGGACAAAGAAGACCGGCGAGGTTGCGAGGCCGCGGGGTAGTTGCATGGCTTCGACCGCGTCTCCGGCGGATACGTGGATGCGATCTGAGGTGCGATCGGCCTGCAGCGTCCCCTGCAGGTCGTAGACGCGAACTCGGGCGAACAGATCTTGCTCGTCGGATGGCGTCTGATTCACGACACTGATGCGCGCCGAGTTTCCGTCGCCGCCGGCATACGAATCGAACACGACCGAAAGCGGGTGCAGACCCTTCTTGGCCCCGAAATATGCCCCACCGGGGCGCAGGTAGTAGTCGAAGAGCTGTCCGAAAAAGGATGGCCAATGACTGTTCAGCATCCAGTAGATCGTCATCTTGTGGCTGTCCCAACCCGTGGCGGCGAATGCCTCGAACTGGGCGCGGGCGGACTCGTACTGAGCCAATTGTGCTTTGGCAGCGAATATCTCGGCGCTGTCGGAGGTTCCGTAGCGCATGCCGATTGAACGTTGGGCACTCAGCAGAGCGGCGTTCTTGTACTGGGCACCGGCATGGAAGGACCAGGTGTCGTTGATCGGCCACAACTTGTCGGGCGGGATGAATTTTCTCAGGCTCGCGAACGGGGGGATCTGTTCATTGCTGCCCTGTTCGGCCGATGCACCCCAGGTAGCTCCGTATCGCCTGCTGAACCAGTAAGTGGGCGGGCGCCACGTGTACGGTCCGGGCATATCGATGCCGTCCCATTGCGCCATTCCGTCGCTGTCGCGGCTTTGCAGGGAGGCGGTATCCACTGTGGCGTTCTGCCAATGCAACTCGTCCAGGATGGACCGGTATCGGGCGCGGATGTCGGGTGGGGGCAGCCCGTCACTGCCATTTGCCCAGATGAACGACGACGCATGGCTTCGCAGCATGCGAACCTGTGAACGCAGACTGTCCATCGCCACCCGGTGATCTTCGGCGTCCCACTGCTCCCATTTCTCCCACTGGTTGCAGCACATCCACCCGGCCATCAGCGGAAGCCCGAGTTCGTCGGCTTTCTCGATGAGGTGTTCGCTGGCGAGCTTGCCTTCGAGTCGGAGCATGTTGAGACCGAGATCCTTGGCGTACTGCAAGATTGCGTCTTCGCGGTCAGGGTCGTACTTGAAGAGCAGATCAGGGGTGTACGCCGCGCCGCGCACCGGAAACTTCTTGCCGTTGACTTCCAGATAGAAGTCTCCGCCGTCGCCGGAGAACTGCTCGTCGCGATGCTGGGTGACGCTTCGAATGCCGAAATGAAGTTCGTGGCTGTCGCTGAGTTCATTGCCGACCCGAAACTCCAACCGGAGGTCGTGCAGATTGGGCCGGCCCATCGTATAGGGCCACCACAAGTCCGGGTGCTGAAAGGTCAATTGGGGGAATTCATCTGGGGTGAAGGTGATTTGCTCATCTGCACCGGGTGCGAGAACGACTGGCTGCTCGGCGGCGACGGTGGTGTTGTCTGGGCGGGTGATGATGGCGCGGAGCACACCGCGTGTGCGTTGTGAGCTGTAGTTGTGAACGTCCGCGCGGACCGTCAACCGCGCACTGTCGGTGAGGGGTAGCGGAAGCTCTGAATTGACCGTCGCCGAACCGATTCCCGCGGCTCCCAGTGCTGTCAGGTAAACCGGCTTCCAGATGCCGGCGTTGCGGTCCGGAACGAATGACGTTCCACGACGGTCCACGTCGCCATTGGGCGGCGGAAAGCCGAGGTAGTCCCAGTTGATCCAGTCGTTCCAGCTGTCAGCCAACTCGACACCGTCCACATCCTGCAGCGCACGCTCCGGCGTCACCTTCACTGCCAGAACATTGACCTGCCCAGGCCGGATCAGCGGCGTCACGTCGAATTGATGGTCGACGTACATACCGACGACCTGCTCGTGATCGGCAACGAGGCGTCCGTTCAACCAGATGTCAGCGCGGTAATTGATGCCGGGAAAGCCCAGCACGTAGGTCTTTCTGCCTTCCGGGGCGGTGAACTGAGTGCGGTACCACCAATCGTGCTTGTAGAGATCCTGCGGCACCCGGTCGCGAAGGTTCTGGCCGACGTAGAGATCACTGTAGACACCGTTTTCTCGGAGTATCTCCAACACGGTGGCCGGCAGTCGACGCACCTTGTACCACGCAGCGGCGTCATAGTCCGGCAGAGACAGTGCGTCACCGTCTGCCGAGATCGTCTCGGCAGGGGACAACGTCCAGCTGTTCGCCAGTTCCAGGCGCTGCGGCGGCGCGGACTGCCCCGCAGGAGTGGTGACGGGCGAATACGCCGCAGCGCACAACGACAGTGAGGTGAGCGCCAACATGATGAAGATCTTGACGGCGACCTTCAGCATGCTTTCGACTCCTCGAATCGGGTGATCGTCCAATCATGCCGTCGGCCCCTGCCGCAGCAGCACGGACCTCCGGCGAGTCGGGCCAGGGCCGCCATCAATCAAGCGCTTGATGCCTCCTTCGGATGCTGCAACAGCGACGGTGTGACTGCCCGGGTGCCGTTCACCCAGGCTGACCACGGAGCCAGTCACCCAGGCTGACCACGGAGCCAGCCTGACCGAATGGCATCGGCGAGTGTCCAGAACGAAGCACCCAGCAAGACGATGTCTTTCAGCAGAAACTCGGCGAGCAACGTGATCGCCGGGAAGCCACCGCCTGCTGGTTCGCTGATACCGGGGGTGGTGATCAGGAAACTGATCGTCGAGACGAACAGCAGAACCGACAGCAGGCTGCCAAGGACTGAAAGCCGTGGAGCGATCGGTTTTATCGCCAGGAGTACCGCGGCACTCACCTCCATTACGCCGAGCAGTGCCGAAAAGGTGTACTCCGACCAGATGTTGTAGAACCAGCCCATGAACGGGCTGTGCGTGACCAGTGGCGCTATCTGGTGAGCCTCGTAGTGGGCGAACTTCAGCAGACCGATCCAGCCGATGACGATGACGAGTCCGTATCGGAGTAGCGCAGCGGCGACGATGTCCGTCGCCGGCAACACTCGCATGGCGCTGGAGGAGGCGTGCGGTCTCGGCGTGCTCATTTCAGTGTCCTTGGGTGTGATTTGTTCGGTCACGATGGCTCCTTCGCGATGTTTGGCACAGCTCGATTGGTCGGCTTGCTTGACGCATCGCGTTCGAACGTACAGAGCTAAATCTGGTACAAGTAGATGGAATAACACCAAATTTCTGCTTGAAAGTCTCACCAGTGGATGCCATCAGTCGTTTGATGAATTTGGCACAGCTCAGCGCCGACGTTGATAAGCGTTGTCTGCTGGGCAGGACCACCCGAATGGACGTCCCGGCCTACCCCAAGTTGCAGGCACCGTTTCATGTTCTGCTCGAGGGCGAGTGTCAGCTGCATGTCGACGCCAGGGTGCTTGAGATGCGGCGGGGAGATGTCGTACTGATTCCGAGCGGGGCTGCCCATCGCGTGATCACGTCTGGCGCCGGTCGGCTACGGAGCACAACTGATACCGCCGGCGATGCATTCGTCACGACCCACAGCAGGGGCGGTGGTACCGCGTTCGTCGACCTGTTCTGCGGGCACTACACGTTCGATGCAGGTGCCGGGGCGGTGCTGCTGGGCAGCCTGCCCGATCCATTGCACGTGTCCGTCGGGCAGGGTGCCGACAACGACGAGATGCTGGCGATGTTGAGCGCAATGATGCGCCGAGAGGCGCAGCGTGACGGGGAAGGCACCGCCGCGATCCTGTCGGCTCTCGCCACGGCGCTTCTGGCGATGGCGCTGAGATCCGCGTCGAGTGCCGCCACCACGACCGCTCTGTGGACCGCAGTAACCGACCCGCGTATCGCAGCAACAGTCGAGAGCGTTCTCCAGGAGCCGGGTGCTGAGTGGACCATCGACCGACTCAGCCGCACCGCCGCCATGTCACGGGCGACATTCCTACGTCGCTTCGGCCGGGAAACGGGCATGACAGTCGGCGCTTTCCTGGTGCGCGTGCGGGTGATGGCCGCGGCCGAACTTCTCAATTCCAGTGACGCGACGGTCGCCGCCGTCGCCGGACATGTTGGCTATCAGTCGGAATCGGCGTTCTCCCGCGCCTTCCGTGCCGAGATCGGGACGACGCCGGCGCGCTTTCGGCGTGCTCAACGGCGGCGATGGGAGCATGGCGTCGGTGCCGGTGACTGAGCTACCAATCCAACGATCCAAGCGCTCACGTGTCGGTCGTCAAGCAGGGCAACGGGATCCGCTTCGGACGGCCCAAGGTGTCGCCCAGGGTGTCGCCCACGAACCTGCTTCTGGCTGGATCGGTGAGAAGCGGTGATGAGCGGTGAGGAGCGGTGAGGCAGCATCGCGACCGGGACCCGAACAAGCCCAAGGGGTTATCCGACTGGCGTGAGTTGCAGCTGCTGGGTTACGCGTGGCGGTCTGCCGCCGGACCCGCATATCGGAGTGTTGATGCCCGATTCGTCTTTGCCAGCAAGGGAATTCGGATCCCAGGAGGCGTAACTGACGTACGCCCCGGGAACTCGCGACCCCCCCGGGCAGACTGCATCAGAGTGCCAAACCATGGTCCACTGACCGTTGAACATTCGAGCGTTACCGAAGGCAGGTCCGCCGGGTGCGTTAGCTACCGCCGCACATCCCGCACCGCACGGTGTGAAGTACCAGTCACTATCAGTGGTCTCACCCGAATCCGAGGTCACAGTAGCGACGTAGTGGCCACTCATGGTCGGGTCCGCCCACGCGGTGGCAGCTGAGCCCACAGCCAACCACCCAGCCAGGCCGGCGACCGCGAGAATAGCCCGTGAAACGGTCATGATCTGTGTCCTCCCTATGGGCCGTCGTCGTTGCCTCATAGCTTTGCTATAGCACAGCGCGGGACGGATGGGCACCCAGTTTGTAGTGATCTGATGGATACCCCCGGGGCGTCTAATTAGCGCGGACCGCAAGAGGCAGCTGATCGCGCGATTCAATCTGCAGCTTTCGGTAGACATTTCGCAGGTGCCACGAAATCGTGTTCCGGGAGACGAATATCTGCTCGGCAATCTTATTGTTCGAAAGGCCCATGGCCGCAAAGCGCGCCACCCTCAGTTCGGTGGGCGTGAGTGACTCGATTCCGGTAACCGCAGGGCGGCGGGGACGCCCGCCGGCCGCCGCCAGTTCGTCCCGAATGTCGGCCTCCAGCCCCATCGCGCCGCACCGGTGCGCCAGGTCAAGACCGACTCCTAAATGTGTTCGCGCCTGAACTCGAAGTCCAGTGCGACGCAGGGAGCACCCGATTCGCCAATGGGTGCGAGCCAGTTCAAGTTTCGCTTCCGTCTCACTCAAGATCGCGAGAGCTTGCTGCAACGTCGGGAGGGCAGCATCGTCTTTCTCGGTGAAGGCTCGCCGTCTGAGCGCAATGCCCAATGAGATTGGGACGCCGAACAACTGCGCTAGCCGAATCTCCTCCTCGATCAACTCTCGTCCGGATTGCTCGTCGCCGGCTAGGTACGCCGCCACGCCGGCCAGCGATCGCCATCTGAAGGGTCCGAGGTTGAGGGCGCCGTAGGTCCGCATTGCTTGCTCGGCAACTGTGAGGTCGGCACGCCCGGCGGCAATATCGCCGCGTCGCAGGTGCAGCAGACCGCGCGCGGTGTGTACGTAGGCCTCGATGATTGGGGCGTCGGATGGACGGCGTTCTTTCCAGACTCCGTCGAATAGGCCGGCCGCCTCATCAAGCTCGCCGCGTTCGATCATGCAATTAGCGAGTGTGGCCATCGCCCCATTGGCGTGCACATGGGACCTAGCACTGATGGCCTCCCATGCCACCTGAGCATCGGCCGCTGCGTCCGGGATGTTGCCGCGTTCGTACAGCACCAAGGCTCGAACAAGTGACGCCTCGGCGTGTGCCAGCACGCCACCCCGTTCCCGCGCGTCCCGAACCGTCGCGTCGGCGGCCTCGTGGGCTTCCACGAGGCGTCCCGCGTGCAGCAGAGCTAGGACTGCAAGGTTGACGCTGGGCCCTTCAGAGGTCTGCTCGGCGAGGAGGGCGCCGTTCCCGAGCGCGCGAACGGCCAGGTCCCCGGCCCGGTCGGCGGGCGGTGTTGTCATTGCATCGCGCAGCGCCTGGAACGCCAGCACTGCGCGGTCACCGGGGCCGTCCCTCTCGGGGTGCTCGTCGACGGTGCTGCTAGGACCCCGCTGAGTAGCCGAGAGATGATACTCCGCACCGCTGGCCGCACCCTCGAACCGACGCCGTATTTGTTGCTGTCCATCGCGGAAAAGCTCAGCCCCCCGCCGGAAAGCTTTGCTCGCTTCGGCGTACCGACCGAAGCGAAACAACGTCTGGCCAAGCGAATACAGGGCGTCGGCGCGTTCCTGGTGATTGTTGACCAGGCCTAGGGCGTGTTCGAACCGCGCCAGCGATGTCGGCTTCCCGGCGGCGGCTTCGGCTAGTCCCAGATCGATGAGCAACCGGGCGGGTAACTTCTCGACCGCGAGGAGGTCGACGGCGCGTTGTAGATAGCGAATCGCCGAGTCATGCGCGCCCTTCCTGGCCGCGGCACGGCCGGCGTCGTGCAAGGCCGCCAAAGTCCACGCCTCGTCGGGCATGTTCGATTTCAGCAAGTGTTCGGCGACAGCCTCCGGATCCCGGGCCCCTGCCGCCAGCAGCTTCGCGGCGTGCGCATGAAGTTGCAGCCGCTCGGCAGGTTCCAGCGAGTTGTAGATCGCCGCCCGAGTAATCCCGTGCGCGAACGTAATTGGATCTGCTGAAGCGAAAAGGCCTGCCGCTACCAACTCTTCCGCTGCAACAATGCCTTCATCCGTGCTGAGTCCTGCCAGGCGGACAACATCCCTCGGGGCTGCGCCGTCGCATAACACCGACGCTGCCCTTGCCAGATCACGCGCCGCCCGATCCAGTCGTGCCATTCGGAGAACGATGTGGCGTCTTACTGACTCGGGGGTAGCGATCTTAGGATCCGCGCCTTTGCTCAGGGCGTCTGCCATTGCCAAGACGTAAAGAGGGTTACCGCCAGATTCGCTGACCACCGCCCGCACCAGACTGGCATCGATTTGACGATCCGGCAACGCGTCCGTGAGCAGCATCGCGACACCATTCTCGCTGAGCTCCGCCGGACGGATCGACGGCCCGGTGGCGGCATCCCAAAGGTGACTGACTAGTTGAGAATCAGCAAATTGATCGCCGGTCCGAATGGTCACCACCATCACCAGGGGAATATCTTCGATGCGCTCGGCGACGTAGGCCAGGAAACGCAACGTGAGATGGTCGGCCCAATGCACGTCGTCGACCAGCATTGCCAACGGTTGTTGGTCGGCCAGATTCAAAGTAAGCCAGTACAGGCCATGGATGACCCTGAAGTGGTCCATCGCTTCGCCGAGGCCGAACAATGGTTCGGCGAGTGCGGCGGGTCCTTGCATGAGCTTGGCCCGCGCGGTGTCGGAAGCCTGGATCACGCGGGTTTCTACAAGCGTTCGCGCGACGCCAAACGGATAGTCACGCGTTAGTTCGTTGCCCCGGGCTCGCAATCCATGCAATCCATGTGCAGCACATGACCGGTAACACTCGTCGACCAGGCGAGTCTTGCCGACACCGCTTGGCCCCTCGATCACACACACCTGCCCACGGCCGCTCCGGGCCGAATCCAGCAAGGCCGAAAGCTGCGCAATTTCGGCTTCACGTTCCACGAGTCGGGCCATGCTCATTGATCGAATCGTAATCCCATACGCCCGCCCGGCTAATCCCCGTCACGGATACTGGCGACAACGGTTGTCCCGCTGCATAGCGTCGCAACCATGCCACAGAAAAACCGCATAAGTCGAGTTCAGCGCCTCGCGAGCACCGGCGCCTCAGCCGGCCAACCGGCAAGGGACGAACCCGTCCGCGCGTTGCATCCTTTCGCCCAGCAACCAAGCACCGATAGTCATGTGATGGCCATTCGATCGCGACGTGATCCCGATGTTCCATCGGCTACATCGGCTACTTCGGCTACATCGGCCCGAACTGCGATCCGGGGTCTAGGTCATGCGCATTGAGGGAAGCGTCACCATCGTCACCGGCGCCGGGTCGGGGATCGGTCGTGCACTGGCGGAGTCGTTCGCCGCGTCGGGAGCATCGGTCGTTGTCAGTGACATCGACATTGACGGTGCACGCCGCACGACCGATGGGATTACCGCCGCGGGACACGCAGCGGTTGTCCGGCACGCCGACGCAAGCAAGCCCGACGGCATTCGAGGACTAATCGACTGTGCCGCAGATAATTTCGGACCCGTAGATATTTACGTCGCGAACGCCGGGGTGACGGGGCCGCCCGGTCTCGGCCTGGTTGAAGATGATTGGGACCGCACGCTAGAGGTGAACCTCAAAGCACACGTCCGAGCAGCTGTCATGCTCGTACCGGATTGGGTCAAGCGCGGTGCCGGATGTTTCGTCAGCATCGCCTCCGCCGCGGGTCTGCTTACTCAAATCGGTGATGCCGCCTACACGGTCAGCAAGCATGCGGCAGTGGCTTTCGCCGAGTGGTTAGCGGTTACATACGGCGATAGCGGCGTTCATGTCACCTGCGCTTGCCCGATGGGCGTCAACACCCCACTGCTGAACGCAACGTTGGAGTCGTCTGATACCGCACACCGGCTTTCCGCCAGAGCAATCATCAACGCGGCGGCGGTCGTCGAGCCGCAGCTGGTCGCCGACGCCACCCTTCGTGCCGTCCGCGAAGACCGGTTCCTTTCGCTGCCACAGGCGGATGCCCGAAATCTATTCCAGCGCAAAGCGGCCGATCACGACCGCTGGGTATTAGGCATGCAGCGGTACCAGAACTCCCTCGGTGCCGATGTCGACCGTCTTACGGCATCGCATGGGTAGGACTTTGGCAAAAACATGGTGGGAGTGAGATGAACGACGGGCGACTCCAGTACGCGCGGAACGGCGATGCCCGTCTTGCGTACCGGCTATTGGGTAAGGGTGACACCACGCTGGTGTTCCTCCTCGGTTGGGTGGTGTGCAGTATCGACACCTTCGAGCACCCCGGAAGTCCCTACGCCAGCTCAGTAGAGATGTTTGCACGGCACACGCGTGTGCTCATCCTCGACCGGCGGGGCACCGGGTTGTCGGATCCGACCACTGACGTCTCGATCGAGGAACGTGTAGAAGATCTGCGCGCGGTATTGGATGCGGCCGGGGTTCACCGTGCCGTGCTCTGGGGCGGCGGCGGCGCCGGGCCGATAAGCATTCTCTTTGCCGTCAGGTACCCACGGCGGGTCAGCGCTTTGGTGCTACCCGTTACCGCTGCGCGGTTTTCGCAAGCGTTGCCGGACCATCCATGGGGATTCACCGACGAAGATATCGAGGCCCAGCTCAGGGAAATCGATTCCGATTGGGGCTACGGGGCTCTGAGTGACATCTTCTTTGGTGCGGCCGCAGCAATACCGGGTGTGCGTGAAGAATTCGGCCGCCAGCAGCGCGCCGTCAGCAGCCCGACGCTAGCGCGCTCGCTTTGGAAAGCGACGATGGAAACCGATGTACGTGACGAGCTGCCGAATGTTCAAGTACCGACCCTGGTTATGGCCCGGCCAGGTGATCGGTTCGTACCATTCGAGGCTTCTGCCGCTCTGGCGGCGGCCATTCCCGGTGCGCGATTGCACGAGTTGCCTGCCGGGAATCACAGCTGCTTCGACATCACGGACATCCTCGCTCGCGAGACATTGCGATTCGTGTGCGGGACATACGGTAGTGGACCGAGCGCAAGGGTGCTTGCCACAACGCTATTCACCGATATCGTCGGGTCGACCGAATTAGTTAGCGCCTACGGTGACGCACACTGGCGTCATCGTCTTGCCATCCACGATGACATCGTCGGCAACCTACTGACGACATACGGCGGTCACAGCGCCAAGCACACCGGAGACGGTGTGTTTGCGCTGTTTGACAGTCCCACCAATGCGCTGCGCTGCGCGCTGGAACTCGCGGCCACATTAGCCACTCGTGGCTTGAGCATCCGGGCCGGCGTTCACACCGGCGAGGTCGAACGTCGGGGAGACGAATGGAGCGGGTTAGCCATCCATATCGCCTCTCGACTCGTCGAGATTGCGAAGCCGGGCGAAGTTACTGCCAGCCGAACAGTCCGCGATTTGACAGCGGGATCGGACCTGGTCTTCCACCACATCGGCCTTCGCCGCCTAAAAGGGGTGTCCGAAGAGGTCCGGATTTACCGAATTCGAGCGGGAGGTCGCAACGAACAGGGCGGCTCACATGCTGACGCGATTCCTCAGGCCGGCGTGTGCGCAACCGCGACCATGGTCGGTCCGTCTCGATCTGCGGGTTGAGACCGAAATTCATTCCAAGAACCCAGCGAAGGAGGATTTATGAATCAGGACTCGATCGTGGATGTGTGGGAGAAGCACGCGCGCTACGAATTCGACGTCAAAGACGCCGACCTCGCCGTATCGACTATGGTCGCAGACGCGAGTGTGATGCACCTTCCGACCATGAGCGGCGGCTCCGGGCGCGAGCAGATACGCCGTTATTACGCAGACGTTTTCATCCCAGGTATTCCCGAGGGAACCAGCACCGAGCTCGTCGAACGGTTGGTCGGGGAGGATTTCCTGATAGACGAGTCGATCATGTACCTCCGTCATGACCGACAGATCCCCTTCCTGCTGCCACGGCTGGAACCGACCGGCCGGGAGATAGAAGTCCCGTTCGTTGTGATTGTGAGATTCCGCGACGGTCTGATGCAAAGCGAACGGCTGTATTGGGACCAGGCTGGAGTATTCAGTCAACTAGGACTGTTATCCCAGAAGCGTTTTCCGGTGCCCGACTGTTCCGACGTGACGCGGTTCCTGCGGCAAACCAGTAAGACAGCATTGCTGTAGGGCGCCAACGCCATTGGTCGGTGATCAGCGGTCGACTGGCGCGATTCAGGATTGCAGTCCTGGCCTTCGGCGCAGTGCACGCGGTTAGCCCCGACGGATAACGCAGCGCGAGAAGAATATTGATGTCGACCGGAGAAACCGGGACTACTTGAGCCGACCGAACACCCGACGTAGCACCCCATGTGAATCGTTTTCCGGCGGCTGCCGGGTGGCGTAGGGCCACGGCCGATTCCGTTCCGGCACCGAGGACGCCCGCGCCTGCTTGAGCTGCATGCGCAGATGTTGACGCAGACCATGCAAATCGGGGTCATTCCAACGATTTTCCGCCTCGACGGGGTCAGCAGTGAGGTCGTACAGTTCCCACTGGTCGTCGATCGGGTCGCTTCGGTAGGCCTCACCGCCGATGCCGTTCGCGGCCAGGTGGCGCACGCCGGGTTCCGTCCAGGTACCCGGGTCGTCGAAAGTGCGAACCAATTTCCACAGATGCCCGGCGCCGCCTTCGGTTTCGTCGACGCGCACCACCAAGCCCTCGAAGTTCGCGGCCACGTGTGCCGGCAGCTTAATACGAAGGGGTGCAGGGGGATTCGCCTCGCGCCCAAGTTGGCGGGACAACGCCGAGGCGCCGGTGTCGCCTTCGAGCACATTGTCGCGTGTCATCAGATAAACCGCGCGGGTTTCGTCGGCAGGCTCCCCATCCACCACGGGCATCAGGTCACGTCCGGGCAGCGCGTGCACCTCGGAGAACGAGTCGGCAAGGTCGGTGGCAGTGGCCTCCACGTCGATGCCGGCCGCACCGAGCAGCGTCGGCACCAGGTCCACATGCGAGGTCGGTGTGGACACCGTGCGGGCTTGCGTCGCGTTCTGGCCGATGCGGGCGATGACAAACGGCACCCGGGTCGCCTCGTCGTACATGTTGAACCATTTCTGGTGCAGTCCGCCGTGCGCCCCCAGCAGCTCACCGTGGTCGGAGGTGCGCACCAGCACGGCGTTGTCCGACCCTCCTTCGGTGACCGCCCGACGGACCCGGTCGATCGGTCCATCGACCTCGGCGTGCAGTCGGTAGTAGAGGTCGCGGTAGCGCTGCGCGTTGCGCTTGTAGGTGCGGCTGACGGCGGGCGACAGACCGTATCCGGAGTAGTACGCCTCGCGGAAGGCGATTTGCGCGGCGGGCTTGGTGGACAGGTCTTCATCGGCGGTCGGTGCCGGCGGCACATGCGGCGGGTCCAGCGGAGAGGGCTGGACTGGACTGCGCCGCGCCCAGGCCGGAAACAACACGATGTCGTGCGGGTTGACGAAGCTGGCCACCAGCAAGAAGGGGCGCATTGCAGCGGAGTCACCGGCACGCCGTCGCGCATAACGGTCCTCCAGCCACGCCACCACTCGATCGGCGATCAGCGGGTCGCGCCGGAAACCGCTGTTGGCATTGCCGGCCCCGTGCGGTTCGGGACCGACCCAGCCGGAGAAGCCGTAGGGGGCGAGTCGGTCGGCGTCGAGGTAGCGCTGCACCGCGGCAGGGTCGATGACGCCGTCGTCGTCGTTGGTGGCCAGCGAACCACCGGTCGTGGGGTCCTCGAGATCGGCGTGCGAAATGTGCCACTTGCCGTCGTAATGGGTGTCGTACCCGGCCGCGCGGAACCAGTTGCCCAGGGTCGGTACCTCGCCGGCACGCAGCCAGCGCAGCCGTGAATCGTCATAGCGTTTGCCGATGCCGTCGGTCTGGGTGACGCCGTGCAGGTCGGGATAGTGCCCGGTGAAAATGGTGGGGCGGCTCGGCACGCAGGCCAGCGAACCGGTGTAGTGCCGCGTGAAGTTAACACCGTGGTCCTCAAACCAGCGACGACCGGTGAGGGTCCGCTGCCGCCACGCGAGTATTTCGGCCGATTCGTAGGGAGGCACCGCGCGTTCCTCGTCGGTCATCAGAATGACGATGTCGGGCCGCTCAGACATGCGTGGTCTCCAATCGATGAGCGAGGCCGGCCAGCAGCGCCTCTGACTGTCTGGCCATGAAACGCAGCAAGACTTGTTCGGCCAGGCGGGCTGGCGGGCGCTTGCCGATCTTCAGGGTGCTGGTCAGTGTCACCAGGGTGTTTTCGCCGTCGGGCCGTAGCGTCCAGCGGTTGGCGAGTTTGCCGAGTCGGGCCGGCAATCCTTCGGCGTCGTAGGCCAGCGTGGTGGGCGGGTCGAACTCGGTTATCTGCTCCACCAGCACGTTGGCGCCCAACTGCACCCGCCGGACGGTGCCCAGAGGCTGACCGCCGGGGCCTACTCGCAGCACGCAGGAGTGGTCGACGCTATCCATCCAGGAACTCAGGGCTCCGAAGTCGGCCAGAATGTCCCAGACCGTGTGTTGTGGGGCCGTCACCGTACGAGTGCGGGTGATGTCTGCCACCCCGCCATCCAACCACCATGCGGACGGTCTCGGGCCGGATTATTCGTCGCGCAATGCCCCTGCCCGCCCACGCAGCGGCCCGAGGGTGCGTGTCGGTACGCCGACACGCCGTATAGCGTGGCATTCCGCGCACCTTCGCCGTTGGGGCGGAGACCGGAATGAAGAAGAGGCGGCCGACCACGCAATGTATGACCACGCCAACTACGACCCGACGGATCCTGCCGACATCGGCTCACGCCTCGATCCGGTCCTGGCCCGCAGTTGGCTACTGGTCAACGGCACTCACCCCGACCGGTTCGAGGCCGCGACGCGGTCTCGCGCCGACATCGTCGTCCTCGACATCGAGGATGCGGTGGCACCCAAGGACAAGGTCAGCGCCCGCGACAACGTGGTGAACTGGTTGTCCGCCGATAACAACGACTGGGTCCGGATCAACGGCTTCGGCACGCCCTGGTGGGCCGAGGACCTCGCGAAGCTGGCCGACACCCCGGTCGGAGGTGTGATGCTGGCGATGGTCGAATCGGTGGACCACGTCACCGAGACCGCCAAGCGGCTGCCCAACGTGCCGATAGTCGCGCTCGTGGAAACTGCCCGCGGATTGGAACGCATCACCGAGATCGCCGCGGCGAAAGGCACCTTCCGGCTCGCGTTCGGCATCGGGGACTTCCGCCGCGACACCGGTTTCGGTGAAGACCCGACCACCCTGGCCTACGCGCGGTCCCGCTTCACGATCGCGGCGAAGGCAGCCGGTCTGGCCAGCGCGATCGACGGGCCGACCATTGGTTCCAATCCGCTGAAGCTCATCGAGGCGACGGCGGTGTCCGTCGAGTTCGGCATGACGGGGAAGATCTGCCTGTCGCCGGACCAGTGCGCCGTGGTGAACGAGGGTTTGTCGCCATCGCAAGACGAGATCGGTTGGGCCAAAGAGTTTTTCGCCGAGTTCGAGCGCGACGGCGGCGAGATCCGTAATGGGTCGGACCTGCCGCGGATCGCGCGCGCCACCAAGATCTTGGACCTCGCCCGCTCGTACGGCATCGAGGCGTCGGTGTTCGAAGACGAGCAGGTGCATTCGCCAGCCCCGTCAGACACGTACCACTACTGAACAATGATGGCCACTACTGAACAATGAGGCCACTATTGAACAATGAGGCCACTATTGAACAATGAGGCCACTACTGAACAACCAGGCGTAACCTCGGCTGTAGCCATGAGTCCCAAGCGTGCAGTCCGGGTGGCCCGGATTTACGACGAGCCTGATGCCGACGACGGCCAACGGGTGCTAGTTGATCGCATCTGGCCCCGCGGCATTCGCAAAGATGATCCGCGGGTGGGTATTTGGCGCAAGGACATCGCCCCGTCGAAGGAATTGCGGGAGTGGTACCACCACCAGCCCGATCTGTTCGACGAATTCGCGACCCGCTACGAGGCGGAACTGGCCGGTGGCCCGACGCTGGACGAGTTGCGCGCCATGGCGAAGCACGGTGCTGTCACGCTGGTCACTGCGAGTCGTCACGTGGATATCAGCCACGCGACCGTGTTGGCGAAGCTACTCCGGAACCGCTGAACGTCAGCCGGTGATCTCGGCGAGCGCCCCGGCAGTGTCAAGATCGGCGTAGGCGGCCGAATACCGTTGTGCCAGAGCAATAGCGATGTCCGGGCGTTGCCAGAGCTCGCCGGCACTAGCGGTACATAACCAGATCGCCAGGCCGTGCGCGACCGATGCCCGGTATCGCAGCCAAATCTCCTCGGCTCTGGGCAGCTCGTCAGCGGGCAGCCCCAGTGCGGCACGGTATAACTCGAGCAGTCCGCGTTCACTGCTGCGACGGTCCTCGATGGTCATTGCGCCCTGCAGAAAATAACCAAGATCCAGCGACCAGTTGCCGCGGCGGGCGACCTGCCAATCCAAAAAGCCGACCTCACCGCCGGGCAGCAAATAGGTGTTGCCGATGTGTGGGTCGCCGTGCAGCAGCGTCTGCGGGGAGGTGGTCAGCGTCCTGATGTATGGCTTCCAAATTGATTCGATGAGTTCTTCGATGGTCAGGGCGTGCACCGCGGCGGGCGCATCGTCCCCGAGACTCTGCTGCGCTTGGTGCAGTGGGGCGTATTGCATACCGTCCCATGGCAGGAACGGTTCCAGCCAATTCAGGGCGGGCTCACGCAGCCCACGCTCGCCCCAGTACTTTCCGTGCATCCGGGCCAACCCCTGCACGCCGTTGGCGACCTGCTCGGCGGACAGCGGCCGAGTGGCGTCACGCGGGTCGGCGCCGCGTGCGGTGAGATCCTCCATGAGCAGCACGAAGTCGTACTCGTCCTCGTCGATCAAAGCGGTGTAGACGCGGGGATGCTCCAGCGGTAACTCGACGCCGCAGGTGAACAGCCGCGGTTCGTGGAACATGCCGCTGGTCATGCGAATCATCTCTTTGTGAGCCGGATCGGCGGCCTTGGCGAATACCGTCGCGGGCCCGTCGCCGGCGGCATAGGTGAGGTTCAGCCGGGCCCGGCGGTTGGTGCCGTCGTCGCGCTCTGCCACGGCGACCGCCGCGACCGTGCAGCCCGGATGTTGCGCGGCCAGTGCCGACGTCATCCACTCGGGGGTGATGTCATCCCAGGTTTTAGGTACCGACAACGAAGCGGTCACCGCGGGTCCTTTCGTCACTGGCGGGATACGACACGTATCGTTTCCTATGTGACCGTAGCTCAACCTGGCCGCCCGCGCGATAGACAGCTTGATGACGCTATCCTGGCAACCACCCGAGAGCTGCTGGCGGCGGGCAGTTATGCCGCGCTGTCGATGGAAAGTGTTGCCGCACATGCCCGAGTGGGGAAGAAGACGCTGTATCGGCGCTGGCCATCCAAAGCCCCTCTGGTCGCGGACGCGGTCTTGGCGGCTTACGGGGGAGCGGGTTCGTTTCCGGTCGCCGAGACCGGGGATATTCGCAAGGACCTGGGATCTTGGCTCGAGGAGCACGCCGATTTCCTGGCTGACCCAGCCAATGCTGCGCTGGTTCGGGCGCTGGTGGCGGCAGCGGCGGCGAATTCGGCCGATGGCGTGGCGCTGTATCAGCAGTTGAGCGCACCGCAACACGACGGTGTTCTGGCCCGGCTTCGTCAGGCCGTGCAGGAGGGTAAGATTCGCGCGGATGCCGACCTGAACGCCGTCGCCGACGCGGTGATCGGCACGCTACTGCTGCGAGCGTTGACGTACGGCAGCCAGCCGGGATTCGACGGATTACTCGATGCGCTGCTGACGGGATGCGCCGTTCAGTAATCGTATTCCGCGAGAGGTGTCTCGACAGTGCGCTGCGATCCGTCCAGCGACATGGCGGCGGGAACCATTTCGCTGGTGACGAGTCCGTGTCGTGAGGTCAGTTCGTCGACAATGTCGAAGCTGCGGGCGATGGCTTCCGGTGTGTCGACGATGATCGTGGTCAGCGGGACCCTGCGCGCCAGCTGAAACAGCTTGTCTCCGTGCGGCTCATGGTCACCATGGAAGCCCCAGATGCCACGCAGTACGGTTGCGCCGCGAGCTGTTTCGGATTGCATCAGCCGGTGCACGACCGCACGGTGAATCGGTTGCGACTCACCATGACCGCCGTTACCGGTGTGCACCATCAATTTCTGCCACAGCGTGCGGCCCTGGCTGTCGGTTGGAGGTAGTTCCTGGGGGCGGGCAAACAGCTGGCCGTCGCGCTTGCACAGCCGCACCCGTTCGATGGTCAGCAACGGACGCGGCAACAATCCGGCAAGTTCGATTGCCGCGGCCGAAACCTGCGAAAGCAGCCCGATCGCGATGATCATCTGCGGAACATCGACATTGCGGCCGAAGAAGCGGGCCCGGCGGCGCTCCCCGTATGCAGTCCCGTCAACACCGAGAAGCACGGTGGCGCCGGCGAATTGGTGCCGATGCAGGAGGTCGCAGATCCTGACGTGCGCCGGCCTACCGGCGATGCGCACCTGGCGGCCGACGTAGATGGTCAGCTTGGCGGCGTCTCCGGTTCTGCTGTCGATGTCGTTGAGGGTGTCGGTGCCGCTGGCTGAAGTGATCAGCCGGGCCCGCTCCAGCGTCACCAGGCCGCGGCCGGTCATCGCGGTGACGTCGTCGACCAGCGATCGGATCTTCGATTCGACGTCGACGGCGGCAATGGTCGCCGGCGGGTCCTCGGACAGGCTCAGCGACCGGTCGGTGCGCAGATCGCCTTTGGGCCCGAAGCTGGCGATGCCGCGCATCATCACGCTGGTTGCCACACCGCGGGCACCGAACAAGTCCAGCATCGCGTCGGCCAAGAACCGCCTAGGTTCGCCGACGCAGCGCTGCCGCTCACCGAAGTACGCGGTCAGTTTCAGGCTCTGCTCGCTCATATCAACCCCGCAACCCGCTGACCCAGCACTACGGCCGCCAACCCGAGGCCGATGCTGACCGCGAGGTTGGCGAACGCCGCGAGAAGTTGCCGCTCTTCGCTGAGGCGCTGGGTTTCCAGCATCCAGGTGGAGAAGGTGGTGTAGGCACCGACGAACGCGGTGCCGACCAGTAGGGACACGTCCTTCGGCAGGGCCAGGCTGCTGAGGAAGCCCAGCAGCGCGGCACCGGTGATGTTGACCGTGAGCGTGCCGAACGGGAAACCGCGGGCGATCCGACGGGCGACGGAGCGGTCCACCAGGAACCGGGCCACCGATCCGAGGCCGCCGATGACCATGACGCCAAGCCACACCAGGACCGTTGTCATCGGATGCGCACTCGGCGTACCAGGGCCGTGGCCAGGTATGCGGCGACCAGGCCGAGGGCGATGCTGACGATCGTGTAGCTGATGGCCAGCACCCAATGGCCGTGTTCGATCATTCTGACCGTCTCGACCTGCATGGTCGAAAAGGTGGTCAGGCCCCCGCACAATCCGGTGCCCAGCAGCGGGCGGCGATAACTCGAGAGCGGCAACCGCTCCAGTAAGCGGGTGGTGAAGTATCCGACCAGGAACGCGCCCACGATGTTGACGATGAACGTCGGCCACGGCCACCGAGCTGGGTCCGGAACAGCGAGGGTGGCCAGCCCGGCTCTAGCCAGGGAGCCCAGCGCGCCGCCGGCGAAAATCGCGGCTAACTCTCGATAGTCGGGGCGCGCCACTGGTGTGTTTCCTCCCGTATGCGAACCGTGCGCCTAGCAGCCTAGGGCGGGGTCGCGGGATGTGGGCAGAATTGGTAACCATGGCCAACCCGCGAGCCGGTCAGCCGGCGCAGCCCGAAGACCTTGTCGACCTGTCGCACCTGGTGACGGCGTACTACACCGTCGAACCCGACCCCGAGGACGTGGCTCAGCAGGTGGTGTTCGGCACCTCGGGCCATCGCGGCTCGGCTTTGAACGGCGCGTTCAACGAACCCCACATTTTGGCGATCACACAGGCCATCGTCGAGTACCGCGCTGCACAGGGCACCACCGGCCCGTTGTTCATCGGCCGTGATACACACGGGCTTTCGGAACCGGCATGGGTGTCGGCGTTGGAGGTGCTGGCCGGAAACGATGTGGTGGCCATGATCGACGCCGGCGATCGCTACACGCCCACACCGGCGATCAGCCACGCCATCCTGACCTACAACCGCGGCCGCACCGACGGGCTGGCCGACGGGATCGTCGTGACACCGTCGCACAACCCGCCGCCCGATGGTGGTTTCAAATACAACCCGCCGCATGGCGGTCCGGCGGACAGCGATGCGACTGGGGCAATCGCCAACCGCGCCAACGAGATTCTGCGTGACGGATTATCGGCGGTTCGACGGGTGCCGTGGGCGCGCGCGATGGCCTCGGTGCAGCGGCACGACTATATGGGCGCCTACGTCGACGACCTGCCGAATGCGGTGGACATCGAGGCCATCCGATCGGGGGAGGTCCGCATCGGCGCCGACCCGCTGGGTGGGGCCAGCGTGGACTACTGGGCGGCTATCGCTGATCGGCACCGCCTGGATCTGACGGTGGTGAATCCGTTGGTCGACGCAACATGGCGATTCATGACGCTGGACCATGACGGCAAGATCCGGATGGACTGCAGCTCACCGGATGCGATGGCGTCACTGATCGGCAACCGCGACCGCTACCAGATCGCCACCGGCAACGACGCCGACTCCGACCGGCACGGCATCGTCACCCCCGATCAGGGCTTGCTGAACCCGAACCACTACCTGGCCGTGGCGATCGACTACTTGTATACGCACCGTCCCGGGTGGCCGGCGGGGATTGCAGTCGGCAAGACCGCCGTGAGTTCTTCGATCATCGACCGGGTGGTAGGCGGGATTGGCCGCTCATTGGTCGAGGTGCCGGTGGGCTTCAAGTGGTTCGTTGACGGATTAATGAGCGGGACAATCGGTTTCGGTGGTGAGGAGTCGGCGGGGGCGTCGTTCCTGCGACGGGACGGTTCGGTGTGGACCACCGACAAGGACGGCATCATCTTGGCTCTGCTGGCGTCCGAGATTCTGGCAGTGACCGGCCGGACGCCCTCGCAGCGCTACTCGGAGTTGGCATCGGAATATGGTGCGCCGGTGTACGCGCGGGTGGATGCGCCGGCCGATCGGGAACAAAAGGCGCGGCTGTCACGGCTATCTGCGGAGCAGGTGAGCGCGGTTGAGCTGGCGGGGGAGCCGATTGTGGCGAAGTTGACTACCGCGCCGGGCAATGGCGCGCCCCTGGGGGGACTGAAGGTGACCACAGCCAACGCGTGGTTCGCGGCCCGGCCCTCGGGTACCGAGGACGTCTACAAGATCTACGCGGAGTCGTTCCTGGGGTCCGAGCATCTGGCCGAGGTGCAGACAACGGCGCGGGAAGTGGTCAATTCGGTCATCGGGTAGCCGGCTGGTCAAGTCACATCATTGCGCTCTCGCCGAGCCTCCTACCACCGGCTTTGAACCCATGTTGGCAGTGGTGTAGCTTCGATGGGCACGACATCTTGGGGCTATGGCGCAGCTGGTAGCGCACCACACTGGCAGTGTGGGGGTCAGGGGTTCGAGTCCCCTTAGCTCCACAAGCAGAAATCCGTTCCGACCTCTGCCAGAACGGCTTTTGCCGTTTGCGGGGGAGGGCCTGGTGCGGCCCGAATGTCCTAACTCTGTCCTACCGCGCCGAAACACCACCTCGAGACACGCATGGTTTCTTCTCCGTGGATCGCGGATCTATTCAGTGGCGGGCAGGTTGTCGAGCCATCCGGCCAGTTCTTGGGGAGTGCGCGGCAGAAATGTGTCGAACACCGCCAACTCCCGGCTACCCGCCAGCTTGTCCCGCGCAGCCTTATCGGCGAACACGGCGTCTGTGTAGGGCACCGCGATGCTCATCGCGTCGATGTCGTGAATGTCATTCGTCGTCCAGTCGTGCTTGTTGTTCTTGTGGTAGGCCGCCTTCAGCGTCACGGCCACGCGTGTGGATGGCATGCGGTCGGCGAAGTCGCGAAGATTGGTGCGCTCGTACGCCAGCAGCTTGCCGATGGACGTGTTCATCGCCGTGGTCATCTGGTTGAGCTTGTCACCTAGCTCGATCTCGAGCTCCCTGGCGTTGACAACGTCCCGCAGCCGTCCCTGCCGGTACTTCGGCTCGATGTCGAGTTGTCCGACCAAGTAGCGCTCCTGCTCGGCGCGCTTTTCCTGAACGTCGCGCCACACCCGGGGGTTATAACCAGCGGCGAGGAGCTCAGGGTCAGCTTCGTCTTCAGGTCCGGCGAGCAACTCGCGCTCCGCCCACCGGTTCAAGGTCGCCATCGGCTCGGCGCCGGGCTCGATGCCCATCTGCTCGCAGGCGTGCTTTGCCATCGCGTCGGGATCCGGCGCGTTGGTGACTAGGCCGCCCTGCTTGCCGAATCCCCACAACACGCTTTCCCCAATGAGTGGGATGGGCTGCCCGTGCGGCTGAATGCTCACCCCCGCGATGTCGTTCAGCGCGGTCTCGAGCTCGAGTTCCTGGATGTACGGGCGTCCGAGCAAGTAGGTGAACCCGCTCAGCTCCTCCATCATGGCGACCCGTTCACGACGTAGCTTTGCCTGCCGGATGTCGCAAAGCTCGATCACGTGGCTGGTGGACAGCGGGAACACTGCCCGTCCGTCGTTGCGGGCTCGCCGCACCGACGGCAACAGCACGTCATAGCCGGTCGGGTTGTTCCTTCCCGTTGCACAGTCGGAAAGGTTGATGTAGGCGAACATGTCCATGTAGACAATCGCGGGTGGTCTACTCGGTACGTGCAGATCAGTGGGCCAGAGGATATCGGAGCGGATCTGGTACGTCGTGCCCATGGCTGAACAACCTTCTTTCTCACATCAATGACCCGAATCGACCGTCCGCCATGGTCCTCCTGGTCGCCAACTGCCCGCAAACCAAATTCAGCCGGTGCGTGTGCCTAGCGCCTGCCCTGTGTGTCGCCGCGCGGCACAAGGTGCTGTTGGAACTCGGACCTACGCGTTCGCCGAAAAACTCGCGGATGCGGCGGTGAGCCGGTCGTCGGTCACGCGCCCGTAGACGGCCTGAGTCATGCGCTCGGTATGGCCGTGCCAGGCGGCGACCACGTCGGCGGCGATGCCCGCCGCGCGCATCCGAGAGATGTTTGAGTGCCGCAGCTTTCCGAGCGTGATCGCCTTGAGGCCCGCCGCCTTGCACTGCGCGGCGAACTCGCGGCTGTAGTCGCGGACCGGCAGCGGCGTGCCATCGGCTCGCGAGAGCAACAGATCGGCGTCGGCCAGCGGTCGGCCCACGGCCAGGCGTTCGCGCAGGTGCACCGAACGCATGGCCTTGATCATCGCCAACTCGCGCGGCGGCACCGGCAGATCGCGTGCGCTGCGGTCGGTTTTGGTCGGCACGATCATGTCGCGTCCGTTGACGTCCACGCGGGCCTGTCGGATGCGCAGCGTGCCGGTCTCAAGGTCGAGGTCCGACCAGCGCAGGCCGCCGACCTCCTCGCGGCGGAGCCCGAGCAGCGTGAGCGCGAAACACCCGGCGAGCCGTTGCGCGGCAACGTGATCGAGGAACTTGCCCATCTGCTCGGGCGTCCAGATGTCCTCGGCGGCAGTGGCGGTCACGGCCCGCTGCTCGGGCGATTCAAGGTCAGCCGAGGGGTCATAGGTCAGCCAGCGCATCCGCTTGGCGTGCACCATCACCGACTTGAGTCGAACAATCGCGCGGCGCTTGGTGGCCGGTGCCAATGCCTTGCCGCCCTTGCCGGTCATCGACGCCGACCAGTCGGCGAGCGCGGCGGGCGTGAGCTTCTGGACCGGCACAGCGCCGAAAGCTCGGCGGGCGTAGGCGAGCGACTCGCGGTCAGCGCGCACGGTGTTCGGGCCGATAGACGAGTCAGCGGCGCGCAGCTTGAGCCAATGCTCGGCCACCTCATCGAACGTCTGGCTCGACTTGGGTGCCCACGTCGCCGCGCTCCACTGCTGGCGCTGCTCGGTCACCCAATGTAGAGCCTCGCCCTTGGTGCGAAACACCTTGGTAGGCCGAACCTGCTTGCCGGTCACGGGGTCGGTGCCCAACGTGGGCCGGGCGCGCCACCCCTTGCCGCCGGGTAGGCGCTTGATCGAGCTATCGGTGCGCTCGCCGCGCTGCCGGTCTTCAGTGTCATCGGTGCTCATCGGTCGGTCTCCTGGTCGGTAGTGGTGGGAACCAGTGGTTCACGCTGGCGGCGAAGTTCGTCGGGTTTGAGCAGACCGGCGTGCTTGCACCGCTTGATCCACCCCTTGACCGTGTCGTCGGAGACATCACGCCCGAGCGCGTCAGCGGCGCGGTCGGCGACGCGGCGATACACACCACCCCCGAGCACGCTTTCTTCGCGTGCCCACACCGCCACCTGCGCGAGGAACTCGGGCGACAGCGAGGGCCGACCGACGCGGTTCGCGCTCGATCTGGTCGGCGCGGCACCCGGAGGCGCGTGCTTTGCCATGGCATCGATAACGCCGTCGGTGAAACGAAACCGCTCGATCCAATCGTGACCCTCGGTTGTGCCTGTCGCCGTGTCGAGTGTCTGTCGCAATTTCGTAGCTGCGTTGGCGGATTCGCCGGTGTCGTGCAGCGCCGCCGTGCGCGCCAGCCGGGCAGTGTTCACTCGACGCAGTGTGGCCGACGTGATCGGCACGCCGTCAACCGAGGTCACCCGCAGGTCGGTGATGACCGGCCCGTCGGCGGTGTTGCGCCATGCAATCTCGTAGGTGTGCACGTGATCGTGGCACGTGATCGTCACCGGACGTTCGGCGTGGGCATCCACCTCGACCCCGACCACCTCACCTGCCCGGCGCGGTGAGTAATTCCGCTTGGTCCCACTCATAGTTTCTAACCCTAGACGAAGCATGACAAAGGTGCAAAATAGACACCATGTCAACCACAACTGCCCCGGCCCTGCACACATTGGATGAATTGCGCAGTGGCCCACCGACTCTCAGCATCGGGCAGGCCGCGCAGTATCTCGGCGTGAGCCGCGCCTACGGCTACGCGATGGCCCGCGAGGGTCGCCTGCCGACGATCAAGCTCGGCGAGCGCCGCGTGCGGGTGCCCGCGCTGGCGCTGCTCAAGATGCTCGGCGGCGAGGACGCCTGACATGGCGACACCCTTTACCCTCGTGGGGGACCACGACGCCGAGGTACTACCCGCGCCGCTGGCCGAGGCTGACGCCAAACGGCTGGACGACCGTATTCGCCGGATGGCTACGGCCACAGGCGAACACGCCGCCAAGCTGGCCGATCTGGTCGCCGAGGCCAAACGCGGCCAGGTGCACCGGGCGCTCGGCTTCACAAGCTGGCCCGCCTATTTGGCCGACCGCCTTGCGCCCCTGTCCGCTGCGCTGACCGGCGATATCCGCCGCGAGGTGGTCGCGCTGATGGCAGGTGAGGGCATGTCGCAGCGGGCCATTGCGGCGGTGACCGGCGCGTCGCAATCGACCGTCTCGCGCCATCTCTCAGGTGATTCATCTGAATCACCTGATGACGCGGGCGCCGACGAAGGCGTGCCCGAGCCGCCCCCGGCGACCGTCACCGGCCTTGACGGCAAGACGTACGCCAAGCGCAGGACCGCGCACGCCGTGCAACCGCTCAATGGGACGTTCCGGCGGCGCTTGAACGCCAGCCGCGAGGCCGTGATCAAGCTGTGCAAGATCGCCGAGTCGGACAGGTTCGACCCCGCCAGCCTCGGCGAGGACGCCGATGCGATCCGGTCGCAGATCGACGCCGCAATATCGGCCCTGACCCAGGTTCGCGTGCGGCTCGAAACCCATTGGGGCGGCGAGGTGACCTTGCCCGAACCGACCGCACCGCCCGGCTGATCGACCCGAAACATGCGTGCGCCCCGCCAGATTCACCAGTCCGAGCGGGGCGACTTACCGAGATGAGAGGCAGCCCGACCAGTGACCGCCAAAGCTCACACTACCGCGATTAACAGCAGTCCCTTTGCGAAGGAACCAGCCGCAATCAAGCGTGCGAGGGCCGATCAGGCTCGCGACGACCACGACCAGCGAGCCGCTGACCAATATCGAGCGCGTGACGCGGCGACCGCCTCGGACTGCGCGACAGCGGCAGCGGATGCGATGGCCGACCTGCGCCGGGTGATGGCCGACAACGCCGACACCCTGACATCGAGCGGCGTCCTGGGCCACGTCGCACGGTTCGCCGACGCACGCAGCGCTGAGCGGTACGCGACCACGTTCGGGGTGCTTATGCGCACGGTGCTGGCCGTGCCGCCCCAGGTGGTCCTGCCGCCGATCATCGGCGGCGAGGTATCGCTGAACATGCTGCTCACGGTCGTCGGCGGCAGCGGTGCCGGTAAGGGCACCGCCGATAAGACCGCCGCCGCAGCCGTGCGCCTGTCGGTCGGCGGTCACCGCACGGTGCCGTCGCTGCCCATGCTGCCGGTCGGCACAGGTGAGGGAATCAACCGGACCTACGCGCACGCCGAGCGCGACAAACTCGGCAGCGGTCAGGTGGCGCTGCGCTGGCACACTGACCGCGCCCTGTTCGGCTGCCGTGACATCGCTACGTTCGACGCTCTGACGGCACGCCAGGGCTCGACGTTGGTCCCCGAGCTGCTCAAGGCGTACATGGGTGAGGAGCTGGGTTTCGCTAACGCCGAGAAAGATCGGCGTGTCATCCTGCCGATGCACACCTACCGGCTGTGTCTGTCGGCGGGCGTGCAGCCCGATAACGGCATGGTGCTGCTCAACGACCAGGCGCAGCGTGACGGGGTGCCGCAGCGGTTCATCTGGACCCCCGTCCGGCCCGGTGTCGCCCGACCGCGACGACGCGCTGACGCTACGCCGGTCGATCCGCTGACCGTGGTGGTGCCCGACTTCGGCATCGACCCGATGACGTTCGATGTCGGCGACGACGACGCCGACGTCTACGAATCCGCTGCGCGGCCACTGGTGCCCATCGGGGTCGCGTCGTCCATTGCTCAGCAGATCATCGACGCCGACGCGGCCAAGGACGCCGACCCGTTCGGGCGCAGCGCCGACCCGCTGGCCGGTCACCGCCTGCTCGCTCAGCTCAAGGTCGCCGCCGCGCTTGCGGTGTTGCACAACCGGACCTACGTCGGTCCCGAGGACTGGCAGCGGGCGGAACGGCTGATCGAGGTTTCGTCGGCGGTGGCCCGCGTCGTCGGCGCCGAGTCCGGCTCGGCTGCTGAGCGTGACGCGGTGCGACGGGGACAGATCGATGGGCACCGGCTGGCCGCTGCCGACGATGCCCGGCACGCCGCCGCGCTGCACACCGTGATGAACCGCGTCACCCGATACCTCGGCGAGCAAACCACTTGGGTCTCGCAGGGTGCGGTGACCCGTTCGGTAACGGGGAAGATGCGCCGTGACCTCCCCGACGCGCTGCTGGCGCTGCTCGGTAACGGCACCATCGAGCGCCGCAAGGTCGAACGCGCTGCTCAAAACGTTATCGAGTACCGGATAAAGGCGCCTGACCGTGGGTGAGGGGTTGGCACCCTTGGC
>NZ_LZLQ01000117.1 GCF_001673315.1 Mycobacterium asiaticum | reverse complement strand
GCGGCCCCGGCACCAAGACGGGGTGGTCGGCGATCTTCGAAGATCTGTCCCGGCGCAGCCGTCCGGAGCCGGAGACGACCGGCGAGGCCGGTGACGGAGTGTGGGCCATCTACACGGTGGACGCCGACGGCGGCGCCCGCGTCGAGCAGGTGTACGCAACCGAACTCGACGCCCTGCGCGCCCACAAGAACAACACCGACGCCAAACGCAAAGTCCGGTTCTTGCCGTACGGCATTGCCGTCAGCGTTCTCGACGATCCGGCCGACGAACCCGCCTGACCGACCAACGCGGCCCATTCCCTGCAGACGGTGGTCGCAACGTCGTCCGCATGTTCCAAGTGCGGATCCGAGCCGCGCGCGGGTGCGCGCTTCTGCCGCACAGGACGCGGCGCATCCGGCCGCGGCGCTCGATAACGCTGCTGCACACCGAGTCTGGACCCGCCGGCTACGAAGGGTATGCGGCGCAGGCCGAAGCGATGGCGTGAGGCGGATCAGCCCTGCT
>NZ_LZLQ01000116.1 GCF_001673315.1 Mycobacterium asiaticum | reverse complement strand
GTCGCCGGCGCTGGCGTAGCGGTCTTCGGGCTTTTTGGCCATGCCGCGCGCGATCACCGCATCGAACGCCTTGGGGATGCCGGCGCGTTGCGCGCTGACCTGCGGGACCGGGTCCATCAAATGCGCGGTGACCAGAGTGGTGGCACTGTCAGCGCGGTAGGGCGGACCGCCGGTGAGGCATTCGTAGAGCACGCAGGCCAGGGCGTAGATGTCGGCGCGGTAGGTGACTTCGTCGTTGGAAAAGCGTTCGGGCGCCATGTATTTCCAGGTGCCCACGGCGGTGCCCAACTGGGTGAGCTTTTCATCGGTGGTGGCGCTGGCGATGCCGAAGTCCACCAGGTAGGCGAAGTCGTCGCGGGTGACCAGGACGTTGGGAGGTTTGACGTCGCGGTGCATCACCCCCGCGGCGTGGGCGGCATCCAGTGCCGAGGCGATCTGGGTGATGATGGCCACCGCGCGCGGCGGGGTCAGGGGCCCGAAGCGCTTGAGCACCGCATCCAGGTCGGTGCCCTCGATCATGCGCATTTCGAGGTACATCTGTCCGTCGATCTCGCCGTAGTCGTGAATCGGCACGACGTGGGGTTCCTGCAACCGGCCGGCAATGCGGGCTTCGCGCTTCATCCGCTCGCGGAAAACCGGGTCTTTGCTGAATTCGGCGGTCATCACTTTGACGGCGACGGTCCACTCCTTGACGGTGTGCTCGGCCTCGTAGACCTCGCCCATCCC
>NZ_LZLQ01000115.1 GCF_001673315.1 Mycobacterium asiaticum | reverse complement strand
ACGATGGCCACGCCGTGGTCCGCGGTCGGACTGGTGGCCGTGCCGCTGGCTCTGCGCGCCGATCGGCCGGTGCGGTCCGGGCGGCGAGGACCGGATCTGATTCCGGTGTTGCGCGACACCGGGTTGGCCATGGTGGTGTGGTCTGTCGTGGTGGCGACCGCACTGGCGCTGGCGCGCTGACCGGCGCCGGGGGTCCCGGCGCGAATTCGCCTGTGTGTTTTACTTGCTCAAATACGTTGTGCGGCAGAGCAACTGCTGTTTAGCCCCGGAGGGACAGTTCTGATGAATGAGCGGCTTGACGATTCTGCGACCCAGCGGATTGCCAGCCAGCCGCCGTCCAGCCCCCCGGGTTCGCCGCCGCCGACCGACCCCCCGCAGTACGCCCCGCCGGCCGGACCCCCGCCGGCCGGGCCCGCGCAGCACGCCCATCCCCCGTACCCGGTCAACCGCTCGACGAACTCCATGGCGATTGCCGCGCTGGTCACATCGCTGGTCCTGGCGCCGTTGGGCATCGTCTTCGGGCACATCTCCCTGTCCCAGATCAAGCGGACAGGCGAGGACGGTCGCGGCTTCGCGATAGCCGGGCTGGTGCTGGGCTACCTCGGAACCGCCTTCGGCATCATCGGATTGATCGCCGTCCTGATCTTCATGACGTCGATGAGTTCGGCGCTGCACAGCAGCAAGGGCTCGCGGTACCGAAGCACCCCCACCACCTCCGAGACCCCCGTCGGGGTGCCGGATGCCTCGGCACGCGCGATCAAGGACGCTCGTGTCGGCGATTGCATCCGCCGGGTCACCGGCGCGCGGAACAAGGACGGAACCAGCCAGGTGACCGTCTCGTCGGCCTCCTGCGGGTCCAGCAGCGCAACCGACAAAGTCACCAAACGCACCACGTCAACGTCCAGTTGCCCCAGCGGTCAATGGGTGCGGACAACGGCTTACAAGCCGCCGATCGTCCTGTGCCTGTCCAAACTGCGCTAGCTGAGCCGACCCCGGTGCGCGCGCTGACCAAACACGCATAGAGTCATTCACGCCCCCGGCGGCGGACGGGACTGCTGCGACGGGCGGGAAGGACATCGCATGACGGAGATCGCCACTATCAATGGCCCGAAGAAAGTCGGGCTGCTCAGTGTCGGCGCCTACCGTCCTGAGCGTGTCGTGACCAACGAGGAGATCTGCCAGAACATCGACTCTTCCGATGAATGGATTTACTCCCGCACCGGCATCAAGACCCGTCGTTTTGCTGCAGACGACGAATCCGCGGCGTCGATGGCCGCCGAAGCCTGTCGGCGGGCATTGAAGAACGCTTCGCTGACGGCAGCCGACATCAACGGCGTGATCGTCACCACCAACACCCACTTCCTGCAGACTCCCCCGGCCGCACCGATGGTCGCGGCCGCGTTGGGCGCCGAGGATGTGCTCGGGTTCGATCTGTCTGCGGGTTGCGCGGGATTCGGGTACGCGCTGTCGACCGCGGCTGACATGATCCGGTCCGGCGGCGCCGAGAAAATGCTGGTGGTCGGCACGGAAAAACTGTCTCCCACGATCGACATGCACGACCGCGGCAACTGTTTCATCTTCGCCGACGGGGCGGCCGCGGTGGTGGTTGGCGAGACCCCGAGTCAAGGCATCGGACCGACCATCGCCGGCAGCGACGGCGAACAATCCGGCGCGATCCGTCAGGACATCGACTGGATCACTTTCGCGCAGAATCCCTCTGGTCCCCGGCCGTTCGTGCGTCTGGAGGGTCCGGCGGTGTTCCGCTGGGCGGCGTTCAAAATGGGCGACGTCGGCCGCCGGGCGCTGGAAGCAGCGGGCGTCGGACCAGACCAGATCGACGTGTTCGTCCCGCATCAGGCCAACAGCCGCATCAACGAGCTGCTGGTCAAGAATCTGCAGCTGCGACCCGACACGGTCGTCGCCAACGACATCGAACACGCCGGGAACACCTCAGCCGCGTCCATCCCGTTGGCGATCGCGGAACTGATGGAAAGCGGGGCCGCACAACCCGGCGATCTGGCGCTGCTGATCGGCTACGGCGCCGGCCTCACCTATGCGGCGCAGGTGGTACGGATGCCGCTGCACGGCGACTGCTGAGGCTTAGCCCTCGGCGTTGCTCTCGGCGTTGTTCTCGTCGGCCGGCGCCTCGCCCCGCAACCGGGCCCGTAACCGGTCCCGTTCGGCACGCCGGCGTTCTCCCGCGTCGGCAAGCGTGGCCGTGGCACGCCGACGCAAGGGGCCGAACGCCCACATACCCAGCGGCATGGAGATGATCAGGCCACCCAACGCGGCCACCGTCAGCGGGAAATCCGCCACCCCCAGCAGCCGGCCCGCCCCGTAGATCACACCCGTGACCACCACCACCAACAGCAGCCGGGCCGCCACATACAGCAATACGTAGGCGACGCCCCGGCCTCCGGACGGGCCCTTAATGGTCTTGTCGCTAGGCGCTTCTGACACAACCTGAGCCTAGCGACAGCCCCGCCGCGGGTATATTCGCTCAAAGGAGGTGTCGAGTGCTTTACCTGCTCGTCGTCCTTGCTCTGGGGACGCTGATCTATCTCGGCTGGCGTGCGGCGCGGTCACAGACCAGCCCGCCGAGGACGCGCGTCATCGGACCCGACGACGATCCGGAGTTCCTGCGACGGTTAGGCGACAACAAACCGCGCTAGACGAATTGCGGGTTGGACCGGCGCGGGTCGCCGGGGAACCCGTCAGCGACCACGGCCGCCAGCTCGAGCAGCGCCTCTCGGGTATCCCGCTTCAGCCGGTCCAGGTCGATTTCGGCGCCCTCTTCCAGATGCGGATCGAACGGCACCACCCGCACCGCGCGGCACCGACGCGCGAAGTGCTCAATAACCTTGTCCATGTCGACCTTGCCCGCCCGCGGCCGCACGGCGTTGATGACGGTGATCGAATTACGCACCAGATCTTCATGACCATGCGCGTCCAGCCAGTCCAGCGTCGCCGAGGCACTGCGGGCGCCGTCGATCGAGCCCGACGCGACCACGATCAGCACGTCTGACTCGGCCAGGATCGCTGACATCGCCGAGTGCAACAGGCCTGCCCCGCAGTCGGTCAGGACCAGGCCGTAGAACCGCTCCAGGATGTTCAGGGTGCGGGAGTAATCGGCGGCGCTGAACGCCTCCGACACCGCCGGATCGCTGGCGGAGGCCAGCACTTCCAGCCCGGCCGGGTTCTGCGAGGTGTAGCTGCGCACGTCGCTGTAGCGATCGATGCTTTCGGCGTCACGCAACAGGTGCCGCACCGTGGCCGGCGTCTCGAGGGGAAGTTTCTGGCTCAGCGTGCCGCGATCGGGGTTGGCATCGACGGCGACCACCCGGTCGCCCCGCACGGACGCGAAGGTGGATCCGAGCGTCGCGGTGATCGTCGTCTTGCCGACCCCGCCCTTCAACGACAGCACGGCGATGCGGTAGCAACCGCGCAGGGGCCGATTGATCTGAGCAACCAGGTTGTTGTGCTTGAGCGCCCGAGGGCCCTCCCCCAGATTGATCAGCTGTCCGGACAACACGTAGAGCAGGCGACGCCAGCCTTCCGAAGGCGGCGGTTTGACCGGCTTGAGCAGCACGGTCGTGGACAGCTCCGGGTACGGCGTCTGCGGGAGCGGCTCCGGACGGAATTGCGGCCGCTCCTGGCTGCCAGAACTCTCCGGCGGGCCGGGGTAGTACGCGCCGTAGGCCGTCGGGTCGACCCGTGACATGCCGGACACCGGGCCCGTGGTCGGCCCGGACTCCCACTGAGGGACCTCGGGTTGCGGTGCCATGGCGACGGTCCCAGCTGTGGGGTCGGCTGGTGTGGCCGACCGGCGCTCGGTGCGAAAACCGGTGAACGCGCGCGTCGGCGCTTCGGCGGTAGCGTCCACGGGCGGTTCGGCCACTAACGGCGTCTCGCCGGTCGGCTGATCCGGGCGGACTTCGCCAGCCCCGGTGCCCGGGTGGACCCGCGGCGCCCCCACGCCCGGCGTTGGATGTTCTGACACTCGTGCTCCCCCTTGGTTCCCGCTTGTTCGGTGGTCGCTTTCGGGGTCAGCCCACGCCCGCATATGAGTGCAGGCCAACGGTCACCAGGTTAACGAAGAACAGATTGAAGACCATGGCGACGAACCCGACCACGTTGATCCAGGCCGCCTTGCGATCCCGCCAACCAGCAGTTGACCTGGCATGCAGGTACGCGGCGTAGACCACCCAGGCGATGAACGAGACGGTTTCCTTGGGGTCCCAGCCCCAATAGCGACCCCAAGCTTCCTCGGCCCAGATCGCGCCGAAGATGACGCCGAAGCCGAACACCGGGAAGGCGAAGATGGTGGTTCGGTAGGCGATGCGGTCCAGCGTCGGGGCATCCGGAAAGCGCTGCACCAGACGCGCAAATTTCTCGTCGGCACCCGGCTCCCCCAGCCGCGAGGTGCGCAGCAAGAACAGGATGCTCGCGATGCCGGCGACCAGAAAGACGCCCGAGCCGAGACTGACCACCGAGACGTGGATGGGCAGCCAGTAGGACTGTAAGGCCGGCATCACCGGTGCTGCGTTTGCGTAGAGCCAGCGTCCCGAGACGGTGAGCAGGATCAGGATCGGCAGCAGCAGGAATACCCACAGCGGCCGGTATTGCGGGCGGCGCAGCACCACGGCACCGGCGATCAACCCCGACATGCAGGTCAGGTTGATGAACTCGTACATGTTGCCCCACGGCACCCGCGTGGTGGCCAGGCCACGCAGCACGATGCAGGCCAGCAGCAGCGCGATGCCGAGGTACAGCACCGCCAGCCCGGCGCGGCCCACCCGTTCGTCCAACGGCCGCTGCGGGGCGTCCGCGACGATCCCGGGGGTAGCGCTGTCGGTGGTCACGGCGCCGGCGGCGACCGGTTCGAGGTTGCGGGTGCGCACGTAGGCCAGCTCGCACGCCAGCAGCAGCAGCGCCACCACGAGCGCCACCACCGCCGAGGTGAAGGCCCAGTCAGAGTAGCGGGCCAGCTCGACGTTCACGTGCTGGGTATTCATCTGAGGTCCCTTCCGGCTTCGGCGGGGATACCGGCGGCCGGCGCGCCGGACTCGCCCAACCCTGCCTGCAACCGCTCGGTCAGCCGCTCGAACTCATCACCCCATCCGGAGTTGTCGGTACGTGCCAGGCCGCCCAGCTCGAGATTGACGGTACCGGGACCGATCCCGGCAGTGTCGCCGACTGGTGTGAGCCGAACCCATACCCGGCGCCGGCGCACCAGTAGCGACACCAGCAGCCCGGCCATCATGGTGATCGCGAAGACGAGCACCCAGGTCTGCCCCGGGTCGTGCGACACCTGCAGGTTGACGAAAGGTATTGCCCCGTCGAAACGCACTGTGGTGCCGGCAGCCGGACCCTGGTCGATCCGAACCTGTTGCCCGACGCGTAGGTTGACCCGCTTCTCCCTGGTGAGCCTGCCCTGTTCGATCAGGCGGGGATCCAGATTGAACAACGACTGCGGCCGGCCGGTGTCCAGTCCGGTGTCACCGCGGTAGATGTCGATGGCGACGGCGGGGTTGTTGAGCGCCGGAAAGCGCGACGACAGCAGGGCGCCCTCCAGCTGCTCGGTGGGCGCCAGGAGACCCTGGATCGCGATTTCGTGCTGACGCCGCTGCTCGGCGGTGGGATAGCTGCCGGCCGGCGGGTCGATCCGGGCCACACCCGACGACAGCAGGGTCTGTGGGTTGTCGGGTCGCCACTGCACGGTCGAGGTGCGGGTCTGCCCGTTGGGGAACGTCACCGTGAACGTGGGGGCGTAACCATGCCCTTGCAGGTACACCCGGTCTCCGCCGACGCGCAACGGATGGTTGACCTCGAGCCGGTACGGCCGCCAGGTGTTCGACGTCAGATCGTTCCCCGCCTGATAGGCGATATCGGCGGAGAACGAAGTGGCCTGCCCGGACGGCAGATAGTGCGCTTGAAAATCGTTGACGCGCAGGCAGATCGGGTGCAGCGAGGTGCCGTCGACGGTGTTGCCGGCACGGAACGAATCGAACGCGGCCGGGGTTGCCGAACAGAATCCCGGCCCGCCGTCGGCGATCACGATCACATTGCCCTCGTAGCCGAACAGCTTCCCGGCGGCGACGGCGACCAACAGCCCCAGCAGCGAGAAGTGGAAAACGAGGTTGCCGAATTCACGCAGGTAACCCTTTTCCGCGGATACCTCGACGGTGTCACCGTGGCGTCTGGTCACGGTCCGCCAGCCACGCAGGCGACCGGTGATGGTGGCGGCGAGGCTTTCGGGGTCACCTTCGGCTTCGGCGTTGGCGTGTTTGGGCAGTCGGGCCAGGTTGCGCGGCGCGGCGACCGGTGCGGCGCGCAGGCTGCGTGCGTGCTCGACGATGCGCGGGGTGAGGCAGCCGACCAGCGACACGAACAGCAGGACGTAGATCGCGGTGAACCAAAAGCTGGAGAACACGTCGAAGGCCTGCAACTCGTCGAGCCACGGGCCGATCATCGGGTGGGCTCGTAGGTATTCGTCGACCTTGCCGGCATTGAGGCTGCGTTGCGGCAACAGCGCGCCCGGAATGGCGCCGAGTGCGAGCAGAAAGAGCAACACCAGCGCCGTGCCCATGGAGGTCAGCGACCGCCACGTGTTGCGCGCCTTCTGCGTGAGCACCTTCAGGGCCATCAGATCGGCAACCTGACGTCGGAGACGAAGGCGTCGCGCAGCCAGGACACGAAGTCATTCCACATGCCGGTGACCAGAGCTGCACCGACGGCGATCAACAGGGCGCCGCCGAAAATCTGGATCGCCCGCGTGTGCCGGCGCAACCAGCCCAGACCGGCCACCGCGTGGGCCGAACCGAAGGCCAGCAAGACAAACGGGATTCCCAACCCCAGGCAGTAGGCGATCACCAGAGCGATCCCCCGCGCCACGTTGGCACCGTCGGTGGCCGAGGCCACAGTGATCACCCCAGTCAAGGTTGGCCCCAGGCACGGCGTCCAACCCAGCGCGAACAGCGCGCCCAGCAGCGGCGCCCCAGCCACAGTCGTCAGCTGCCGGGGGGTGAACCGGGCCTGGCGCTGCAGGGCCGGGATCAGCCCGATGAACACCAATCCCATGACGATGGTCAGCACGCCGCCAATGCGTTGCAGCAGTAGTTGATTGGTGATCAGCACGGTCGTCATGCCCAGCACGACGACGGTCCCGAGGACGAAAACCGTGGTGAACCCTGCCACGAAAAGGAGCGCGGACCCAGCCACCCGCCAGCGCGCGGCGGGCGGGGCCTTCAGCGTGCCGTGACCGTCGGGCTCGTCCACCCCCACGACGGCAGCCAGATACGACAGGTAACCCGGCACCAGCGGCACCACGCACGGAGACGCGAACGACACCAGCCCGGCCAGCAGGCATGCGCCGAGGGCCACGATCAGCGGCCCGGCGGCGGCGATCTGGGCGAAGCCGCTCATTGCGGTCCCGGGGTCGGTACCGGAGCCTCTGCGGCGATCCGCTGCACCACCGGTTGCAGGTCGTCGGCGAGCAGCTCCCGCAGGAACACAGCGGCCACCCGGTGCTGCCGGTCGAGCACCAGGGTCGACGGAATGACGGTAGTCGGGTATTTGCCACCGAAGGCGATCAGCGTGCGCATCGGCGGGTCATAGATCGAGGGAAACGTCACATGCCGGTCAGTGACGAAATCCTGCGCAGCCTCCCGGCTGTTGTCGCGGACGTCGATCCCGAGGAAAGACACCCCGAGATTCCGGGTTGCCTCATAGACCCGCTGCAGCTGGGTGATCTCGGCGCGGCACGGGCCGCACCACTGGCCCCACACGTTGACGACGACGACCTGGCCAGAAAGTCCCGGGTCACCCAGCGAGATGGTGCGGTTCGGGTCCACCAGGCTCGGCCCTGATAGAGGCCCCGGCCGGCCACGGCTTTCGGGCGGGTCGTAGAAAATGTCGGTCTTACCGCCTGGAGAGACGAACTCGAAGGTGCCCCCCTGGGCGACGGCGTCGCGCCCGGAACAGCCGCTGAGCAGAACCGCCAGCACTACCGAGGCGGCGATCAGCCGGCGCGGGGTTGCAATGCCGCTCCTCCTCATCGCTTCGCTCTGCATCGTCGCCGGCGGGGTTGTTGCGCCGCTCCTCCTCATCGCTTCGCTCTGCATCGTCGCCGGCGGGGTCACCGCGCCGCCGGTTCGGAGTACTCCACGCCGACCAGGCGGTCACCGTCATAGACCAGCGACGTCACCGAGGCCAATCCGCACTGCCGCTTCCGCGGGTCGTGCCACAGCTTGTTGGCGGTCAAATGCATGCGCAGCGTCCACACCGGAAGCTGGTGGCTCACGCAGACCGCTTCGTGCCCGGCCGCACGGACCCGCGCCTTGTCCGCGGCGGTCGCCATTCGGGCCGCAATTTCGGTGTAGGGCTCTCCCCAGGACGGTGTGAACGGGTTGCGCAGCTGCCACCACACCCGCGGATCACGCCAGGCCCCGTCGCCCGGACCCACCCGGCGGCCTTCGAAGAAATTCGCCGACTCGATCAGATCCGGGTCGGTGTCCACCGGCAAGTTGTGCCGGGCGGCGATCGGCGCGGCGGTCTCCTGCGCCCGCTGCAGCGGGGAAGCAATCACCGCGACGATGTCACGGTCGGCCAGGAAGTCGGCCACCGCCGCGGCCTGCGCGGCACCGGTCTCGGACAGCCGAAAACCGGGCAGCCGGCCGTAAAGGACGCCAGTAGGGTTGTGCACTTCACCGTGGCGCACCACGTGCACCCGGGTTGTCTCTGCCATCAGGGTCTTTCCTCCTGCGCCGCGGCGCGGGCCGCGGCTGGTAAAGCATTGGCGATCCGGTCAAAGGCGTCGTCATCCAGCGCCGCCGAGACGAACCATGCCTCGAAGGCGCTGCATGGCGGGTACACACCCGCGTCGAGCAGGGCGTGGAAGAACGCCGGATACCGCCAGGTCTCGCTGGCTCGTGCCGACGCGAAATCTGTCACCGGCGTCGAACCGAAGAACACACTGAGCATGTTGCCCGCGCGCCGAACTTGATGCGGCACACCAGCATTCGTCAAGGCCTCGGCGAACAGCGCGGCCAGCCGATCGGCGTTGGCATCCAGCGCCGCGTACACCGCGTCGTCGGCGGTCCGCAGCGTCGCCAGCCCGGCCGCGATTGCCACCGGATTACCCGACAGGGTGCCCGCCTGATACACCGGCCCGAGCGGTGCCAGCCGCTCCATCACCGCGGCCCGGCCGCCGAACGCCGCGGCCGGCAGCCCACCGCTCATCACCTTGCCGAAGGTGAACAGGTCCGCGTCGACGGGATCGATGCCGTACCAGCCACTTCGGCTGACCCGAAAGCCCGTCATCACCTCGTCGACGATCAGCAGCGCAGCGTGTTCGGCAGTGATTGCCCGCAGCGCCGCGTTGTAGCCGGGCGCCGGGGGAACCACGCCCATGTTGCCCGGGCTGGCTTCGGTGATCACCGCGGCGATCTGCTCGCCGTGTCGCGCAAAGATCTCCCGCACCGCCTCGACGTCGTTGTAGGGCAACACGATCGTGTCGGCCGCAGCGGCGCCGGTAACACCCGGCGAGGACGGCAGGCCCAGGGTGGCCACGCCCGATCCCGCATCGGCGAGCAACGCGTCGGCATGACCGTGGTAACAGCCGGCGAACTTGATGATCTTGGGCCGGCCGGTGAAACCACGCGCCAGGCGAATCGCGCTCATGGTCGCCTCGGTGCCGGAATTCACCAACCGGATCCGCTCCACAGGCGCGACACGTCCGACGATCTCGGCGGCCAGGTCGGTCTCGGCGGCTGTCGGGGCACCGAAGGACAAGCCGTGGGCCGCGGCCTTGGTGACGGCGTCGACGACGGCGGGGTGGGCGTGTCCCAGGATCATCGGACCCCAGGAGCAGACCAGGTCGACATAGGTGTTGCCGTCGGCGTCGGTGAGCCGGCAGCCCTGCGCCTCGGTGATGAACCGCGGGGTGCCGCCCACCGCGGTAAACGCCCGGACCGGCGAGTTCACCCCACCGGGAATGACGGCGCAGGCATCGGCAAACAGCTGCGCGGACGCGCGCGTCTGCGCCTTCACCTGGTCAGTTCCCATGACGACCAGTGTCCCAGCCGTTGGGACCGGATCCACTACAGGGTGTAAGAGATCACTCGGGTTGTCCTCGCCGGGGGGCGGCGAGTTGGATAACGGGCATGCGATTTCCCCAACGTCTGGCCCGGATCAACCGGTACGTGACTAATCCCATTCAACGCAGGTGGGCCGGGTGGCTGCCGCCGTTCGCGATCGTCGAGCACGTCGGGAGGCGGTCCGGCAAGCCGTACCGCACGCCGGTGAATGCGTTCTACACCAGCGCCGACGGCAAACCTGGGCTGGCAATCCCGCTGGCTTACGGCCCCGATCGGGACTGGCTGAAGAACATCAGGGCGGCCGGCGGCGCCGAGGTGCGACGCAACGCCAAGACGTTCCGGGTCGCCAACCCGCGAGTGATCAGCAGGGACGACGCCGCGCAACAGGTGGACGGCGCCTGGCGGCCGGTGTTCGCCAGGCTGCCCTTCGAGGAAGTGCTGCTGCTCGACCGCACTCCTTAGCCGATGCGGATCACCGCGATCCTCGAGCGGCCGGTAGGCCTCGAGGGGGCCCCCGCCAATGCGGTAGTGAACTTCGCCAGCCACACCGTGTCGCTGGTCGCGCTGGTCACCGACGTGGTCCAAGCGGGCAAACCGGTGGTGGGAGTGGCTTTCGACTCGATCGGCCGGTTCGCCCAGAGCGGGATCCTGCGGGATCGCATGATCCCGCGGATTCTCGCGGCGCGGCCCGAGACGTTGCTGGGCGAAGGGGACCGTCTCGACCCGGCGGCCGTGCTGGCCTGCGCCCTGGCCGACGAGAAGCCGGGTGGACACGGCGACCGGGCCGCCGCGGCCGCCGCCCTGGAGTTGGCGTGCTGGGATCTGCTCGCCAAACTCGACGACGAACCCGCCTGCGCGACGATTGCGCGCCGCTTCCGGCGCGATCCCGCGGACGCGGTTCCGGTGTACGCGGCCGGGGGCTACTACTACCCCGCTCGCGGCGTCGACGGGTTGCGAGAGGAGATGCGCGGTTACCGGGACCTCGGTTATGACGCCGTCAAGATCAAGATCGGCGGCGCGACCGTGCCCGAGGACCTGGCGCGCATCGAGGCGGTCATCGACATGGTCGGGGACGGCGGGCGAGTCGCCGTCGACGCGAACGGCAGGTTCGACCGGGCGGCCGCGCTGCAGTGGGCGACGGCGCTGGCACCCTACGGGCTGCGCTGGTTCGAAGAACCCGGCGACCCGCTGGATTTCGAACTGAACAGTGCGGTGACAGCCGGCTACGACGGCGCGGTCGCCACCGGCGAAAACCTGTTCTCGGTACCAGACGTGACCAATTTGATCCGCTACGGGGGCATGCGTCCGGGCCGCGACATTTTTCAGATGGACGCCGGCCTGAGCTACGGCCTGACCGAATACGCACGCATGCTCGAAGCCTTGGAGGCGCACGGGTTCGATCGGCGGTCCGCTTTCCCGCATGGCGGCCACCTGATCAACCTGCACATCGCCGTCGGCCTGGGATTGGGCGGGTGTGAATCGTATCCGGGTGTATTCCAGCCGTTCGGCGGTTACGGCGAGGGATGTGTCCTGGTCGACGGCCGGATCGCGCCCACGGACGCACCGGGTTTCGGGCTGGAGCAGAAGTCCGGCCTGACACGGGTAATCGCCGAGCTGACAGACTGATTCAGGAGCACAGGATGAAGATAGCGGTAATCGGCTGCGGTGCAATGGGTTCCATCTATGCCGCCAGGCTGGCGGCGGCCGGCAACGACGTGCTGGTCGTCGACCGCTTCCAGGAGAGCGTCGATCACATCACCCGAAATGGGTTGCGGGTCACTGGACCTGGTTACGACCACACGGTCCCATTGCGGGCCGCCACCGCCGCGCCGGCCGAACCGATGGATCTCGTTGTACTCGCCGTCAAGGCAGCCGACGTGACAACCGGTGCGCACCAGGCACTTCCGATGCTCGGCAACGACACGCCCGTGCTGACGATCCAGAACGGGCTCGGGTCGGCGGACACCGTTTCGGGCATCGTCGGGGAACACCGGGTCGCCGTTGGTATCGCCAGCGGATTCGGCGCCGCCCGGGTGGCGCCCGGCCATGTCCACCACAACGCGATGCGCGCGATGCGTTTCGGCGCCTACTCGTCGCTGCCGCACACCACGGTCGAGTCGATCGCAGCCGTGTGGACTCACGCCGGTTTCGATGCTGCCGCGGTCACTGACATCGCCGCGATGCAGTGGGAGAAGCTGATCTGCAATGTCGCCTATAGCGGGCCGTGCGCATTGACGCACCTGACGGTCGGACAGGTGATGGACGATCCGGAGATGGGTCCGGTCAGTCGCGCCGCGGCCACCGAGGCCTGGACCGTTGCGCGAGCGTTGGGCATTGCGGTCGCGGTCAGCGATCCCGTCGCGCATGTCCGGGATTTCGGCGCGGGCATGCCGCACGCCAAACCGTCGGCGCTGCTGGACCACGAGGCGCGCCGGGTCAGCGAAATCGATGTCATCAACGGCGCGATCCCGCGCCAGGGCGCACGTGTCGCCGTCGAGGCGCCGGTGAACGCGACCGTGACGGCGTTGGTCAAGACGATCGAGCGGCAGTGGGGCTGAGCTAGAGAACGGGCCTGCCGCCGGTGACGGCCACCCGCGCACCGGATACGTAGCTGGCCTCGTCCGAGGCGAGCAGCACATAGACAGGGGCTAGCTCCGCGGGTTGGCCCGCGCGGCCCAACGGCACGTTGTCGCCGAACGACTTCACCTTCTCCGCCGGCATGGTCGCCGGAATCAGCGGTGTCCACACCGGACCCGGTGCCACGCTGTTCACCCGAATCCCTTTGGGGCCCAATAGCTGCGCAAAACTGGCTGACAGGTTCGCGATCGCGGCCTTGGTTGCCGCGTACGGCGCCAGGGTGGGATTGGGCGAGTCGGAGTTGACCGACGAACTGCCGATGATCGAGGCGCCACGGCCCATGTGCGGCAGCGCCGCCTTGGTGAGGTAGAAGTACGCACCGACATTGAGTTTGAAGGTGTGCTCCCACTCCTCGTCGCTGATCTCGTCGAGGCTTTCGTGCATCATCTGGTACGCGGCGTTGTTGACCAGCACGTCGATACGGCCGAATTCCGCCACGGCTCGATCTACCACCGCACGGCAATGTTCCGGGTCGGAGAGGTCGCCCGGCACCAGCACGCACTTACGTCCGGCCTCCTCGACGTAGCGCGCCACGTCCCGGGCATCGTCGTCCTCGTTCAAGTAGGCGATCAGCACGTCGGCGCCCTCCCGGGCAAACGCGATGGCCACCGCACGGCCGATGCCGCTGTCGCCCCCGGTGATGATTGCGCTCTTCCCAGTCAGTTTTCCGGAGCCTCGGTAGCTGTCTTCGCCGCAATCGGGAACCGGATCCATTCGGCTCTGCACGCCCGGCACTTCTTGCTGCTGCTCGGAAAATCCCATGCCAAGTTCCTTTCGAAGGATCTGCCGGTTCGAAACCGGCCGATGGCCTAGCTGGATAACCAGTTCGTCCTTGGGTAAACACGTTTGACAGCGCGGCACCCGGGTACGCCTTCCGACGTTCTTCAGCAACAGGAACGAATCCATCGCTGGGTTCGTGACCCTTCGGGCCCGGCCAGCGCCCTTACCCACGCCTGGAGGGAAATGTCGTTGCTCCGGGTCGCTTCCGTGCCGGGTTCGCACGTCTACGTCCGACACCTTGCCGATCCAGTGGCCGATTATGTTGTGCGGCTGAATGATCCAGTACCGGCCGACGGCCGCAAGGTGCCCGGCGGGTGGTGGCCACCGATGATGCTGGAGCCGGGCTGGGTGAGCGATCACCACGAACAATTCGACCTGTTCCACGTCCATTTCGGTTTCGACGCGATGGGGCCCGAGCTGTTGACCGAGGTGGTCCAGGAACTCAAGATGCATGGCAAGCCGCTGGTGTACACGGTGCACGATCTGCGGAACCCGCACCACGGGGAGCCGACGGCCCATACCGAACAGCAGAATGTCCTGATTGCCGCCGCCGATGAGCTCATTACGCTGACACCAGGTGCGGCGCAAGAGATCTGGTGCAGATGGCAGCGGCACGCACGCGTGCTACCCCACCCTCACGTGTTGGGCAGAGACCGAATCGAGCGTCCCCGCGACAACGGCGCCCGATTCGTGGTGGGCGTACACGCAAAGAGCCTGCGCGCCAACATGGATCCGTTGCCGGTGGTAGCCGCCCTGGTGGAGACGACCTCGTCGTTGCCAGGCGCGATCCTGCAAGTCAACCTCCACGACGAGATCTTCGACCCGTCCAACCACTGGTTCGCTCCCGATACCGGCGCGGCTCTGCTGGAATTCGGCCGCTACCGGCACGTCGATCTCCGGGTGCACCCGTACTTCTCCGACGACGAGCTTTGGGACTATCTGGCCTCGCTGACGGTGTCGGTGTTGCCCTACCGGTTCGGCACCCACTCGGGCTGGCTGGAGGCCTGTTTCGATCTGGGCACCGCGGTGGTGGCACCAAGCTGCGGATTCTACGGCCAGCAACGGCCGTGTCACGTGTTCGACTTCTGTGACGACCGATTCGACGCGGCGTCGTTGGACCGGGCGATTCAGGCAGCCTATGAGCGTTGGGCAGCGGGACTTTCCGGCCATCGCGCGCAGTGGCCGAACCGCCTCGCCGAGCGGCACGAGTTGGCTGCGGCCCATCGCGAGATCTATCAGAGCGTGCTGGTATGACGAATCCGTTGCGGGTGGCCGTAATCGCCTCGAATCGGTTCCCGATCCGGGAGCCGTTCGCCGGCGGGTTGGAAGCCCACGTCAGCCACCTCTCTCGCGCCCTGGCGTCCCGCGGGCACCAGGTGTCATTGTTCGCGGCCCCGGGATCGGACCTGGCACCGGGTTGCCAGAGCCTCTCGGTCCGGCCCCTCGCGCTGTCTGAACCGGCCAGGCGCGATGTGTCCATGCCGGCACCGGAATTCATGGCGGACCACCACGCCTACCTGTCGCTGATGCTGTGGCTCGCCGGACCGGGCGGCGCGCAATACGACGTGATCCACAATCACAGCCTGCATTACCTCCCGGTGGCCATGGCTCCGGCGTTGTCGGTTCCGATGCTGACCACCGTGCACACCCCACCGACCCCATGGCTGGAATCCGCTATCGACGCGTCCGCCGGCAATAGCACCCGCTTCAGCGCGGTATCCCGGCATACCGCGCGCGCATGGCAGACGGTGATTGCGGACATATCAGTGGTTCCCAACGGTGTGGACACCGCGCTCTGGCCGCTCGGTCCTGGCGGGCCGTGCCTGGTCTGGTTCGGCCGGATAACGCCGGAGAAAGCGCCGCACCTGGCCATAGCCGCGGCCCGACAAGCCGATCGGCCCCTGCTGCTGGCCGGTCCCATCTCCGATGAACGCTATTTCGCCGACCGGGTAGCGCCAGAGCTGCACGGCGGCATCAGGTATGTCGGGCATCTGGACCATCAGCAGCTGGCCAGCCTGGTGGGCGAGTCCGGTACGGCGCTCGTCACTCCGGCGTGGGACGAACCGTACGGCCTCGTCGTCGCGGAAGCGATGTCGTGCGGGACACCCGTGGTGGCCTTTGCGCGCGGCGGTATCCCAGAACTCATCAACGACGACTCCGGCCGACTGGTGGCTCCGGGTGACACCACTGCCATGGTTGCGGCGATCGAATCGACGATTCGGCTGTCGCGAAATCGGGTCCGCGAGCATGCCATCCGCCACTGCTCGAGTACGGCCATGGTGAACGCGTACTCGGAGTTGTACCGGGAGATGATCGACGACGTGACGGGCAGGACAAATGATCGGCTACTACATCCATCACCACGGCTTCGGTCATTTGGCGCGGGCCACCAGTGTCTGCGCCCAGATGCGACGCCCGGTGACGGCGTTGACTTCGTTGAATATCCCAGCCTCGCACCCGTTTTCGGCAATCGTCCAGTTGCCACGTGACGATCAGGGGACGCAGGCGTGCGAACCCACCGCACATGGCGCGCTGCATTGGGCGCCGCACCACGATCCGGGCTTCGGTGCCAGGATGATTGCGATCGCGGACTGGGTGGCCAATGCACGACCCGAAGCGATGGTGGTTGACGTGTCGGTGGAAGTGGCGATGTTCGTGCGGCTGCTCGGCGTGCCGGTGATCGTGGTGGCTCTGCCCGGAAAACGCACCGACGCACCGCATTCGACGGTGCACCGGATCGCCGACCACATCCTGGCGGCGTGGCCCAAGGCGTTATGCGTCCCGGCGTGGCTGCGTCAATACGAGCACAAGACCAGCTATGTCGGGGGTATCAGCCGATTCGAGGGCCGCCGTGCCGCCTCGAAATCCGCTGATTCCGGGCGGGTATTGATCTTGGGTGGCACAGGTGGTGACTTCGGCCCCGGCGACTGCTCCTCCGCGGCGTGCGGATGGACCTGGACCACGTTGGGCGGCGCCAGCGGCTCCTGGAAGGACGACCCGTGGTCGGAGATCCACGACGCCGACGTCGTCGTCACGCATGCGGGCCAGAGTTGTGTCGCCGATGTCGCTGCGGCACAACGTCCCGCGATCGTCATCCCGCAGCCACGCCCCTTCGACGAGCAGAAATCCACCGCCCTGATGCTGCGGCGGCATCAGCTCGCCGTGGTGGCTCAGGACTGGCCGGATGAGCGGGCCTGGCCGGCTCTGCTGACGCATGCCCGCGCCCGGGATCCACAGCGCTGGCGCCGCTGGCAGGTGGACGGTGCCGCACAGCGCGCGGCGACCGCGATCGAGTCAACGGCGCTGCAGTGCAGGGTGATTGCGCAGTGAAGACAGCCGTCATCACTACCGTGCACGGCCGAGCCGGGCATCTGCGCCGGCAGCTCGAAGGTCTGGCCGCCGGCTCTGCTCAGCCCGATATGCATATCGTGGTAGCCCTCGGTGACCCGACAATCGTCGGCATCGTCGGCGACGAGGCCACGGTGCTCGATTACCCCGCAGTTCCGCCCCTGCCGCTGGCGGCGGGACGAAATGCAGGGGCCGCCTCGGCATTGCGAAACTTGGCTGAACTATTGGTGTTTCTGGACGTCGACTGCATTCCCGGCACCGACCTCATCGCGCGGTACCGTAACGCGGCGATCGAACACGGCGATGCGCTGCTCTGCGGACCGGTCACCTACCTGCCGCCCCCCGAGCCGGATGGCTACGTCCTGGCAGACCTACCGCACCAGGTCAATCCGCACCCGGCGCGACCCGCCCCAAAGCCCGGAACCGTGGTCCCGACTACCGACTACGCGTTGTTCTGGTCGCTGTCCTTCGCCGTTCTCGCCGAGACCTGGCATCGCATCGGCGGCTTCTGCGAGGACTACCGTGGTTACGGCGGTGAGGACACCGACTTTGCGCAATGCGCTGCGGCTCAGCATGTTTCGATGCGATGGGTGGGCGGTGCGGACGCCTTCCACCAGTACCATCCGGTGGCCGATCCCCCCGTCGACCACCTCGACGACATCATGCGCAACGCCGAAATCTTTCATCAGCGATGGGGCTGGTGGCCCATGGAGGGCTGGCTGTCCGCCTTCGAAGCCGACGGCCTGATCTACCGGGGCGCCGATGGGCACCCGTACTCCACCGGACGGACCCAGGTCACTTAGTTCGGGTCAGATCCGTGGTGGCCGGCCCCTCGAGGAGGGTGCCGTCGGGTGCGAATCTGGAAGCGTGCAGCGGGCACTCCCATGCTTTGTCCGCGTCGTTCCAATTCACGATGCCACCCAGGTGGGTGCACACCGGCGAGACGATGTGCTCCACCCCGTCGACGACGCAGCGGGCCTGCAGGTTCCATGGTGGCCCGCTGACCACGCCGCCCTCGTCTTGTTTCGGGTCCCGGCGTCCGATCCGGGTGGCCGGGGTGACCCAGCCCTTGGCCAGGTTGAACCCCACCTCGAGGTTGGCCGACAGGCCGGTGGTGAGGCCGGACAGTTCGTGCGGGCTCCAACTGGCGAACGCCTGGGCCCAGTCCATTCGACCGCCCAGCATGCGACTGGACAACGCCAGCGCGGCAGCCGGCCCGTTCGTCATGCCCCACTTGTTGAAACCGGTTGCCACGAAGATCTTTTCGTTGTTCGGCAGGATCGGCCCCACGTACGGCAACTGGTCGATGGGTGTGTAGTCCTGCGCGGACCAAAAGTGCGTCTGCTCCGCCCCGGGGTAGTGTTTGCGCGTCCACTGGTCCAGCTCGTCGAGCGCGATCGTGGGACTCTTCTTGCGGCCCACCGTGTGTCCGGCACCGCCCACGATCAACAACTCACCGTCGGCGGTGGGCGCGTAACGCACCGACCGGGTCGGTGAATCGGTGGAGATCATCATCGGCCGGGTGATGGTGCCGGGCACTTTGTAGGCCATGCAATAGGACCGGCTGGGCTTCAGTCTGGCGAAGAAGCCGCCACGGTCCAGGATCGGAATGCCGGTGGCCAGCACCAATTGCTTGGCGGACACCTCCGCGTCCGCCTCGGTGCCCTCGGCGGTCTGTTCTCCGTCACCGCGGTTGACATAGAGCCGCAGACCGTCGCCTTCGGCCGTCACTTTGCGGACCCGGGTGTGCTCTGCGAGTCGGCCACCCCGGTCGAGCAGTTCGACCACCAGGCTGTCCAGGAACGGCACCGGGTCGAACTGCGCCTGATCGGGCAATCGCACCCCGCCGTGGAACGAGAACGGCACATCGGCGCGGTCCTCCCAGGTGACCGGAAGCCCGACGGCGCTGCAGGCCAACCATTCCGCACGGGCGGACGGCACACCGCGGGCCGATTGCGCGTAGGTATAGGCGGCTTCGCGCTGCACGTCGATGCCGTGCTCATCGCAGTGGCGCAGCACCCAGTCCATGCCCTCGCGATTGCCCTGTACGTAAGCCTGTGCGGTGCTTTTGCCGTGCCGGGTAATGATCTTGCTCAGATGCGTGCTCTGCAGCAGGCTGAGCTTCGCGGTGGTGTTACCGCTGGCTCCTGCGGCCACGGTGCGAGCCTCCAGGACCAACACGTCCTTACCTGCCCGCGCCAGTAGTACCGCGGTGATCAGCCCGGTTATGCCCGCTCCCACGACCACGACGTCGGCCGACCCACCAAGATCCGAAGAAGTCCGGTCAGCCCACGGAATGGGGCCGCGGTTATCAAGCCACAGTGACACCATGGCGTTCTTGGTACCCCAGCCGATCGAATCGAAACAGGCCGGCGGACCCGCGCCGCTTCGTTCGGTGACGCGACATTTCGTCGCTGGTCGCTCGCTACGCGAATTATTCATCCATTATGTGAAGTCTTGGTTTTCACAAGGTTTCATGTGCAATTGCCGGGGTATCAACCGGACCGCGACACCGGAGTCCTTTGCTCCACGTCGTCATCCGACGAACTAGATCAAACTGGTTCGAATCCGCTTCCGATCGTTCGCGATCGAAAGGAGTACTCAATATGCGTACCGCAATTGCCACCCTCTGCGCTGCCGCTGCCGTTACATTCGGCGGAGCCGGCATCGCGAATGCCACAGTCGACCACGCGCCGGTGCCGTCCTCGACGACCACCACCGTGGCCGAGCCTGACAACGCCAACAACAACAAGGAAAGCGACAAGACCGGCCTCTGGGGCCTCCTCGGTCTTGCCGGTCTGGCCGGTCTGGCCGGACTGAAGCGTCGCAGGGACGACAACGTGGTCGTCGACCCGGCGGCCGGTCGCAGGCCGACCGCCTGACCCGATCGGTGCACACGGACACGCCTCCGTCAGCGGAAGCCGC
>NZ_LZLQ01000114.1 GCF_001673315.1 Mycobacterium asiaticum | reverse complement strand
CGTCTTTGTCGTGGGTGCGGCCAATGCGGCCGGCGACGAATTCCGGGGAGAATGCCCTGGCATGTTCCACAGCACCGAACGGACCCGCACCTACCCCTGCGCGTCCTGCGGAGGCCAGCTCAACTTCGACATCAGCAGCCAGAAACTCCGCTGCCCGAACTGCGGCAACTATTACGACGTCACCGCACCGAACACGCCGGTCAAGTCACATGAATTGCACGGCGCGATGCAGCAACTCAAGGAGCTGCAACGGCGACAAAACGGACCCAACATCAGCGGGATGCGCGAGGTGGCATGCCAGAATTGCGGCGGCACAACGGAATTCGCCGGCAGTCTGACCGCCACCAAGTGTCCCTACTGCGCGACACCCATCCAGCGCGACGACGTCCACAACGCGCCGGCGCGGCTGCCGGTGGACGGCGTGGTTCCGTTTCGCGTCGACGAGAAACAAGCTCGTACCCTGATCGAAAAGTGGGTCACCAAGCGGTGGTTCGCGCCGAGCGACTTCAAGAAATATCGCGAAATCGGCGCTCTCTCAAGCCTTTACACGGCCTACTTCACCTACGACGCCGATACCGACACCCAATATGAAGGCGAACGCGGTGAAGACCACCGAGTACGCGTGGGCACCGACGACAACGGCAACGCCGTCTACGAGACCCAGACACGCTGGTATCGCGTCGCCGGGCAGGTGAGCAACAACTTCGCCGACCTGCCAGTGCTGGCCAACGAGGGCGAGAACCTCAACCGCAAACGCATCAAGTCACTCGAACCCTGGCCCGTCGAACAAGCCAGGGCATTCTCCCCGGAATTCGTCGCCGGCCACCTCTGCCGCACCTACGACAAAGACGCCGAGCAGGCACTGCCCGAAGCGCAGCAGGAGATGGAGAAAGCCGTCGAACGGACAGTGCGGTCGGATATCGGTGGCGACCACCAGCGCGTCCATCGACTACGTACCACCTGGAATTACTTGGGGTTCAAGCACATTCTGCTGCCGATCTGGTTGTTGACGGTGCTTTACAGCGGCAAACCGTTCCAGGTGTGCATCAACGGGCTCACCGGTGAAGTGGCCGGCGACCGCCCCTGGAGCAAGATCAAGGTGGCGATCGCGGTCATCTGTGCGATTTTGATCGTGATAGCGGCGATCGCGATCTGGAGTTACCTGCATTCGCACGGGCATCATTCAACTAGGTCGCCGTCCCGCAACATCCATAGGAAGTAGCCGATGTCCATCGCCGTCGTGGTGATCCTGGTCCTGGCCGCAGTCCTGGGGCTGACGGTCGCCGTCGTGGCGATCGTCGGCCGGTCCCAGAAGCGTGCGCTGAACCGTGACAATCAGGTGATGCCGGGCCGCGCGACGCGCGCACCCCAGTCGTGGGCCGTCTCGCACGAGCCGGAAGCCCGACTGCACCGCCGGCTGCGGGATGCGATGGCCGCCCTGCGCGGAGCGGATTCGGTCGATACGGGCTCGACCATTGTGCTGCGGGCAGATCTTGAACAGACCGTGCTCGACCTCGACGATCACCTGGTGGCGGTGTCGCAGCTGTCGACGGTGCACAAGGGCGAACTGCTCAAGTCGATCACCACAACGGTCCAGTGCATCGAGAATGCGGTCGCGCGTTACGCCGCCGCCGCGACGAGACCCGACACGAGCGCCCTGGAGGCCGATCTCGCCGCCGTGCAACGCCAGCTCGACGTCACGGCCGAGTTGCAGCGACGGCTCCCGCCGCAGTGACTCACGGTCGTCTCGCCAGCACGGGTGTGACCAGCTCACCGGTGCTGAGGTAGCTCTCGAAGTTGCGGATGGCGAGCAACGCCATTGCGCGGCGGGTTTGCGCGGTGGCGCTGCCGATGTGCGGGAAGAGCACCACGTTGTCGAGTCCGAACAGTTCGGGGGGCACATTCGGCTCGTCCGCGAAGACGTCCAACCCCGCTCCGGCCAACCGGCCGCCGGTAAGCAACGCCACGAGCGCGTCCTGCTCGACGACACTGCCGCGCGCGATATTGACCAGATATCCCTGCGGCCCCAAAGCCTCGAGCACGGCGCGGTCGACAAGGTGGCGGGTATTGCGGTCACCCGTGGTGGCGATCACCAGAACGTCGACCGACTCGGCCAGTTCGACCGGGGATTCCGCGTAGCGGTACGGCGAACCGGCTACTCGGTGCCGGTTGTGATACGCGATGGCACAACCGAATCCGAGCAGCCGCGTCGCGATCGCCGATCCGATGCGGCCCAGCCCCAGGATCCCCACCCGCAGGCCGGTGACGTCTCGCGCATACGGGAACGGGCCCTCGCTGACCCATCGGCCGGCCCGCACGTAGCGGTCGGCGGCGCCGAAGCCGCGCAGCGTCATCAGGATCAGGCCGAGTGCGGTGTCGGCAACGGTGTCCGACAACACGTCCGGGGTGTTGCTGACGCCGATACCGCGCCGTCGGGCGGCGTCGAGATCGATGGCGTCCACACCGGCCCCGTTATTCACGATCGCCTCCAGGTTGGGCAGCGCAGCGACGAGGTCGGCGTCCACGCCGGGACCGCCGGAGGTCAGCACCACTCGAACTTCGGCGCCATGCTGCGCCAGGAACCCGGCACGCCCCGGCTCCTCGGGTAGCTTCGGGATTTCGTAGCGCGCCGCCAGTTCGGCTTCGAACGTCGGCTCGAAAGCGCCGATCCGCAATGCGCCGGTGATGGTCTGCACGCCACCAAGAATCCACCAAGGATCCATTGAGCGCCCCGCGGGATGGTGTTTTCACCAGCCGATAGAACGAAGGGGCGGTCATCATGCGGTTGTTCTGCTTTCACCACGCCGGCGGCGGCGGGCTGGTGTTCAACGCCTGGGTCAAGGCCCTGCGGCCCGCGGTCGAGGTGGTGCCAGTCGAGATCCCTAACCGGGAGCGGTTCGCCACGATGCGCGACCTCGTCGACGAGGTGATCGATCAGCTCGGACCCCTGCTCGACGAGCCGCACATGTTCTTCGGCCACAGCTTCGGCGCTCTGCTGGCGTACCGGTTGGCGTGCGTGCGCGCCGCGGCGGGCGCCGAGCAACCACGCGCGGTGTTTCTGTCTGCCTACGCCCCGCCACACCTGCAGTTGCCGCTGCACGTGGTGGATCAACTGGACAACAAACAACTCGCTGAATTCCTCGCCGAGATGGGCTTGATGCCTGCCGGGCTGACGCGGTGGCCCACCCTGCACGCGCAGGCCGTCACCACCACCCGGCACGACCTGAAGCTGCTGATGACCGACGAGGAAGCCGACGCCGCCGAGCTGGCCTGCCCGATCCACGTCTTCGGCGGCAGCGAGGACCCGATCGTGAGCGAGTCCGACCTGCAGCAGTGGCGTTCCCGCACGAAAGCGGACTTCTCGGTGAAGATGTTGCGCGGCGGCCACTTCTACCTTCGGGACCGGAAACCGCTGTTCGAATCGCTGCGGCCGCTGATGTCGACCGTCGCCGCGGCGTGATGCGGTTACCCGCTTCTGCGATAGCCGCAGCGCTCGGCTGCTCCGGCGCAGCGCTCGGCTGCTTCGCCGTGGGCCTGGCCGGACCGGCCTTGGCCGACGACAGCCTCAACGGGCACTACCAAGCCGTCGTCAACGGTTCGCCCTCGAACTCTCTGGGCGACATTCTGAACATCAATTCCAGCTGCGATCCCGACGGCAACTGCACCGGATGGGTGTCGACCCCGAAAACCTGGGGTGCCCCGATCAGTAAGTCGGCAGGCGCGTCGTGGACGATCCGCCGCACCAACCCCACCGGCTGGACGTGTGCCGATGGCAGTAAGGGTGCGGCAGAGCTGGTCTATAGCTTCGCGCCCGCGAGCCTGGCCGGAACCATCACCGCAACCAAAGTGGCGGGGGCATGCGGCGACCCGACGACTCCGACTGCCACTTACTCGCTGAATATCCATCAGTGTGTCGATGACCCCCGGCGTGGGGTTTGCCCGTCGTAACGGGGCCCTGACGAAGGCAGCCGGGCGCCTCAGGCCCGGAACGCCGCCACCGGCATCTCGACACTTCCCTGGCACGGACCGCTGTAAATGTCGGTGTGCCAGGTGCCGCGCAGCGACCCGTCGGACTGCGGCGTGTAGAACGCCCAGGACTTCGCCGGCGCCCATGCCTTGGCAACCCCTTCACCCAGGTAGCAATCCCACTGGAAGTCGAAGCGTTCCACCCACCGGGTTCCGTCCCAGGTGTAGTGGGACGGAACGACGATCGTCGGGTTCTTCGGCTGGGGTCCGTTATTTGCGGTGGCGATGCAGGACGAGGCCGAGCACACCGTCGAGAAGACATAGTCGGCGCTGAAAGTGGATTCGGTCTGACCGGCCGCGATGCTGGTGCCGGTCTTCTGCGCGGCGTACCTGACCAGTGCATACTTGCCGCTCCAGGACGGCGTGGCGGCCCCCACCGGAGCAGCCGGCGCACCGAGGAACGCAACCGCGGCGAGCAGTGCGGATCCCCACGTGCGGAGCATCATGCCAATGCTGCTGGATGGATGACGCAACCGGATACCGACGCGGATACGATCCCGCGAACCTCAGGCCGGGTACTGGGCGACAGCCTTCTTGACCACCGAGTCGACCTCGTCGGTCAGCAGGAACCGCTGTGCGACAAGCCCTTCGGCGGCGGTGCGGACCGCGGTGGCGTAGTCATCGCTGGTCGCGTACCGCTCGGAAACCGAGGGACGCCCGGGCGGGAAGGGCAGTTTGCTGCCGACCCGCTCGTACAGCACCTCAGGCATGTCCTCGACGTACTGACGGGCGTTCCAGCCGGTGTAGGCAGCCAGGGGGGCGGCGACGGCGGGCAGCCGGATTCCGGCCACTTCGTTGCCGTCCGCGTCGACGGCCGACACCAGGTCGAAGTCGCTCGCCGAAGGCAACCAGGCCGGCGCCGGAGTGTTGGCATAACTGAAAGTGGACAACACGTCCTTACGGGCGACGGCGGTGCCGTCGCTGGTCCGCGGGACCTGGCTGGCGGGAGGCTCGATGCCGTCCGACACCCAGTTCTCCAGGGCGACGAGCAGCGCCCGGGTGACCGGTGTGACGTCCAGGTGGTGGACCGGGTTGGCCGCGGGCAGCGCGTCCTTGATCTTGCTGCTGCCGAAGTGGTCGGTGCCGGCCAGCAGGTAGGTGCGGACGTCGTCGTCTTCGGGCAGGTCTGCGCCGGTGTCGGGGTCAACGTGCACCAGTGCGCCGTCGCCCTGCCAGTACTCGGTGGCGCTGTTGGTGAAGATCGTCTTGGGCACGCCGCCGAGTTGGCGCTGCACGGCCAGCAGGTCGGCGTTGCCGATCGGGCCCGCGGCACCGCTGCCGCCGGGAGTCGAGGGCTGGGCGTACCGCTGGTTGAATTCGCCCCGGTTGGCGCTGGCGAAGTCGCTGAAGACGCCGTCGAATACCTGCATCCCGGCCTCGTCGATGTTGAGCCCGTCGGACAGGAACTGGCGCAGCAACCGACCGGCCTGGGAGACGCCGTAGGCGAAAGTGTGGTCGATGCCGTCGGCAAGCAGGTGGTCGGACCGCAGGTGAGACACCACATCGCGGATGGCCAGCAGTCCGCAGCCGGCGACGGGGGCCAGCGCGGTGCGGTAGACCAACTCGTACCAGTGGAAGGGCTGGAATCCGCCGTCGAGCGCGACGTGTGTTTCGTCGGTGAAGCGCCAGGTCTCCCGGGGAACGACGACCGGTTCGGCGTTGGGGGCCGTGCGGACGGTGAGGACCGCTTCGGGGTCGTCGACGTCGATGGTCGGGTAGTCGGTGAACTTGAACAGCACGTCGGCGCCGGGGATCGACTCGACCTCGGGCGCCGAGAAGCTCAGGGCGTGGTCGGCGCGGGTGACGTCCGAGCGCCATTCCAGCCGCATGAAGCCGGGGGCCACCTCGGCCCGGGGTGCCGTCAGGCCCAGGATGGCCGGGCCGCGCTGGACGTCCCACTGCCAGCCGCACGAGGCGATGGTCCAGCCGCGGTTGAGCAGGAAGCCACCCTTGAGCCAGGGCGCGTTGGTGGGTACGCCACGGTTGGGCACGACGAACAGCAGCTTGCCGTTTCCGCCGTCTACGGGACGCAGCAAGCGCAGGTCGGCGGTGTACCGGACGAGGCCGTCGTCGTCGCGAGGTGCGCGCTCGAGGTCGACGATGCGCTCGTTGGCCAGTGCTTCGGGATCGACGGCGAAGGTGACGGTCGCCTCCACGTTCTCGTAGCGGCTGTCGGTGTGCGGGTAGACGTTGTTCACCTGCACTGACTCGACTGACATCTCGATCCCCCTCGACGGTCGTCATCTCTGAGCTGTTGCAGATGACTTTCCGGCAGAGGTCTTGGCGCATTCTTGAAGAATCCTTGGCGGCGGGATCTACCCGGATCTACGGGGGATCTACAGCCCACGCAGCAGGAACAACGCATAGGCAGCGACCGACTGCGCGTCGGTGATCACTGCGTCCCGCATCATCTGTTCGACGTCGGTACGCGGGAACCAGGCGCTGCGCATGTCCTGCTCCTCGTGCTCTCGATCGGCCCGTCCCTCGGAGATCCCGGTGGCCAGGAACACCCATCCGCGCTGACTGCTCATCCCCGGTGCTACGTCCAGCAGGCCGAGGGCCTCGAACGACGTTGCCCGCAGACCGGTCTCCTCGCGCAGTTCGCGTTCGGCGAGCGCGGACGGTTCCAGGTCGGTCAGGTCGGGAGCGGTGCCCTGCGGGAACTCCCAGCGGCGCGCGGCCAGCGGGTACCGGAACTGTTCGACCAGCCGGAACCGCTCGCCGTCATACGGTATGACCAGCGCATACGTCGGCTTGTCCACCACCGCGTAGATGCCATCGGTGCCGTCGGGACGGCGGATATCGTCTTCGCGCAACACCATCCAGGGATTGCGGTAGATCTCGCGGGACGCGACAGTTTCGATGAACGGCACTTCACCAGTATCGGTACCAGTATCGGTACCGTTTTGGTGCCAGTATCGGACGCGATCTAGCGGCTCACAGGGCGGCTGCGACGTCGATGGCGCGCCGGAGTTGACCGATGTCCGAGCTGGTGGGGATGAGGTGCACCTCGTCGGTACCGATGTCGGCGAACTTGCGCAGCACCGCCAGCAGGTCGTCCTCGCTGCCCGCCCACCCGGTGGTGGGCGCCATCGCGTCGACATACTCGGCCGGGATCCAGTTCATGTAGCGGCGCAGATGACGATGCACCTGAGCGCGGGCTTCGTCGGCCGCACCGAACGCGAACCAGAACGACGTCGCTAGATGAGGTGCGGGCTTGCCGGCCTCCGTCCATGCCGCGCGCGCTACGTCGAACAACTCGTTCTGCTTGACGACGTCAAGGTCCAGGGTGGTTCCCGCCATGCCGTCGGCCCACGTCGATGCGCTGCGCACGGTTTTGGGACCGATGGTGCCGACGAGCAGCCGCGGACCGCGGGACTGCACCGGAGGTGGCCCGACCGGCCGCACCGAGTCGGTGGTCGTCTCGCCGGCCCAGACCCGCTTCATCACCGCGACGCGTTCGGCCATCGCGCGCATGGTCTGCGTCTTGGGGTCGGCGCCGACGGCGTTGTAGTCCTCGTGTCTGCCGCCCACCCCGATGCCCACCGTCAACCGTCCGCCGCTGAGCATGTCGCCGGTCGCCAAGGCTTTGGCCAGCATCACCGGGTCGTGCAGCTGGGGCACGATCACCGTCGTGACCAGCCGCACCCGATCGGTCCACGCCGACAGCGCGCCGAGCAGGGTCAGGCTGTCGGGGTTGTCGAAGGCAATCCGCTCGCCCCAGCACAGCGAGGAGAACGGCCCCTCGTCGATCGCCTGCGCCCACGCCTTGAGCAGCGTCGCATCGAGGTCGGGCTCCATCACGGGCATCGTCATACCTATCTGCACACAGATGATTCTGGCAGCATGACCCGATGGCCTTTTCCAGCCCATCATTTGCACACGTCCGGCTCACCGTCACCGATATCGAGCGGTCGCGGCAGTTTTACGAGAGCGTCTTCGACTGGCCAGTACTGATCGAGACTCCCGACAACGCCGACGAAGCACTGCGCAAGCGATTGGGCTTCCTGTTCGGCGGCGTGATCTACGACATGGGCGGCGCCCTGCTGGGCCTGCGCCCGGTGGCCAACGACCGTTTCGACGAGAACCGCACCGGCCTGGACCACCTGGCGTTCCGGGTGGGCACCAAGGCCGAACTGGACGCTGCCGCAGAGCATCTCGACGAGCTTGGCATTGACCACGAGCCGATCAAGGACATCGGACCGTCCTACATTCTGGAGTTCCGCGACCCGGACAACATCGCCTTGGAGCTCACCGCGCCGAAGTGAGCTGTCGCTGGGGGGCGCCAGCGTGCTTAGAAAGCCACGGTTATCGGCGTGGCGGTGTACCGCTGTGCACGCTCACCGGAAAAAGCACGGAAACCACTGCCCACGTACTCGCGAGCGTGCAGAAAAAGCCGCGGGCAGCCGCGTGGCGGTGTACCGCTGTGCACGCTCACCGGAAAAAGCGGAAAATGGCCAGAACTATGAGCATCAGTTTCAACCACACGATCGTCGCGGCCCGCGACAAGCAGCAGTCCGCGGAATTCCTGACCGAGTTGTTCGATCTACCCAGCCCGACGCCGTTCGGCCCGTTCATGGTCGTCACGCTCGACCACGGCGCATCGCTGGATTACGCCGACGTCGCCGCGACCGAAGAGATTCGAGCGCAGCACTACGCGTTTCTGGTCTCCGAGGACGAGTTCGACGCGATATACGGCAAGATCACCGCACGCGGCCTGCCGCACTGGGCTGACCCGGGAGCCAGCCGCCCCGGCCAGATCAACACCCGGGACGGCGGACGCGGCGTGTACTTCCGGGATCCGGCCGGGCACGCGATGGAGATACTCACCCGGCCGTACGGCTCGGGCGGCTAGCCGCGGCGCTTGCTCTCCTGATCCCGATAGTCGTTAGCCAGTCGGGATACGTGATCGGGCAGGCTGCCGGCGGCGACATCGGCGATCGTGGTCTCTTCCAGCACTGAACGCATGCTGGCGCGCAGCGCCCGCCAGACGTCGGTCAGCGCCACAGTGGGCCCGGAATAGGGCAGGTCACCGAGCCCGATGTCGCGGACGCTGGCCAACGGCCCGTCAATACAACGCAACACGTCGGCGATGCTGATCTCGGTGCCCGACCGGGCGAGCTCGTAGCCGCCCTCGCGACCCCGGTGGCTTCGCACCAGGCGATCGGTGCGCAGGTTGGTCAGGATGTCGACGAGAAATTGTGGCGGGATGCCCTGGGCCTGGGCCAGATCGTCGGTCTTGACCAAATCGCCGCTGGGCACCGTCGCGAGCTGGACCATCGCGCGCACAGCGTATTCCGCTTTGGCCGACATCCGCATGCTGCAGATTGTGCCAGCTCGCTAAGCCCGCAACTCGAGCATGTCGATCACGCTCTGCGCCTGCTCTTCGAGAGTGCGATCGGTGGTAAGCCGCAGATCGGGGTTCTTCGGCCGCTGATACGGGCTGTCGATCCCGGTGAAATGCGTGATCTCGCCGGCCCGTGCCTTGGCGTACAGGCCTTTGGGATCGCGCCGCTCACACTCGACCAGCGGGGTGTCGCAGAACACCTCGAAGAAATCAAATCCCGCGTCGTCGTGCACCTTTCGCGCCAACTCCCGGTGCTCGTCGAGCGGGCTGATGGCCGGCACCAGTACGATCTGACCCGAATCGGCCAGCAGCGTTGCGACGTGCGCCAGACGCCGCAGGTTCTCCGCCCGGTCGGCCATCGAGAATCCGAGGTCGGCGTTGAGGCCGTGACGCAGGTTGTCGCCGTCGAGAACGTATGCCGGGATGCCCATTTCGAGCAACTTCTGCTCGACCAGCATGGCTACCGACGACTTACCGGCTCCCGAGAGCCCGGTGAGCCACACCGTCCTGCCCCGGATCGCGCGGTCCGCTGCGGTGACCAGTGACTTGTGCCGGACCGTGTTCGGACTTGCCTTCTGCGCCAACACATCCCGCAGCACCATCCCCGCGGCCACCGTCCCGTTGGTGTCCGGGTCGATCAGGATGAACGAACCGGTGCTCGCGTTGCGGGAATATTCGTCGAGCAGCAGGGGCACCTGGGTACGTAACGTGATACGGCCAAGTTCGTTGAGCTTCAACGCTGTTGCGGTCTTGTCCCGGTGCAGCGTGTTGACGTCGAGTCGGTAGTCCAGCGCCGTTATCCTGGCCCGCGTGGTGCGCGTGGTCTGCTTGATGACGTAGTCACGGCCGGGCTCCAGCGCCGAGGTATCCGACATCCAGCACACCGTCGCGTCGAAGTGCTGGGCGACCCGAGGTTGATTGTTGGTGCGGGCGATCATGTCACCGCGCGAAATGTCGATATCGTCGGCCAGGCTCACCGAGACGGCCATCGGCGGAAACGCCTCCGCGACAGGGCCAGTGGGGCCGTCGATGCTGGTGATCCGGGTCGTCTTGCCGATCGGCAGCACCACCACCTCGTCTCCGGGGCGCATCACTCCACTGGCCACGGTGCCGGCGTAACTGCGGTGGTCCTGGTGTTCATGCGTGTGCGGGCGGATCACGTACTGGACCGGGAAGCGCACGTCGACCAGATTGCGGTCGCCGGCGATGAAGACCTCTTCCAAATGGGACAGCAGGGCCGGCCCCTCGTACCACGGCGTCTTGTCGGACTTGGTCACCACGTTGTCGCCATGCAACGCCGACATCGGGATGGTCGCGACGTCCTGCACGTCCAGGCGGGCGGCGAACGCGTGGAACTCGTCACGGATCGCCTCGAATTTCTCTTGGTCCCAATCGATCAGGTCCATCTTGTTGACGGCGAGCACGATGTGCTGAATGCCCAGCAGTGAAGCCAGGAAGGCGTGCCGGCGGGACTGCTCCAGCAGCCCGTGCCGCGCGTCGACGAGCACGATCACCAGTTGTGCCGTCGAGGCTCCGGTCACCATGTTCCGGGTGTACTGGATGTGGCCGGGGGTGTCGGCGATGATGAATTTCCGCTTGGGAGTAGCGAAGTAGCGATAGGCGACATCGATGGTGATGCCCTGCTCGCGTTCGGCCCGCAGACCATCGGTGACCAGTGCCAGATCGGTGTACTCGTGACCGCGCTCGCGCGACGTCTTCTCCACCGACGCCCACTGGTCTTCCATCACGGCCTTGGAGTCGTAGAGCAGACGACCGATGAGAGTGGACTTGCCGTCGTCGACCGATCCGGCCGTCGCCAAGCGAAGCAGTGTGGACGATTGAGCCATCAGAAGTACCCCTGTCGCTTCCGGTCTTCCATGCCCGCCTCGGAGATCCGGTCGTCGGCCCGGGTGGCGCCGCGTTCGGTCAGCCGGGACACCGCCGTCTCGGCGATCACCTCCGACACCGTCGCCGCATTGGATTCCACACATCCGGTACAGGTCACGTCGCCGACGGTGCGGAAGCGGACCGAGGCCTCGAACACCGGCTCGTCGGGGCGCGGTTGCAGATGCCGGTGCACGGCCAGCAACATTCCGTCGCGCTGAAAAACCTTGCGCCGGTGAGCGAAATAAATCGACGGCAGCTTTACCTTCTCTGCCCCGACATAAGACCAGATGTCGAACTCGGTCCAGTTGGACAGCGGGAAAACCCGGATGTGCTCGCCTTTGTGATGGCGCCCGTTGTAGAGGTTCCACAGTTCGGGCCGCTGCGCTTTCGGATCCCACTGGCCGAACTCGTCGCGGAAGCTGAAGACCCGCTCCTTGGCCCGCGCCTTCTCCTCGTCGCGCCGGGCGCCGCCGAAAGCCGCGTCGAACTTGTTCTCACCGATGGCGCGCAGCAGGGTCACCGTCTGCAGCGGGTTGCGGGACGGGATCGTCTCGACCACCCGGCCGGCGTCGATGTCGTCCTGGACCGATGCCACCACCAGTCGTACCCCCGCCGCGGCGACCAACTCGTCCCGAGTCGCCAGCACTTCGTCGAAGTTGTGACCGGTATCGACGTGCATCACCGGGAACGGGAGCCGCCCGGGACGGAAAGCCTTGAGCGCCAGGTGGAGCATGACGATCGAGTCTTTACCGCCGGAGAAGAGCAGCACCGGCCGCTCGAACTCGGCGGCCACCTCGCGGATGATGTGGATCGCCTCGGCTTCCAGCGAGCGCAAATGGCTCAATTCGTACTGGCCGGCGGCGGGCCCGGATTTGAGGTCAGTGCTCATCAGCATCACTTCTCGGTAAAGTTGGTTGATTTGACCATATTTACTGCTATTGCAGATATAAAACCAGCCGGTTGCGAGGCTGTCAACGCGCGCGGGGAGATACCGCCAGGTGCACAGACGCAAAAGCTCCTCGTTTCCACAGGAAACGGGAGCCTTCGCGGGCCGATCGCGCTACAGGGTGACCTCTTCGAGCTTGCCGGTCGCGACATCGAAGATGAACCCACGCAGCGAAGTGTGCTTGGTGACGAACGGGCTGTTCTCGAGCCGGCGCAACGACTGCCGGACATCCTCGGCCAGATCCGGGAAGGACTCGGCCGCCCATGGCGGCTTGATCCCGGTCTCCTCCTGGATGCTGCGCTTGAATTCGTCGTCGGTGAAGGTGAGCATGCCGCAGTCGGTGTGGTGGATCAGGATGATCTCTTCGGTGCCCAACAGCCGCTGGCTGATTGCCAGCGAGCGGATAGCGTCGTCGGAGGCCACTCCACCGGCATTGCGGATGACGTGCGACTCCCCCTCATTGATGCCGAGCACGCGGTAGACGTCGATGCGGGCGTCCATGCAGGCCAGCACCGCGACGTGTTTGCTCGGCGGCAGCGGCAAAGGGCCCTCGAAATTGCTCGCGTACGTGGCGTTGTTGGCCAGGTAATCGTCGGTAACCGTCACGCAGGTCTCCCTCAGGTTTGCTACAAGCGTCGATGCCGCCGCGATCTTAACAACGGACCCGTCGGATTTCACCCGTGCGGATCATCCGGATCGAAATGCCCGACGCGCTTCGAAGCGAGCCGCGGGTGGGATCGTTACCCTGTCCCAATGCGGCAAGAGGGTCGGGCATGACGCGTTTCCTGCTGCGCCGGTTGCTCAACTACATCGTGTTGCTCGCACTGGCGTCGTTCCTGACCTACTGCCTGGCCTCCGTGGTGTTTTCGCCGCTGGAAAGTTTGATGCAGCGCAGTCCCCGGCCGCCCCAGGCCGTGATCGACGCCAAAGCTCATGATCTGGGCCTGGACCGGCCCATTCCAATCCGTTATGCGAACTGGGCGTCGCATGCCGTGCAGGGAGACTTCGGCAAGACGATCACCGGCCAACCGGTGGGCACCGAACTGGGACGCCGGGTCGGCGTGACCCTGCGCCTGGTGGTGATCGGGTCGGTGGTTGGCACGCTGTTGGGCGTGACGCTCGGCGCCTGGGGCGCCATCCGCCAATACCGGCTCAGCGACCGCGTCGTCACCGCATTCGCATTCCTTGTGATGAGCACGCCGTCATTCGTCATCGCCTACCTGTTGATCATCGGCGCCCTACGCCTCAACTGGGCACTGGGATATCAACTGTTCGCCTACACCGGCGAGACGGCACCCGGTATCGACGGCGGTACCTGGGCGGCGCTGGTCGATCGGTTGAAGCACTTGGTGCTGCCGACCTTCACCCTGGCGTTGATGGCCGCCGCGGGGTACAGCCGCTTTCAGCGCAACGCAATGCTCGACATACTGGGGCAGGATTTCATTCGCACCGCCCGCGCCAAGGGCTTGACCCGCAGGCGTGCGCTGGTCAAGCACGGCCTTCGCACGGCGTTGATACCGATGGCGACGCTGTTCGCCTACAGCGTTGCCGGACTCGTCGGAGGGGCCGTCTTCGTCGAGAAGATCTTCGGCTGGCACGGCATGGGTGAATGGGTGATCCGAGGCATCTCCACCCAGGACACCAATATCGTCGTCGCCATCACGTTGTTCTCAGGCACCGTCGTGCTTTTGGCCGGCCTGCTCTCCGACATCTTCTACGCGGCGCTAGACCCACGGGTGCGCGTGTCATGACCGCTGCCGACACCGAAACAGCGGGATTCACCTCACGGCGCACCCTGGTGCTGCGGCGGTTCCTGCGCAATCGGTCCGCGGTGGTAGCACTGGTGATATTGGTGCTGCTGTTAGTCGGCTGTTACGCGCTGCCTCCCCTGCTGCCTTACTCGTATCAGGATCTGGATTTCGATGCGTTGCTGCAGCCGCCGAGCTTCCGTCACTGGCTGGGCACCAACGCTTTAGGTCAGGACCTGTTCGCTCAGACGTTGCGCGGCATGCAGAAGTCGATGCTCATCGGGGCCTGCGTCGCGATAATCTCCACCGGGATAGCCGCCACCGTCGGATCGATCGCTGGATATTTCGGCGGCCTTCGGGATCGCGCGCTGATGTGGTTGGTCGACTTGATGCTGGTAGTGCCCTCCATTCTGTTGATCGCGATTGCCTCGATGCGAACCAGAAACTCGGCCAACATCGCGTCGCTGATCGTGCTCCTGTCCGTGTTCGGCTGGATGGTCAGCTCACGCATAGTGCGCGGTTTGACCAAGGGTTTACGCGAGCTCGAATTCATCCGAGCGGCAAGGTATATGGGCGTGTCGAGTCGCCGGATCATCACCAGGCACGTGCTGCCCAATGTGGCATCGATCCTGATCATCGACGCCACCATCAACGTCGGCTCGGCCATCATGGCCGAAACCGGCCTGAGTTTCCTCGGTTTCGGCGTCCAGCCCCCGGATGTCTCGCTGGGCACTTTGATCGCCGACGGCACCCAGTCGGCAACCACCTTCCCCTGGGTGTTTCTGTTCCCGGCCGGAGCGCTGGTGCTGATTGTGTTGTGCACCAACCTGACCGGCGACGGACTGCGCGACGCGTTCGACCCCGGCGCCAAAACCCTGCGGCGCGGCCCCGCATGAGTCCACTGCTCGAGGTGACCGACCTGGCCGTCTCCTTCCCGACCGACGGCGCCCAAGTGACGGCGGTGCGCGGCATCAGCTATCACATCAACCCAGGTGAAGTGGTGGCGATGGTGGGCGAATCGGGTTCGGGAAAGTCCGCGGCGGCAATGGCGGTGGTCGGCCTGCTGCCGGAGTACGCGAAGGTAGCCGGTTCGGTTCGGCTACACGGCGCTGAACTGCTTGGCAGCGACGACAATACGATGTCGAAGGTCCGCGGCAAATCGATCGGTACGGTGTTTCAGGACCCGATGTCCGCGCTGACTCCGGTGTACACCGTGGGTAAGCAAATCGCCGAGACCATTCGGGTGCACCAGCCCGACGTCGGCAGGAAGGCGGCCGCGGTCCGTGCGGTCGAACTGCTTGAGCTGGTGGGTATCTCGCAGCCGCAGCAGCGGGCCCGGGCGTTCCCGCACGAGCTTTCCGGCGGCGAACGCCAACGCGTGGTGATTGCCATTGCGATCGCCAATGATCCCGACTTGTTGATCTGCGACGAGCCCACCACCGCGCTCGATGTGACCGTGCAGGCGCAGATCCTCGAAGTGCTCAGGAAGGCTCGGGACGTCACCGGGGCCGGAGTGCTGATCATCACCCACGACCTCGGTGTGGTCGCAGAGTTCGCCGACCGCGCGCTGGTCATGTACGCGGGGCGAGTCGTCGAATCGGCTCCGGTCAGCGATCTCTACCGTGATCGCCAAATGCCCTACACCATCGGACTATTGGGATCGGTCCCCCGACTGGACGCCCCCCAGGGCACCCGACTGGTCCCCATACCGGGGGCGCCCCCTTCGCTGGTCGACCTGGAGCCCGGGTGCCCGTTCGCAGCCCGCTGTCCGTTGGCCATCGACGAATGCGTGGCTGCGGAACCCGAGTTGCTCCCCGTGTCCGGCACTGTCGGCGCCGGTCACCGGGCCGCCTGCATTCGCACCGATCAGGTCGTCGGGCGCAGCGCAGCCGACATCTACGGTGTTGAAACCTCGCGGGCCGAAGCGGTGTCCGATGCCTCGACCGTCGTGGTGCGGGTGCGTGATCTGGTCAAGACCTACCCCTTGACCAAGGGCGTGGTCCTGCGCCGCGTCGTCGGCGAGGTACGGGCGGTGGACGGCGTGAGCTTCGAACTACAAGAGGGTCGAACTCTAGGGATCGTAGGTGAATCGGGGTCGGGCAAGTCGACCACCCTGCACCAAGTCCTGGAACTTGCTGCGCCACAGGCCGGTTCGATCGAGGTACTCGGCGCCGACGTCGCCACGCTGAGCAAGGCCGGTCGACGATCGCTGCGACGCGATATCCAGGTGGTTTTCCAGGACCCGGTGGCGTCGCTGGATCCGCGCCTGCCGGTCTTCGAACTGCTTGCAGAGCCGTTGCACGCCAACGGGTTCAGCAAGAGCGACACCAACGCCAAGGTGGCCGAGCTATTGGGCGTTGTGGGCCTGCGCCGAGCCGACGCCAGCCGCTACCCCGCGGAGTTCTCGGGTGGTCAGAAGCAGCGCATCGGCATCGCACGCGCGTTGGCGTTGCGGCCCAAGATCCTCGCCCTCGACGAGCCTGTATCCGCACTCGACGTCTCGATTCAGGCCGGCATCCTGAATCTTTTGCTGGACCTGCAAGATCGATTCGGCCTGTCATATCTCTTTGTCTCGCATGACCTTTCAGTCGTCAAGCACCTGGCGCATCGGGTGGTTGTGATGCATCGCGGCGCCGTCGTCGAGCAGGGTGACAGCCAGGAGGTGTTCGGTAATCCGCAACACGAATACACGCGACGACTGCTGGCCGCGGTACCGCAACCGGAGCCGCGCCATGACTAGCCTGGTGGCAAGGCTTCGCCGCGCGGCGGTGACAATGCTGGTCGCCACCGTGGTGTTGTCCGGATGCTCCGCCGGCGCCCAGACGACGACCGGCGCAAACATCGCAATAGGTGCCGGCAGCGACCTCAACCCGCAGGACCCGGCGACGTTACGCGAAGGCGGCGACCTACGCCTGGGGCTCAGCGACCTGCCGCCCAACTTCAACATCCTGCACATCGACGGCAACAACGCCGAAACGGCGAACATGCTCAAGGCGACCCTGCCGAGCGCCTTCCGAATTGGGGCGGACGGCTCGACGACGGTCAACACCGACTACTTCACCAGTGTCGAACTCACCGGGACCAACCCGCAGGTGGTCACCTACACGATCAATCCCAAGGCATTCTGGTCCGACGGCAACCCGATCACCTGGCGCGACATCGCCAGTCAGATCCATGCCCTCAGCGGGGCGGACAAGGCGTTCGAGATCGCCTCTACCGGTGGCGCCGAGCGAGTCGCCTCGGTGACCCGCGGCGTTGACGACCGGCAGGCCGTCATGACGTTCGCCAAACCCTACGCCGAGTGGCGCGGCATGTTCGCCGGCAACGGAATGCTGTTGCCGGCCAGCGTGACCGGCACCCCCGAAGCATTCAACACAAGATGGCTGGACATGCCCGATGTGTCGGCGGGTCCGTTCATCATGTCCGAACCGGACCGCGCCAAGCAGCGGATCACTTTGACCCGCAACACGAAATGGTGGGGGCGACGACCACGCCTGGATTCGATCACCTACCTGGTGCTCGACCCGACGGCGTCGTTGCCCGCGTTGCAGAACAATGCGATCGACGCGGCGGGGGTTGGTTTATTGGACCAACTCGTCATCGCCGAGCACACCAAGGGCATATCGATCCGGCGGGCACCCGGACCGAGCTGGACTCACTTCACCATGAATGGGGCCAAAGGATCGATGCTCCGCGAGCCCGCGCTGCGACTGGCGATCTGTCAGGGAATCGACCGGCGAATGATCGCGAAAGTCGCTCTGAACGGGTTGACGGGTGACCCGGCGCCACTGAACAACCACATCTTCGTAGCCGGACAGGCGGGATATCAGGACAACAGCCTCCCGTATGACCCGGAGCGGGCAAAGCGGGAGCTGGACTCGCTCGGGTGGAAGCTCAATCCTGGGGGCGAGTTCCGGGAGAAGGACGGTCGTCAACTCGTAATACGGCTGTTGTTTTACGAGTCGCCAAGCGCCAAAGTCTTCACCCAGATCGCCCAGCACAGCCTCGCCGACATCGGTGTCAAACTTCAACTCCAGGCGCGTTCGGGCAGCAGATTCTTCAGTGACTACGTCAATGTCGGGGACTTCGACATTGCGCTGTTTGGTTGGCAAGGCGACGCGTTCCCGCTGTCCGGGCTCACGCAGATCTACGCATCCTACGGAGAGAGCAACTTCGGCAAGATCGGCAGCCGCGAGATCGACGAGGCGATCGAGCAAACCCTCGGCGAGCTCGATCCCGGGAAGGCCCGCGCGCTGGCCAACGAAGTCGACCGACTGATCTGGGCCGAAGGATTCAGCCTGCCGCTTGTCCAATCTGTCGGAACGGTTGCTGTCCGCAGCGATCTGGCCAATTTCGGCGCGCGCGGGTTGGCCGATTTGGACTACACCGCGATCGGCTTCACGCGCTGAACCGGTGCCGTCGGCGGGGTATCGCAGCCTCCGCGGTGGCGGCAACGTCGATCGCCTTCCACAGCAGCCGCATCGGAAGCCGCGGGGGCAGCGCATCCAGAGCAGCTGCCTGCATTTCCAGTGTGCTGAAGCGGCCGCTACACACGGCAGCGCCAACGGCGAGGGCGAGCGGCTCACGAAAGTCCAGTGCCGCGTGGCCCATCGTGGGTAACCGCAGCAGGGTCGCGTTGGGCAGCAGGGATGCCACGCGCTCGGACACCGCCATTGGTGTGACGAGGTCGCGGCCTCCGGCGATCACTACCGTGGGCCAACCGAACCGTGGCATCTCGGCCACCAGATCATAGGGTTCGGCCTCGAAAGACACTGTGATGTCCATGGTTTCGCGCATCGCCTCGGCCGGGTCGAGCGGCAGGCCGTCGGGTTCGGCGGCGTAGTCGAGTTCACGAAGGGCGATCCGGTTGACCAGGTCGGGCTCGTACCGATATGGCGCCTTGCGGCTGACGCCCATGGTGGTCACTCGAACGATCGCCCGCCACAACATCTTTCGACCGGTGAGGAGCAGGTTGACTTGGTGTTCGAGCATGGCGACTCCGCCGTAGCCGTAGATCGTGACCGCGACCTGACCCGCGGCCGGAGTCATCACCCCGGCGTCGACCAGCCGTCGTATCTTTGGTGCTAGCTTCCTGGTTTCCGGCGTCTTGCCGTTCAGCAGGACGTCGCGCAGCGCATCGCGCACCGGGACGATGTCTCGATGGGACAGCACCGGCGAATCCAGAATCATCGCGTGCACCCGGCCGGGATGCCGGACCCCGACCCCGGCTGCAATGTAGCTGCCGTACGACGAGCCGAAGATGACGGCGGAGTCCACCTGCGCGTCGTCCAGCACCGCGGCCACGTCGTCAACCACCTGCTCGATGGTCAGTGCCTGCGGCGGCAGGTCGGCGCCGGAGTCGTCGTGGCGCGACATTCCCACCCCGCGGTGCTCGATCATTATCACGTCGAGTCCGGCGGCGGAGGCCCGACGGCGAAATCCCTGGTACAGCCGCAGCGACGCGACGCCTGGCCCGCCCGGGATGACGACCAGGGGGTGTGCCGACTTGTGGCCGGTGCGCACGTAGTAGAGATCGAACTCCTGGTCGCTGTCCGGGGAGACCGGCCTGCGCACCGGCCGCACCCCCGGCAGTCCGGCCAACTTGCGGTGTACCCGGCGCCGTTTCGCGTTCATCGTCATCGGTGGCGGCCCGTCATGGGTGCCATTCTGCCGATGGTCAACCAAGGATCAAGTCGGCGGCCTTCTCACCGATCAGCACCGACGGGGCATGCGTATGACCGCGGATCGTGCTGGGCATCACCGAGGCGTCGGCTATGCGCAGCCCGTCGACGCCGCGCACCCGCAGTTGAGGGTCGACGACGCTAGCGTCGTCGCTGCCCATTCGGCAGGTCCCGAGTGGGTGGTAGAGGGTGTGCGACGACGCCCTGAGGGCCAGGTCGAGGGTGGCTTCGTCCAGTTCGGTGCAGTTGCGCGGCCGCACGACGGGCCCCAGCACGTCCCGTAGCGAGGGGGCCTTGGCGATCTCGGCGCAAATCCGCAACCCGGCCAGCAGTGCGGCACGGTCTACGCCTTCCGGATCGGACAGGTAGCACGGGTCGATGATCGGCTTGTCGTGCGGATCAGCGGAACGCAGCATGAGGTGCCCGCGGCTTTCGGGCGCGACGAGGATCGGACCGAAGACCACCCCGTGGCCCGCCGCCGGGACCAACGCCTCGTCGTAGAAGGGTGCGGGCGCAAAGATCAGTTCCAGGTCGGGCAAGTCTAGATCGGCACGGCTGCGGACGAATCCGTACGCTTCACCCACGTTCGAGGTGAGCATGCCGCGCCGCCGCAACAGGTAGCTGAGGAGTTGCTTCGCCTTTTCAGCCGCGAACAGGCTATCCTCTTCGACGTCGAATCCCAGCGGCACGACCAGATGGTCGAGCAGATTCTGGCCCACTTCCGGTGCGTGGCAGACGGTTTCGATGCCGTGCTCGGTCAGGTGTGCACGGTCACCGATGCCCGAGAGCATGAGCAGCTGCGGGCTGTTGATCGAACCGCCGCACAGCACCACCTCGCGGCGCGCGTGCACCACCGACGTGTGACCGCCGCGCTCGTACTCGACGCCGACCGCACGGGTGCCGTCGAACACGATCCGCGTCGCCGTCGCCTCGGTGTACAGGGTGAGGTTCTGCCGGCTCATCGCCGGCTTCAGGTAGGCGTCGGCGGTGCTATACCGCGCACCGCGACGCTGGGTGACAACGGTTTCGCAGAAGCCCTCGGGCGCCGGAGAATTCGGCTGCGCGGCTGGATATCCGCATTCGCGTGTCGCGGCAAGCCAAGCTGCGGTCAACGGGCGGGGACTGCGCTGACGCGAAATGTGCAGCGGACCGGTGACGCCGCTGTCCTCACTGCTGACGAAGTGCCATGCCGCCGTGACATTCTCGATGCGACGGTAGTACTCGAGGACTTCCGCGGCGGACCAGTCCGGGCCAACCCGCTTGGCCCACTCGTCGTAGTCGGCCCCGAACCCGCGCACCCACATCATCGCGTTCATCGACGAACAACCGCCCAACACCTTGCCCCGGGGCCAATAGATCTGGCGCCCGTCGAGCGCGGGTTGCGGTTCGGTGAGATAGTCCCAGTCGACCTCGCTGCGGAACAGTTTCGAGAAGGCCGCTGGGATGCCGATGAATCTGTTCGTGTCGCCGGGACCGGCCTCCAATGCCGCTACCTGCGTGGCCGGATCGGCGCTGAGCCGGTTGATCACGGCAGCACCGGCAGAGCCGGTACCGACGACTACGTAGTCACGCTGAGTGTCCATGGTGCATCCCCGTTTCCGGCCGAGTTTATGCTTGCCGCCGCCAAAGCACTACGCGCTGAGATCGATGCGGTGCGCTCCCGTGACACTGTCGTACCGGTGGGGATTGCAGGTGAGCACCAGAACCTGGCCGTGGTTGCCGACAGCGTCGAACACCTCGCCCATCTTGGCCAACCGGTCGGGGTCAGTGAACCCCAGCGCGTCGTCCACGACCACAGGGACGGTGTCTTCCTTGGCGACCAGGGCTGCACAGGCCAGTCGCGCCAGGATGCCGAGTTGTTCTTTGGCCCCACCCGATAACGACTCGTAGGGCACGGTAACGCCGTTCAGTGTTCGGCTGAGAATGCACAGGTTGCTGTCGACCTCGATCTCCAAGCTGGGTCCGAACACCGGGCGTCCGAGCCGTTCGAGTTCCGCGCGGTACGGCTCCACGTAACGCAGGCGGGTGGTGTCACGGTGGCGGCCCATCACCGACCGCAGCAGGTGTGCGGACCTCGCGCGGCTTCCTACCCGGGCGTGCTGGCTGGCAGCGTGTTCGAGTTCGATCTCTGCGGCGTCGAGCTTGCCTTTTCGTCCTTCACTGCGCAGCACTGCTAGCTCGATGCTCACCTTTCGTAACGCCTCGACGGTCTCGTCGTGGCGCGCGTGCAGCGCTTCGACCACCTCTGCGGCTTCCTTGAGTTCGGCGGCCATCGTGTCCGGCGCGGCGGCTGCCAGCGCCTGGCTCAGTTGTGCAACGCGCTGCTCTGCGGCCTGCGCCGTCTGCCGCTCGGCGTCGGCCGAAGCCGCCAGGGCATCGTCGTCGACGGTTGAACGATCACCGGCCAACCGGGTGACCGAGGTGTCGAGCGCAGCGCGTTGTGCGGCTGCATCGTTCTCGAGAACGGTTGCGCGGGTGGTCGTTTCGGCTAGCCTGTGAGCGGCGGCGGCGGCGCTTTGGCGACGGACTTCGCACTCGGCGTAGGCCGCTGCCCGAGCCGCGTCAGCTTCGTTCCGTTGTGTGCGGGCAGTATCGGCGTCGAGGTCGACAAAGCCGGCTTCCGCCGATTGACTGGCGACCAACTGCGCCAGCCTCTCGCGGAGTTGTTCGGCATGTTCGTCGCCGCACAACCCGGCGAGCGTGGCAGTGAGCTGGTCGCGAGTTCGTTCCAGCTCGCGGCGGCATTCGTCGACCGATCGGGCCGTTGCCAGATCGGCAACACCGCCGGCCGCCAACGCGGCTTCGAGATTCTGTTGCGCTTCTTGGTGTTTCGCCTGAACGTCCAGGGCGGTGGCACCTGGAGTGATGCGAGCGGTCAACACGCCGGCGACCTGGACGTCAGTGGGACCGGTGGCGGTCACTGACCAACTTCCCCCGGCCGGTAGCACGATTTCCCGGTCGTCGACCGTTAGCGCGATGTCGGCGGCGGCGGTGAACTCCACGACCGCCGAGATCAACTCCAGTTGACCGCTGACACGGTCGACCGCGGCGGCGGAATCTTCGATGCGGCGCAGCAACCCTTGCGTCAGTGCGATCTCGGACAACTCTTTGACCACTCGGGACCGCTCGTGCTCGATGCGGTCGATGTTGGCAAGTCGGGCGCGCAAGCGCTCGGCCTCCTCACGCTCGGCGATCCCGTCGAGCGTGCGTTGAGCAGATTCGGCTCGGTCCTGCGCGGCCGTCAGAGCCCGTGCGGCGTCGGCGACCGCGGCTTCGCATGCCTCGGCGTCTCGCGCTGCCGCCGCCCGAAGCTCGGCCGCTTCCTGCGCCTGGGCCGCGAGGGCGGCAATAGTTGCTCTGCGAGTATCTATTTCGTCGATCAAATCGAGCCGCGCGGTGTGCGCGGCAGTGGATGCGGCGCTGGTCGCGACGGCGGCGGCCGCGATCAATGTTGCTTCTCGCACCTGGTCGGCAAGTGCGGCAATACGATCGGTTGCGGTCTGCGCGGCACACAAACGCGGCTCGGCGGCGCTGCATTGCTTGGCTAGCTCAGCCGCCTGCCTGGTCAGCTCGGCGTGGCTGTCCACCCTGTCCTCGACCTCTGCGACAGCGTTCGCACATTCGGCCACGGCAACCTTGGCGTCATCCAGTCGCTTGACCGCAGCCGCCCATTCGCCGGTCGGACGCCCTGTCGGGGTGAAATACCGGGCGAACTCGGCGTCGATGCGCTCGATCAGGATGGGCTCATTGCCGGACAGCGCCGCGTCGTCGCCCGCAGCGACGTCGAGTGCCCGTGACAGCGCATCGCAACCGGACAAATCCACCGCGGCGGTCGGCGCGGCCTGCAGTACCCGCTGAGCGCGCCACAACTCGGTGTCGACCGTTTCGGCCAGCATTGCGCGGACCCGCTCGTGCGCCTCGTCGCCGGTGAGCTGTTCGCGACGTGGCGCCAGCACCGTCAACTCGGTCTCGAACTTCTTGTGGAAGCGCTTGCGATACACGAAACGGTAAGGGCCGCTGCTGATCTCGGCGGTGACCTCAGAACCGACATCGGCATTGGTCGGTTTGACCTGCTTAACGTCTTTCTTGGTCGAGCGGTCCTTGGACTCCAGCAGCAGGTCCAGAGCTTCGATCATCGACGACTTGCCGATCTCGTTGGCGCCGCATACCACCACCACACCGTTGTCGGGAAATTCGATCTCCCGGTGCGTGATGCCGCGATAGTTCGTGAGGACCAACCGATGCAATTTCATGCCGCGCCCCGATCCGCCAGACGAAGCAGTAGCGCCAACGCGCCCTGGGCATCGACGGCGAACTCGGAGTCATCCGCACGTGCCGTGGCTACCAGCTCGTCGACCGCCGCGGCCGCAAACCCACCGATACCGAGCCCGTCGAATTCACCGTCTGCGGGGACCACCGCCAAGTCGGAATGGCTGTCCCACAACCGAAGCGAAGCAAACAGTCGCGAGTACCGGTCCAGGCATGCGTCCAGCGCGGCGCGGTCGGTGACCGTCAACGAGCCCGTCAGCGCAAGACGCACGACGGTGCGGTCCTTCTCGTTCATCAGGTCCAGGTTGAGATCGAGATCGGCGACGCAGCGATTCGTGTCGACCTCTCGGCGGAGGGTGACAAAACGCCAACGGCCGACGTGGCGAGCCTCGACCGTGACGGTTCGAGCTGGATCGTTCTCGTCGACGTCAACGATCAGGACATGACCAGGGTCAGCTTCGACGTCGTCATAATTGGTGACTTCCGGTGAACCGGAATACCAGACCCGTCCCGTGCCGCCCACCTCAGTGCGAGAGTGCTTGTCGCCCAAGGCAACATAATGAATTGCCCCGTCGCGCAACGCTTTCTCGACGGTATTCAGCTTGATCAGTGACGGCTTATCCCGGTCTGGGTCGAGCACGTCGACACCGCCGTGCGCGACGAGTACGCGTGTGGTGTCGGCGGATTCGGACACGCCTTCAAGCACTTCGGCGACGAGATCAGCGGTGGGCGCCTTCGACCGCCAAGGAGCGGCGAGGATCTCGACGCCGGGGCGCACCTCATGCACGCCGGACGATTCGAGCACGATGACGTTGTCGGGGCATTCGGCGGTGAACAATTCGCCGGTGTAGACCGACGACGCATCCAGCGGGTCGTGGTTACCGGGCAGCAGATAGACCGGTATACCGATGGCGCGCATGGCTTCCAGTGATTGGCCGACGACCTGCGGTGCGAGCTGGTTGTGTTCGAAGACGTCGCCGGCGGCGACGACGAACTCCGCACCCACTTCGGCGGCCAGGACGCCCAGACCGGCCACCGCGTCACGGCGGGCAGCTGAATACCGGGGCTGCGCGTCGCCGGAAAGGAAGTGCCGCGTCATGCCCAGTTGCCAATCGGCGGTGTGCAGGAATCGCATGCCCGGAACCCCTTTCTTCGAACGTGTTTGGTACTGCCTCGGGAGTGTAGGGGTTGGTACCGACAACTCTTGGGACGTCGATCGGCAGGTCCGATCTTGTCGGGGCCGAGCGGTAGTATTCGAACATGCTTTCGAGTTCTTGTGATGAGGTTGCGGAGGTCTTCGATGCGTACGATGCCGCGTTGGATCGGGTGTGTGCGTTGTCTTTTGACGCGTTCACCACCCGGGAGCGGTTGTGGGCGTTGGAGTGGTTGGAGCGGGGCAACCGCCGGATGCGGGCCCCGCAGCATTCGTTGATCAATGGGGTCGGCGCCCAGGCCAGCGCTGAAGAGTTGGGTGGGACGCTGCGGGGTGCGTTGGCCGACCGGTTGCGGATCACCAAAGCCGAAGCCGGCCGCCGCATCGCCGACGCCCAAGACCTCGGGCCGCGCCGCGCGTTGACCGGGCAGCCCTTGGCGCCGGTGCTCAGTGCGACCGCTCAGGCTCAGCGCGAGGGTTTGATCGGCGACGGGCACGTCAAAGTCATCCGCGACTTCTTCGACCACCTGCCCGCCACCGTGGACGTGTTCACCCGCGAGGCCGCCGAAGCCGACCTGGCCGCCAAAGCCTGTGAATACCGGCCCGATCAGGTCGCCAAATACGCCCGCCACCTGATGGATCTGCTGCACCCCGACGGGGACTTCTCCGACCAAGAGCGCGCCCGCAAACGCAGTCTCACCCTGGGCGCCCAGGACGCCGATGGCATGTCCCGGTTGACCGGCGTGATCACCCCCGAGTTACGCGCACTGCTGGAGGCTGTCTGGGCCAAACTCGCCGCCCCGGGCATGTGCAACCCCGACGATGAGGCTCCACGCGTGGACGGCGAACCCGACGAGGAAACCGCCCGCCGCGACACCCGCAGCACCAGCCAACGCCACCACGACGCCCTGGTCGCCGGGATCCGCGCGCTGTTCGCCTCCGGCGATCTGGGTCAGCACCGTGGGCTGCCCGTGTCGGTCATCGTCACCACTACGTTGAAGGATCTGGAAGCCGGCACCGGTAAAGCCCGCACCAGCGGCGACACCCTGCTCCCCATGACCGACCTGATCCGCATGGCCAGCCACGCCCACCACTATTTGGCGATCTTCGACGGCGCCAAACCCCTGGCGCTCTACCACGGCAAACGCTTGGCCTCCCCGGCCCAACGGATCATGCTGGCCGCCATGCACCGGGGTTGCACCAAACCGGGCTGCGACGCCCCGGCCTACCACAGCGAAGTCCACCACGTCACCGGCTGGACCACCACCGCCCGCACCGACATCACCGACCTCACCCTGGCCTGCGGCCCCCACAACAGACTCGCCGAAACCGGCTGGACCACCCGCACCAACACCCACCACCAAACCGAATGGCTCCCACCACCCCACCTCGACCACGGCCAACCCCGCACCAACAGCTTCCATCACCCGGAGAAACTCTTCACCCACGAAGACGACGAGACAGACGACGACGAGGGTGCTCCGTAGCGACGCTCGTCCGGCGGTGGCTAACGTGTGTCCGATGGACGAGCGGCATCTCAACCTCGTATTGATGCGGCACGCAAAGTCGGCATACCCCAGCGGCGTGGCCGACCACGATCGCCCGTTGGCGCCGCGAGGCAGCAGGGAGGCCGGACTTGCCGGTGAATGGCTGCGCGCCAACCTGCCTGAAGTCGACGCGGTGCTCTGCTCCACAGCGACTCGTGCCCGAGAGACGTTGACGTGCACAGGCGTCGACGCGCCGGTGCGCTACGTCGTGCAGCTTTACGGCGCCACTCCCGGCGGCGTCATCAGCGAAATCAACAAGATCGGCGACGAGGTCAGCACGCTGCTCGTCGTCGGCCACGAACCGACGACGTCCTCGGTGGCACTCATCCTGGCCGATACCGAGAGCAGCAACATCGCCGCAGCGGAAAGCATGTCGGACAAGTATCCGACCTCGGGCATTGCGGTGCTGCGCGTCCCGGGCAGCTGGTCAGAGCTGGAACCCGGGGGCGCTGCGCTGGTGGATTTCCACGTGCCGCGCTAGTCCGGCTTGCGCGACTCCTCCTCAGCCCGCTACGCGGGCCGCATCGTCGGCGCTAGAGCCCGATTGCGCGACTCCTCCCCAGCCCGCTACGCGGGCCGCATCGTCGGCGCTAGAGCCCGATTGCGCGACTCCTCCCCAGCCCGCTACGCGGGCCGCATCGTCGGCGCGCTAGAGCCCGATTGCGCGACTCCTCCTCAGCCCGCTACGCGGGCCGCATCGTCGGCGCGCTAGGCGTTGGTGGCGAGCGTCAGTTCCATCAGTTTGATCGCCTGCCCGCACGCATCGATGCCGGGCACCTGCGGATTGATCCACCAGCCCACCACGCCGGCGGCATCGCTGGCCACACCACAGGACCCGTTGGGATCGCTCGGGCGCATCACAATCGAGTCGATGCCCTGAATGGACCGCGTCTCGATCTGATACTTCAAACCCTCGGCGACCTTGCGCTCGTTGCTCAAGCTCCCCTGCTCAAACCAAAACCGGGTGATGTCGATCAGACCCGCGGGGTTGGCCGCCTGCCACCGGCAGATGGCTCCCACGAACGTGCTCTGAATGTCCAGCGGATCGGCACCTACCGTCTTGGCCAGAATGTCGGTGGTCAGCACCTCGCACTCTTTGAGCAAATTCGGGTATTGCCGCTGGGAATTGTCGTTGCGGGGAACCCCTCCCCCGCCAGCTTTGACGGCCTGCCCATCGACCGAGCGCGAACAGCCGGTCAGCACCATCAGCACGGCGACCAGCGCCGCGACTCCAACCCGCATGCTTCCGCGACTCATTTCGAATTCGCAATCGACTGACGGGTCAGTTCCTTTGCGATGTCACACGCCGGCGGGAACGGCTTCTGACTGAAGCTCACCGACCATTCGATGAAGTCGTCCTGAAACTGAATTCCCACCTCGCACAGCGAATCGCCCAGACTCGGCTCGTTGCCGACGGCGATGAACCCGCCGTGACCGTTGATGTTGATGTCCTCGACGCTGGCGCGCGACAACTCCTCGGTTTTGCGTTCCCGGCCGATCGGGCTGCCGCGATACCAGGAGAAAGAGAAGTGCGGACCCGAGATACCGCCGCCGGCCAGCCACTGGCAACCCACCGAATTCTTCGCGGTGTTGACCAGCCCGGTGATCTTGGTCAGCTGCGTCACCGTCTCGTCCGTGACACCGCCGCACTGCGGAAAGAAGGGGCCGTGCTTGCCCTCAGCGTTTCCCGGCGTCGACGGAACCGTCGCGTCCGGCTTGTTGTCGTCGGAACTCGAGCACCCTGAAATTCCGAGAAGAATAGCCACCAAGACCAGTAAAGCCGTCAGGGGCACCATCCGCGTCGTCGAATTACGCCGCACCGCTACCCGGCCATTTCTGAGGTTGCTGCTGCTCCACACGTTGCACTGTAGCGGGAGCCCAGCGGGTCAACCACCGACACGCCACCTGATCAGGCATTTCAGCGCTGCCCGTTGGCGAGTCGGCGGAAGCGACTGGCATCGCACCGGTGTGCAACAGTTACCCCATGCTCCTGGCCCTACTGCGCCAGTACATTCGGCCGTACCGACGGCTCGTTGCGGCGTTGATGGTGCTGCAGTCGATCAGCACCCTCGCGTCGCTGTACCTTCCCACCGTCAACGCCGCGATCATCGACGACGGAGTGTCCCAGGGCGACACGGCAGCCATCGTGCGGCTGGGCGTGGTGATGCTGGTGGTCACCGGGCTGCAGGTGCTGTGCGCCGTCGGCGCCACCTACCTCGGTTCCCGAACCGGGACGGGCTTCGGCCGCGATCTTCGGGCCGCGATGTTCGAACACGTCATCACGTTCTCCGAACCGGAAACCGCCCGGTTCGGTGCGGCCACCTTATTGACACGCAGCACCAACGACGTCCGGCAAATCGTCTTCCTGGTGCAGACGACGGCCACCGTGCTGGTCACCGCACCGATCATGTGCGTCGGCGGCGTCATCATGGCCATCCATCAGGAGTCCGCGCTGACCTGGCTGCTGCTGGTCAGCGTCCCCGTCATGGCGGTAGCCAATTTCTGGATCGTCTCGCACATGCTGCCGCTGTTCCGCAGCATGCAACGCCTGATCGATGGCATCAACCGGGTACTGCGGGACCAGCTTTCCGGTGTCCGGGTGGTACGGGCGTTCACCCGGGAACAGTTCGAACGCGACAGGTTCGACCAAGCCAACATGGCGCTGTCCAACGCGGCCCTGTCCGCGGGCAACTGGCAGGCGTTGATGCTTCCGGTGACAACCTTGACCATCAACCTGTCCAGCGTCGCGCTGATCTGGTTCGGAGGACTCCGCATCGACCGGGGCCAGATGGAAGTCGGGTCGCTGATCGCCTTCCTGGCGTACTTCGCCCAGATTCTGATGGCGGTGCTGATGGCGACGATGACGTTGGTGGTACTGCCGCGGGCCTCGGTCTGCGCCGAACGCATCACCGAGGTGTTGTCCACCCGTGCGGCGGTCCAGAGTCCGGCCGAGCCCAGCTTTCCGCCGCGTGGAATCACCGGCGTCGTGCGCCTGGACCGGGTGGCGTTCACCTATCCCGGCGCGGATTGCCCGGTGCTGCAACATATCTCGTTCGCCGCACAGCCGGGCACCAGCACGGCGGTGGTCGGCAGCACCGGCTCGGGCAAGTCGACGCTGATCTCCCTGATCGCCCGGCTTTACGACGTCACCGACGGCAGCGTGACGGTCGACGGCGTCGATGTCCGCGACTACGACACCGAGCGACTGTGGTCGGCGATCGGCCTGGTGCCCCAGAGCGGCTACCTGTTCACCGGCACAGTCGCGGACAACCTGCGGTACGGCGCCGCCGAGGCAACCGACGAGCAGATGTGGGACGCACTGCGAGTCGCCGGCGCAGAGGACTTCGTGCGACCGCACGGGCTGCAGATGCGCGTCGCACAGGGCGGGATCAACTTCTCCGGCGGGCAGCGTCAACGATTGGCGATCGCGCGAGCGGTAATTCGCCGGCCGGCCATATACCTGTTCGACGACGCGTTCTCAGCGCTTGACGTGCACACCGAAGCCCGGGTGCGTCGCGCGCTACGTGAGGCGGCGAGCGAAGCGACGATGATCGTTGTCACGCAACGCATTTCGACAGCAGCACGGACCGACCACGTGATCGTGCTGGACAATGGCAACATCGTCGGCGCCGGCAGCCACGAGTCGCTGCTCGACGACTGCCCCACCTATGCCGAATTCGCCGCCTCACAGTCGGTGAGCGCGGTTGTCGGGGGCGCGCAATGACCGCGCCCATGAATGCCCGGCCGCGCGGTGCCGCCCCAGCGCCGCCCAATATGCGCTCCCGCGACTTTCGCGGATCGGCGCGCCGGCTGCTGCGACGGCTGGCCCCCCAACGACGGCTGAGCATCGCGGTGATCGTGCTGGGCATCGCCGGCACCGGCATCGGCGTCGTCGTCCCGCGGATCCTCGGGCACGCAACCGATCTGCTGTTCAACGGCGTGATCGGGCGACAGCTGCCGGCGGGTATCACCAAAGCGCAGGCTGTCGCCGCCATCCGCGCACGCGGCGACAACACGTTCGCCGACCTGCTGTCCGGAATGCAAGTGGTGCCCGGCCAGGGTGTGGACTTCGGCGCCGTGATACGCACCCTGACGCTGGCGCTCGCATTGTATATTGTTGCCGCCCTGTTGCTTTGGTGCCAAGCACGACTGTTGAACCTAACCGTGCAGCGAACCATCACCAGGCTGCGCGCCGATGTCGAGGACAAAGTGCACCGCCTGCCGCTGTCCTATTTCGACCGACAACAGCGTGGTGAACTGCTCAGCAGGGTCACCAATGACATCGACAACATGCAAGCTTCGTTGTCGATGACGATCAGCCAGCTGGTGACCTCGCTTCTGACCGTGGTCGCGGTGCTGGCGATGATGATGTGGATATCGCCGCTGCTGGCACTGATCACCGTGTTCACGGTTCCGTTCTCACTGTTGGTCACGCGTGCGATCACTCGCCGCTCGCAACGGTTGTTCATGGCGCACTGGACCAGCACCGGACGGCTCAACGCCCATATCGAGGAGACGTACAGCGGCTTCACCGTAGTCAAGACGTTCGGTCACCAGGCCGCGGCACGAGAGCAGTTCCGCAAGCTGAACGGTGACGTCTACCAGGCAAGCTTCGGCGCTCAATTCTTCTCCGGCCTGGTGGGGCCGGCGACGGGGTTCATCGGCAACCTGGGCTATGTCGCAGTCGCGGTGATCGGGGGTCTGCAGGTCGCGACCGGACAGATCACACTGGGCAGCATCCAGGCGTTCATCCAGTACGTCCGCCAGTTCAATACTCCGGTGGGCCAGGTCGCCGGGATGTACAACACGTTGCAGTCCGGGGTGGCAAGCGCCGAGCGGGTATTCGATCTGCTCGACGAGCCCGAAGAAAGCCCGGACCTCCATCCGGCCCCCGCCGACACCCGCACCCCGGCTTCCGGGCGGGTCGAGTTCGAACACGTCACCTTCGCTTACCACCCGGGCCACCCGGTAATCCACGATCTGTCGCTGATTGCCGAACCGGGCAGCACCGTCGCGATTGTCGGACCGACCGGCGCGGGTAAAACGACGCTGGTGAACCTGCTGATGCGGTTCTACGATGTCGACTCCGGCCGGATCCTGCTCGACGGTGTTGATATCGCAACCATGGATCGGCAGCGGTTGCGGTCGCGGATCGGCATGGTGCTGCAAGACACCTGGTTGTTCGACGGGACCATCGAAGAGAACATCGCTTATGGACGTCCCGACGCCAGCACCGCTGAGGTACTCGCTGCGGCAAAGGCGGCCTACGTCGACCGGTTCGTGCACACCTTGCCCGCCGGCTACCAGACCCGGGTCAGCGGCGACGGCGGCAACATCAGCGTCGGTGAAAAGCAGCTCATCACGATCGCCCGGGCCTTCCTGGCCCGTCCGCAGCTGCTGATCCTGGACGAAGCCACCAGCTCGGTCGACACCCGAACCGAGCTGCTGATCGCGCGGGCTACCGGCGAACTCCGTCGCGATCGGACGAGTTTCCTTATCGCCCATCGTCTTTCAACGATTCGCGACGCGGATCTGATCGTGGTCTTGCAAGCCGGAAGGGTCGTTGAGCAAGGCAGCCACACCGAACTGGTGGCGCGCCGCGGCGCGTATTACGAAATGACGCGCGCCTGATTCGGGCTCGGCGCCACCGGTCGCTCGGTCGGCAGCCGAACATCAGCGGCATCTGCGCCACGGCCGATGCGGCGACGGTACGCACCTGCCGGACGAAGGGTGCCCGCGCGGGTCTTCCGCTCTAGTCCAGACGCACCCACCCCGCACACTTCGGTGACGGCGACCATGCCCGAATGCGGCAAGCAGGTCAGGCCCGAAGCGGCGGCTACATCGACACCGGGCCGGCAACTGGACGAGTTACTCCAAGAATTCGTCAAGATAACGAATAGGCCGACGTCTGAACCTTTTCTCGACGAGCCAGTCCGCCTGCGGACCGCGAACCCCTGAAAACTCGCGGACCGCGAACCACGAAAACGAATGTCGAGAAAAGGACAACACGATGAAGAGCCGCACGATCTCCGCGGTGGCGAAGACCGCCCTCTTTTTCAGCGTCACCGCCGCCGTCGCCCTGGGCCAGGCCGGACCGGCCGAGGCATTGCCGACCAGATCTGGTCCCACCATGTTCGGCGACCCGACCGCTGCCGCCAAGTACTGGCGGCACCAGAACTACGACGACTGCGCCATCATGTCCAGCGCGGACGTCGTCGGCCAGATCACCGGCAAGCTCCCCTCGGAGCGGTCCATCATCAAGGTGGCCCAAGCCACCCCCAGTGTCGTGCACCCGGGTTCGATCTACGTCAAGCCGGCCGACAAGCACGACCCGGACTCGGGGCTGGGCACCAACCCGGGTGACCTGCCGACCCTGTTGGCGCACTACGGGATCCACGCAACCAATGTCGATGCGGACCACACCGGCAAGACCGGCCTGACAACCGGGATGGACGCCCTCGAGCAGTACCTGGGCAGTGGCCGAGGGGTAATCGTCGGGCTCAATGCCGAAATGATCTGGAACCAGCCGGTCGAGAACACCGGCACCGACGGCAAGCCCCGCAGCGATCACGCGGTGGTGGTGACCGGCGTCGACACGGCCAACGGCGTCGTGCACCTCAACGACAGCGGCACACCCAAGGGCAAGGACGAGCAGGTTCCGATGGCCGTTTTCGTCAAAGCATGGGCTACCAGCCACAACTTCATGACCGTCACCGACGAGACGCGCAAGTCATAACAGACCGGAGATGCGTTGCACCGGAACGGTTCAGCACCCTACCGCACACCGATCACCTCATGAATTCGATGAACCACCAAAAGCTCTGCGCCACAACGCGATTGTCAACACCGTGCGGAGCACCGCGCGGGCGGGATCAGGATTCGAGTAGCCGGCCTGTCACTGTCGGATTACCGCGGATGCACCAACTTTCCGCCGTTATGCCGCAGAATGACAGGACGCACCCCATAGACAAGACGCATATAGGCCAGGAAAGAATGACGAGGAACGGCGCCGTTTTGGCACGTCGCTGTTTCGGAAGCTGTTCGGCAGGCACCGGAAGGCCGCGGAGGACCCTCAATGGCTGGTAGCGCGATGGACGTACGTCTCGAGTTCGGCGTGCTCGGACCACTGGAGATGAAGATCGACGGCACCCTGGTGCCGCTGGGCACACCCAAGCAGCGCGCGGTGCTGGCCATGCTGGTGATCAACCGGAACCGGCCCGTCGGGATCGATGCGCTGATCACCGCCCTGTGGGAGGAGTGGCCGCCGTCGGGGGCACGGGCCAGCATCCATTCCTACGTGTCGAATCTGCGCAAGCTGGTCAGTGGCTCCGGGGCCGACCCGCGTGTGGTTCTGGCAGCGGCGCCCCCGGGGTACCGGCTCACGATCCCCGAACAAAGCTGCGATCTGGGCCGGTTCATCGTCGAGAAGACGGCGGGCGTGCACGCCGCGGCGGCCGGGCGGTTCGAGGAGGCCAGTCGGCACCTGTCGGCGGCGCTGGGCGAGTGGCGGGGATCGGTACTCGACGACCTGCGCGACTTCCAATTCGTCGACTCCTTTGCCACCGCGCTGGTGGAGGACAAGATCCTGGCGCACACCGCCAAGGCGGAGGCCGAGATCGCCTGCGGGCGAGCGTCGGCGGTCATCACGGAACTCGAGCCGCTGACCGTGGAACACCCCTACCGCGAACCGCTGTGGGCACAACTGATCACCGCTTACTACCTGACGGATCGCCAGTCCGATGCGTTGAACGCCTACCGTCGGGTCAAGACCACGCTCGCCGACGACCTCGGCATCGACCCCGGCCCCACGCTGCGTGCGCTCAACGAACGGATCCTGCGCCAGGAACCTCTGGACGCGAAACAGAACGCCAAGGTGACTGCCGTGGGCACGGTCACGGCACTGGATCAGCGCACCAACGCCGCCCGCCAGAAGGTTGCGGCGTACCTGCATGAGATCGCAACCGGTCGCGACTATCCCCTGCGCGGCGCGGCGACCCGAATCGGCCGTCTCAGCGACAACGACATCGTCTTGGACAGCGCCAACGTCAGCCGCCACCACGCGGTCATCGTCGACACCGGAACCAACTTCATCATCAACGATCTACGGTCGTCGAACGGCGTACATGTGCGGCACCAACGGATCCGAGTCGCGGCCACGATCTGCGATGGTGACCACATCGGAATCTGCGATCACGAGTTCACCTTCCGTGTCGCCGCGCAGACACAAGCCTGAGGTTCACCGCTGGACACGAAACTAGTTGTTGCTCAATCTATTTCGTTGCTCGATCCGAGTCCCGACGCGCCCGTCCGGTGGTCCGGGATCATGCCCCGGACGCCGGGGTTTGGGCGCAAATAGCGCGGGTGGCGCAGTCGACTGCCTTATTGGCAAGCGCCCACCGTCCCGATTAGCGTCATGGTTGCTGGGCCCGGTGGTTGCGTTCGATGCGATACGTGAAGGGTGTTGATAGTGTCGGCGGGATTCGGGTTGGTTGAGGAGGAGCAGCGATGAGCGAGGCATCAGACTCGCGGGTGGGCTCGACGTTCGGCCCGTACCATCTCAAACGGTTGCTGGGCCGCGGCGGGATGGGCGAGGTCTACGAGGCCGAGCACACCGTCAAGGAGTGGACCGTCGCCGTCAAAGTGATGACCGCCGAATT
>NZ_LZLQ01000113.1 GCF_001673315.1 Mycobacterium asiaticum | reverse complement strand
CCGGCCGCCGCCGGCGCGGTCGCGGCCGGTGCCGGCGCCCCCGCTCCGGCCGCCGACGCGGCAGGCGCAGCCGCGGAGGTCACCCCGCTCGGAGCCAGGCCCGCGAGGGGCAGAACAGCCGAGTGCCCGGTCAGCGCGACAGCGGCCGGCACCGCCGCCTCACCGGCGGCCGCGGCAGCCGGCGCCAGCGCAAGAAGCTGCTGACCCACCCCCGCCACCACTCCGAGCGTGATCGCCAGCAACGGCTGCAGCAGCAGCTGGGGATAGGTGAGCGCCGCGCCGACGTTGGAGAAGACCTGGTACGCCACCGCCGACAGCAGCGGACCCCAGGTGACCAAAGCCTCGGACGGATTCGTCAGGAAGTCGGTGACCAGTTTGACGCTGTTGCCCAACGGATCCTGCAGGAAGTCGGTGATCGGCCCGAACAGCTGCTGGACATAGTTGAGGTATCCCTGGATGAGCTGGGTGATGAGGTCAGACAGGTTGAGTTGATTGCCGGCATCGGCCGCGGGTCCCGCGGCGGCGAACTGCGTGGGCGTCGCCGCCTCGGACTTGAGCACCTGAGGTGCCGGGGTGGTGGTCGGCACCCCGCCCAGCACCGCGGTGGATACCGCGTCGTAGGTGCTCATCGTGGTAGCCGCCTGCACCCACATCCGCACGTAATCAGCCTCGTTCAAGGCGATTGGAATCGTGTTGATACCGAAGAAGTTGGTCGCTACCAGCACGCCGTGCACGACGTGGTTGGCGGCCAGCTCGGCCAGCGTGGGCATCGCCGCCAGCGCCGTCGCGTAGGCCGCCGCCGCGGCGTCATGCTGCAGCGCGGCGGCACTGCTCTTCGCCTGTGCCTGAGCCAACCAGGCCAGGTACGGCGCGTGCGCGACGACGTACTCCGCGGCGCTCGGGCCCTCCCACGCGGCTTGCGCCGAACCCAGCAGCCCGAGGAGTTCCGCGGCGGCGTCGGCGTACTCGGCGCTCAGCGCCTGCCAGGCAGCCGAGGCTGCCATCAGCGCCGCCGGACCGGGACCGCTGGACAACAGCGCCGAGTGGATCTCGGGCGGAGCGGCCATCCAGATGGGAGCCGCCATCACGGCCCGCCCGACAAATGCTGCATCCCCACCCCCGCAGTGTAGGCTACCCTTACAAGCCGATACCCCTCCGCGGCATGCCGGATACCCCCCGCCGGCATGCGCCAGGCGTCACATCGGTTCTGGTGTCCGACCGGCTACCTGCCGTTGCGCTCCCGATGCTTGCACCCCGGCCAGCAGCAGGGCCGTCGCTTGCCTTCCTCAAGTTCCTCCTGGGTTCGGCGGATGCGGCGCTCGCGGGTCACCTGTTGCTTGGCGTCCTCGACCCAGCAGATGAACTCGTTGCGGGCCAGCGGAGTGATGTCCTGCCACAAGGTCAGCGCGGTCGAATTGGCGACGAGCGCTTCACGTAAATCACCGGGCAGTTCATGCACCACCCCACCGGGCACAGACTGGCTGCTCACGCGGCCAGTTTAGCGCCGACGAAATGCGACCAATTCACTCGATGTCGTCTTCGTCGATGCGCGGGCGCGGCTCGTCTCGCTCGCCGAACGGCGACGCACGGCGCGGGGCTTGGTGGCCGTACACACCTTCCGGGTAGGCCGTCTCGGCGTGCTGGGTGAGGTCGACACCGCTCTTCTCGTCTGCGGCGCTGACTCGGAAGCCTATGGCCCGGTCGATCAGCTTGGCCAACAGGAAGCTCGTCGCGAATGCGTAGCAGCCCACCACCACCATCGCCAGCGCCTGTTTGCCGAGTTGGCCCAGCCCGCCCCCGTAGAAGAGGCCGTTCGCGCCGCTGGTCATCACCGTGGTGGCGAGCAACCCGATCAACAGGACCCCGACGACACCTCCGACGAAGTGCACGCCGACCACGTCGAGCGAATCGTCGTAGTTCAGCTTGAACTTGGCCAGGATCGCGAACGAGCACACGACACCGGCTACTAACCCGACGAGCGCAGCGCCGAGAGTGTTGACGGTGCCGCAGGACGGGGTAATGGCCACCAGACCGGCGACCACGCCCGAGGCGGCACCGAAGGTGGTCGGCTTGCCGTCGCGGATCTGCTCGACCGAGAGCCACCCCAGCATGCCCAGGCAGCCGGCGACCAGGGTGTTCAGGAAGATCGCGGAGGCCAACCCGCTGGCCGCCAATGCCGAGCCGGCGTTGAAGCCGAACCAGCCGAACCACAGCAGCCCGACACCGAGCAGCACGAAGGGCAGGTTGTGTGGCCGCATCGCTTCCGCTTTGAACCCGATGCGGGGCCCGACCACCAGGGCCAGGGCAAGGGCCGAGGATCCGGAGACGATTTCGACCACCAGGCCGCCCGCGTAGTCGAGCACGCCCATTCGGAACAGCCAGCCGCTGGGCGCCCACACCCAGTGCGCGATAACGGCATAGACGGCTATCGACCACAGCGGCACGAACACCATCCAGGCCGCGAACTTCGCACGGTCGGCGATAGCGCCGCTGATCAGGGCCGCGGTGATGATCGCAAAGGTCAACTGGAACGTAGCGAACAGCAGTTCGGGAACTTTGTCGTGCAGAGTGTTTGGACCGATGCCGCTCATCCCGGCGTGCGCCAAGCCGCCGATGAGACCGCCGCCGCCGGTGAACGCCAGGCTGTAGCCGACCAGCAACCAAGCGACAGTGACCAGCGGGATGGAGATGAAGCTCATCATGATCATGTTGAGCACGCCGCTGGTACGCACCATGCCGCCGTAGAAGATGGCCAACCCGGGCGTCATCAGCAGCACCAGCGCCGTACTGGCCAGCAGCCAGGCGGTGGCGGCGGGATCGATGTTCAACTCTGCGGCTCCTTGCTCGACGCGTTTTCCAGATAAAACCCAGATAGAACGTAGACGGCGCAGCGCTGATTGGCAGCAACAAAAAACCCCGGCACTTGGCCGGGGAAATCTGTGGGCGAAGGGGGACTTGAACCCCCACGTCCCGAAGGACACTGGCACCTGAAGCCAGCGCGTCTGCCATTCCGCCACTCGCCCGAAACAACCGCAGGACCATATCACTGTAATAGCCGCGCGCCCAACCGATCGACTCGCCTGGACGGGCGGGTGCCCACCGGGTCTCTGAACGGTATCGATGTGATTCTCAGAATTTCCACGGTGCCGCCGCAAGGCGGTGTCCCGATACGATTGACGACAGATACGCCAAGCGGCCGCGTTGTTTGCCGTCCGCCGACGAATTCCCAGAGGACGAGTGAGGCGAGCGCGCGAGAATGGGTAGCCAGAGAGGGCTAGTTCAACGCATCGAGCGCAAACTCGAGGCGACGGTTGGAGATGCGTTTGCCCGTGTGTTCGGCGGATCGATCGTGCCGCAAGAGGTGGAAGTCCTATTGCGCCGGGAAGCCGCTGATGGCGTCCGGTCGCTCCCGGGAAACCGCCTTTTGGCACCCAACGAATACATCATTACCCTCAGTGTGCACGACTTTGAGAAGTTGGGCGCCGACCCGGAGCTCACGTCGAGTGCTTTTGCTCGGTACCTGGTGGACTATATCCAAGAACAGGGGTGGCAAACGTATGGTGATGTGGTCGTCCGGTTCGAGCAGTCCTCGAACCTGCACACCGGTCAGTTCCGTGCCCGCGGGACTGTCAACCCCGACGTCGAGCCCCGCCCGACGGTTACCGATTCCGCCCGGCCACAATCAAATGATGCGTTTGGCGCAGAACCAGGAGTACGACCGATGACTGACAATCCGAGCTACCGCGGTCAGGGGCAGGGGCGGCCCGACGAGTATTACGACGACCGCTACCAGCAGGGCGGCCCGCCCGGGTATCCGCCCGAGGGCGGCGGTTACCCGCCGCAGCAGGGCTATCCGCCGCAGCACCAGCAGGATCAGGGCGGCTACGGGGCTCAGGGGTACGACCAGGGGCAGCCGCAGGGCGGCTACGACCAGCGCGGCTACCAGGGTGGTTACGACCAGGGCGGCGCCCAGGGTGGCTACGACCAGCGCGGCGGCTACCAGGGCCAGGGCGGCTACGGTGCTCCCGGCGGCTACCCGGATCAGCGCGGCTACCAGGACCAGGGCGGTGGCTACGGCGCCCCGAGCGGTTACCCGGACCAGGGCGGCGGCTACGGTGACCAGGGTCAGGGCGGCTACGCACCCACCTACGAGGCGCAGCCGCATGTGCCTGCGGCCGGCCCGCCCGCCGGAGGTTACGGCCAGGGCGGCGGTTACGGCCAAGACCAGGGCGGCTATGGCCAGGACCAGGGCTACCAGCAGGGTGGTTACGGCCAACCTCAGGGCCAACCTCAAGGCCAGGGACAGCCTCGAGCCCAACCGCAAAGCCAGCCCGGCTACGGCGGCTACGGCGACTACGGACGTGAGCCCGCCCGCCAGGACGAAGGCGGCTACGGTGTGGCGAGCCCGCAGGCACCGCCGGAACCCCAGCGCTCGGGCTACCCCGATCAAGGCGGCGGCTACCCCGACCAGGGCGGCGGCTACGGCCAGGACCAGGGCTACCAGCAGGGCGGCTATCGGCAGGACTACGGCAGCAGCGGCGACTACACCCAATACGCCGAGACGGCGTCACCGAGCGGGTACGCCCCGCAGGGCGGCGGTTATGGCGAGCCCGCCGGCCACGACTACGACTACGGCCAACCGCCGGCGCCGGACTACGGCCAGCAAGCTGCGTCGGATTACGGTCAGGTCGGCGGCGGATACGGCGGCTACGGGCAGGGCGGCTACGGTTCGGTCGGCGCGCAGGTCACCCTGCAACTCGACGACGGCAGTGGTCGGACTTACCAGCTGCGCGACGGCTCCAACGTCGTCGGCCGTGGTCAGGATGCCCAGTTCCGGTTGCCCGACACCGGCGTCTCACGCCGGCATCTGGAGATCCGGTGGGACGGGCAGGTCGCGTTGCTGTCGGACCTGAACTCCACCAACGGCACCACGGTCAACAACGCGCCGGTGCAGGAATGGCAGTTGGCCGACGGTGACGTGATCCGGCTCGGTCACTCCGAAATCATCGTCCGCATCCACTGAACTTCGAAAAATCGAAGCCGTCGCGCATCTCCCGCGTTGACCGGTGTCGAAGTATCGTGACGTTGCCGATGTGCGGCAGTGGCGCGGGGAGGACAGTGCCGGGACGGAAAGGACCGCCAGATGCAGGGGTTGGTACTGCAACTGACGCGTGCCGGGTTCCTGATGCTGCTGTGGTTGTTCATCTGGTCGGTTCTGCGCATTCTGCGCACCGACATCTACGCCCCGACGGGTGCGGTGATGGTGCGGCGCGGGTTGACGCTGCGTGGCAACCTGTTGTCCCGCCAGCGCCGGGATGCGGCACGCTATCTGGTGGTGACAGAGGGGGCGTTGCAAGGCGCCCGGATCACGCTGAGCGGCCAGCCGGTGTTGATCGGGCGCGCGGATGACTCGACCTTGGTGTTGACTGACGATTACGCCTCGACACGGCATGCCAGGCTGTCTCAGCGCGGCTCGGAATGGTATGTGGAAGATCTAGGATCGACGAACGGCACTTACCTTGACAGGGCGAAGGTGACGACTGCGGTACGAGTTCCCATAGGTACGCCGGTTCGGATCGGCAAGACAGCAATAGAGTTGCGCCCGTGACTTTGGTCCTGCGTTACGCCGCTCGCAGTGATCGCGGCCTCGTCCGCGCCAACAACGAAGACTCCGTCTATGCCGGAGCGCGACTGTTGGCCCTGGCCGACGGCATGGGTGGCCATGCGGCCGGCGAGGTGGCCTCACAGTTGGTGATCGCCGCGCTGGCCCATCTCGACGACGACGAGCCCGGCGGCGACCTGCTGGCCAAGCTCGACAACGCGGTGCGGTCCGGCAACGCCGCGATCGCCGCGCAGGTCGAAATGGAGCCCGACCTCGAGGGCATGGGCACCACGCTGACCGCGATCCTGTTCGCCGGCAATCGGCTCGGGCTGGTGCACATCGGCGACTCACGTGGCTACCTCTTCCGCGACGGCGAGCTGTCGCAGATCACCAAGGACGACACTTTCGTCCAGACGTTGGTTGACGAAGGACGGATCACCGCCGAGGAGGCGCACAGCCACCCGCAGCGGTCCCTGATCATGCGCGCGTTGACCGGTCACGAGGTGGAGCCCACCTTGACGATGCGGGAAGCGCGCGTCGGGGATCGCTATCTGCTGTGCTCAGACGGTTTGTCCGACCCGGTCAGCGACGAAACCATCGCGGAGGCGTTGCAGATCCCCGACGTCGCCGAAAGCGCCTATCGACTCATCGAACTGGCGTTGCGCGGCGGCGGCCCCGACAACGTCACGGTCGTAGTCGCCGACGTGGTCGACGACGAGTTCGGCCAGACACAGCCGATCCTGGCCGGTGCGGTCTCTGGCACCGGCGACGAGGAACTGACCCTGCCCAACACCGCCGCCGGCCGCGCCTCGGCGATCGGCCAGCGCAAGGGTGAAGTCACCAAACGGGTTGCACCGCAAGCCGAGCCGACGCGCCGCCGGTGGTCGAGACGACGGCTGGGGTTGGTCATCGGGCTGGTGGTGCTGCTCTCGATCGTGGGGCTGTTCATCGGTAATGCGATCATCCGAAACAACTATTACGTCGCCAACGACAACGGCACCGTCGCCATCATGCGCGGCATTCAAGGCTCGCTCCTGGGCTTCAATCTGCACGACACGTACTCGGTGGGCTGCCTGAAAGGCAACGAGATCACCGAGGGCAAGCCGGGCCAACCCGGATGCCGCCAGGTGAAGCTGGAGGATCTGACCCCCTCGGGTAAGAAGACGGTTCAGGACGGGTTTCCCGCCGCAAACCTCGAGGGTGCCCGCCAGCAACTGCGGGACTTGGCCAAGTCGCTGCTGCCGGAATGCCCCTCGACCCGCGCCACGTCGCCACCAGAGCCCTCGGCGCCGTCGACCAACAGCAGTGGCACTCCCGAATCCAGCGCCCCGGGCGCGCCGGGCCCCGCCACCCAACCATCCACGCCCTCCGTGACCACGACTACCCCAGCCAACCCGTCCGCCACCTCGACGACCGCCCCGAGCACCACCCCGGCAACGCCTGCTACGCCGTCGTCCTCGACGCCTCCCGCGGCGTCGCCGACACCCAGCGAAAATCCGCAACCCGCACAGCCAGGCGTCACCTGCCGGGCACCGGCATGACGACGACGGAACTGCCCGCCCCGG
>NZ_LZLQ01000112.1 GCF_001673315.1 Mycobacterium asiaticum | reverse complement strand
CCGGGTGGCCGGGGGCGGTGCCCTGGCTGTAGCGCTCGTCGCCGTGGCTGCTCGCCTGCTAGGGCGGCCCGGTGGTCGCATCGGCGCGATCGCGTTGGCCGCCACTGGAATCGCAACTGCATACCTGGACGTCATCGCGGTTGTCACCGTCTACAAGTGGCTCTCGGCACCGGTCGGGTTGGTGTTGGCCGCCGTGGTCGGCGGTGCCGGCCTCACACTGGCAAGACGCTGGGACTCCGAGCACCTGGCGCTGCTGGTGCTGGTGCCGCTCATCGGCCTGGCACCGGTCATCACCCAAAGTGTGGACCTGCTGCTGGTCAGCTTCATGCTCGCGCTGTCGGCCGCGACCCTGCCGGTGCAATTGGGCAAGGACTGGGTGTGGATGCATTCCGCCCGGGTTGCGGCGACCACACTGCCGCTGTTGGTGGCCCTGGTCGCAGTCAGCCGGCACGACAACACCTGGCTGCTCGGGGGAATGTGCGCCGTGGCCGCTCTGTCTGCCATCGCCGGCTGCCTGATTCTGCTGCCTACAGCCAAAAACGCAGCGGCGCTGGCGCTGCTGACGTGTGCCGGGACGGTACCGGTGCTGGCCAGCGCGATCGCCGTCGATCGCATGCTGGCCGCGACCATGGCCGCCGCGTTGGCGATAGGCATGCTGGTCGTCACGCTACTGGGCAACCACCCACTGATCGCTACCCGCATTTGGTCCGTGTGGTCGGCAATCTCCGCGCTGATCGCTCTGACCGTGGCCTTCGCCGGCTACGTCGAAGGTCCGGTGCTGCTGGCTCTGTCCCTGGTCGTCGCGATTGCCGGACGACAAGATGCGGTAGCACGTTGGATCGCAGCGGCTTTCGGTGTCATCGGTATTCTTTTGTTCTACAGCTACGCTCCGCTGAGTGCGCTCGTGCGGGCCACCGCGATGCCGACCTCGGTGGCGACGTCCACTTTGGCGGCCAGTCTGCTCGTCGTCGCCTTCGCGGTAGTCATGACGCGGACATACGTTGCCATCCAACAGAATTCCGATTCCGGCGGCCTGCTGATCGCGGCGGCCGCGGCACTGATCGCCTATGCCGTCACCGCGTTCACCGTGACCGCGGGTGTCCTGCTCGGCGGTACCGGCGGCGGATTCCTGGCCGGGCACATGGCGGCCACAATCTGCTGGACCGGCGGGGCCGCAGCACTGTTCGTTTACGCGCTGCGCCTCGACGACCGCGACCGCCGCACCGAGCCGATCACCGCCGGACTCGCACTGACCGGAGCGGCAACCGCCAAGCTGTTCCTGTTCGACTTGGCGACGCTGGACGGGATCTTCCGGGTGGCGGCCTTCATCATCGTGGGTCTGGTACTGCTGAGCATGGGCGCCGGCTATGCCCGCAGCCTGGCCCGCTAGCTCAACCGCCAGCAGACGCAGAAGCCCCCGCACGCTCGGCGTGTCGGGGGCTTCCGCGTCTGCTCGGCTGACTAAGTGGTTGCTCCGATGGCACGCGCGAATTGCTCCGGCAGGTAGGCCAACAGGCCCGGAATGATGCCGCCGAACTGGCTCCCGCCAAGCGGGTACGGCACGCCCGGGTCGATGTCCGTGATGAGTTGGCCGGTTTGGAGCGGACTGAGGATGCCACCCAACGGAAGATAAGTGGTCGAGTTGAGCGAGCCGCCAAATGGGAAGGCAACCTCAACGTTCAACGGCAGCATGGTTTGCCCGTTCAGGAAACCATTGGCGATCACGGCGGGTGCGCCGAGAACCGCGGCCGCTGCCCCTGCCACGTTGCCGGTCTGCACCGCGCCGGCGAACGACGTCAGGCTCGACTGCACGGCGTCCCCGGTAGTGATGAACGGACCTATCGCATCCAGGCCGAGAGCCAAGGGCAGGCCGACATGTAGCGGGATGGGCAGGGTGGCGACGTTGAGACTGATCCACTGCGACGTGTCCGTCGCCGTGTTGATGAGGTTGGTGACGTTTTGAGAGATCATCGCCGGGATTGACCCGGGCGGCAGCAGCGCGGTGAAATTCTGCGCCATCTGCCCGGGAATGGACAGAATCGGCATCAGATCTCCGACGGCCCCGGTTGGGTTGACGGGAACGAGCCCAGAGTCAAGGAGTTCGCCAGTAAAGCCACTGATGAATGGCCTCAGGAACCCCGTTGCAAGATTATTGATCGCCCCATTGACATCGCCCGCCTGAAAGGCTTGGCCCGCGGCCTGAAAACTTGCCGGCAATCCTTGTAATCCAGTAAGAAAGTCCTGATTCGCGGCCTGCAGCGACGTCGATATCGTGTTGAGGTAGCCAATTTGATTATTGATAATGGACTGCGCCAAGGCGCCGGGCTGAAAGCTTGCCAGGTTCTGCAGACTGTTCTGGACATACGTCGGCAAATTCGCTATTGCGGAAGGCAGATTCTGGATCGCATTGACGAACCCGGCGCCAGCGGCTTGGACATAACCTGCCTGATTCGAAATTAGTTGACGCAGAAACGGCATTGGATTCGCCGAGACGGCACTGCCAAGACTTTGGAGGTTGGCCGTGGTGTTGGCGAACAACGTCTCATAGGGGGCGGCAACCGTGGCTGCGAAAGATGCGATGCTCTGCGCCGGTGCACCGGCGGCGGTTCCACCTAGGAGGGCTTGAGCTGCAGTTTCAGCGGCAGCGTACTGTCCGGCACCACCACTGAGCAGATTCACGAATTCGTCATGGAAGGCTGCGGCGCGGGCGCTGGTTGCCAGGAAATCCTGGCCGTGAGAGCCGAAGAGCTGGGCGACCAATGCGGAGACCTCGTCAGCCGCTGCCGGCAGCACCGAGGTGGTTGCGGCCGTCGCGGACTCGGTGGCCTGGCTTATCGTCGACCGAAGCCCCGCCAAGTCCGTTGCCGCGGCCTCAATAAGCTCCGGCACTGCGCTCACATATGGCACATTCTTCCCTTTCTCTCGTTCGACATCATGACCACTAGTCACCAGCACCCAAAAACTTAGGCCGCAATTAGACAGATGCCAGCTTTCCCAGGGAATTGACAGGATCTTTTACCCAACCATTAAGAATGCATCTAGAGCTGCACTTAGAGCCCCAAATCCGGTGGATTTGGGGCCGAAACTATGCACGAAAACAAAGGGCTGCCGACACTTCGGCTGAATTAGCTGTACGCGCCCCGTTCAATTGCCGGGCGCGATCCATGCTGGTCGAACCAGCCAGTAACTTACCGCCGAGTAATGTAGGCTTCCGCCAGCCTAACTCCCGCTTGGCGCATGTGCAACAGGTCTCCGCTGAGCACCGCGCGAACAGGGACGCGCTTACAAAGTCTCGAGGATCGCCACCGCGGCGGCGGTGTCGGCTTCGTGGGTCAGCGACACATGGATCGTCACATCGGCCAGGTGCTTGGCGATCTCACCACTCAACCGCACCCGCGGCCGGCCCCACATGTCGGTGACCACCTCGATGTCGCGGTGGATATCTTCCGGCAGCACCGGACGCTGCGCGAAGCGCGAACCCGACCACGCCTTGATCACCGCCTCTTTCGCCGCCCAGCGAGCCGCCAGGTGACGCGCCGCCGACGAACTCTTGTCGGATGCGTCGCGGCGCTCGCCCGGAGTGAACGTCTCGGCGAAGACAGTCCCGGGCTGGTCGACCTGCTCGGCGAAATCCGGAATGGAGACAAGGTCAATCCCGATCCCGACGATGCCCATGGCTGGCCAGATTAACGGATGCGCCGACTCATTCGGCGGACACCCGGTAGGCGTCATCGTCGCCGAGCCGGGCGGCCGCATTGAGCAACATCGAGGCTTCCTGCGGCTTCTCCGGTAGGTCGTGGTCGAAACGACGGTCAGGCGGCCGCTGGTACATCGGCTCGCCGCCGGCGATGGCCGAGGCCAGCCGGCGCTGCCCGGCCAGCAGCCGAGCATCGGCACGCCGTTGGTAGTCGGCACGTTGCCCGGGTTCGAGCGAAGCGATGAACGCCTGCGGGTGCACCAACGCCACCAGACCCGACACGTGGCCGAATCCAAGGCTGGTCAGCAGGCCGGCCTTGAGCGGGAACTGCCCGCCCAGACGCAGCGTGTCGCGTACCCAGACGAAGTGCGCGGACCCGGCCAGCTCGTCGTCGACGCAGTCCAGACTGCGGTTGGGCGGGATCACCCCGTCGCGCAGCATCTGGCACAGCCCCATCATCTGGAAGACCGCCGCACCGCCCTTGGCGTGGCCGGTCAGGCTCTTCTGCGACACCACGAACAGCGGAGCCCCGACCGAACGGCCCATCGAATCCGCCAGCCGCTCATGCAGTTCGGTTTCGTTGGGATCGTTGGCAAGCGTTGACGTGTCGTGCTTGGAGACCACCGCGACGTCGTCGGCGCTCACGCCGAGCTTGGCCAGCGCGCGGGCCAACTGCGAATTCTGGCCACCGCGACCCGCGCCCAGCGCCCCCAGGCCCGGGGCAGGGATCGATGTGTGCACACCGTCGCCGAAGGACTGGGCGTAGGCCACCACAGCGAGTACCGGCAAACCCATCCTGAGCGCGAGATCACCACGGGCCAGCAGGATCGTGCCACCGCCCTGCGCTTCGACGAACCCGAGCCGTCGCCGGTCATTCGGCCGGGAGAACTTCGAATCATCGATACCGCGGCCGCGCATCATGGCGGTGTCCGCAGTGGCGGCCATGTCGCCGAAGCCGATGATGGCTTCCAGGGTCAAGTCGTCCAGACCCCCGGCAACCACCAGCTCCGCTTTGCCCAACCGGATCTTGTCGAGGCCCTCCTCGACCGACACCGCAGCCGTGGCGCATGCCGCGACCGGGTGGATCATCGAGCCATAGCTGCCGACATAGGACTGAATAACGTGTGCCGCAACGACATTCGGCAGGACCTCCTGCAGGATGTCGTTGGGCTTGTTCCGTCCCAACAGGTTGCCGTGGTACATCGTCTGCATCGATGTCATGCCGCCCATCCCGGTGCCCTGCGTGCTGGCCACCAGGCTCGGATGCACATAGCGCATCACCTCGGCCGGGCTGAAGCCCGCAGACAGGAACGCGTCGACGGTCGCGACGATGTTCCACAGCGCGACCCGGTCGATCGAGTTGGCCATGTCGGGACTGATGCCCCACACGGTCGGGTCGAATCCGGTCGGAATCTGCGCACCCACGACACGAGACAGTTTGGTCTTGCGCGGCACCCGAATCTCGGTGCCGGCCTTGCGGGTCACCTGCCAATCGGCCGAGTCGGGCACCGGCCGCACCACGGTGTGCTCCGGGTCGAACTCCACGAACGCGCGGGCGTCGGCCTCCGACGACACCACGAAGCTGAAATCTTTGTCCAAGTACACCGACACCAGCAACGGGGACGCGTGGTCGGGATCGATGGCGCCGTCATCGACGAACTCACGAATACCGGTGCGTTCCAGAACGGCGTCGTGGTAGCGCTCCACCAGCTCCGCCTCGTCGACCAAGTCGCCCGAAGCCGTGTCGTACCAACCCGGTTGGGGATCGTCCTCCCAGCGGATGAGGCCGGTGGTCCAAGCCAGCTCGAGCACACCGGCGGCGGACAGTTCGTTCTCGACCTCCATCTCGAAGCGGGTCCGCGACGAGCCGTACGGACCGATTTCGGCACCACCGACGATCACCACCAGGTCGGCCGGATCGACGTCGAGATCGTCCCACTCCGGTGGGGGTGCGGGCGTGTAGCCGCGCGGCGGCGACGGCAGTGCCGCGATGGTGCCCTCGGCCGGCTCGTCGCCCCCGCCGGACGCATCAGCCGACATCTCTTCGCGGGCTTTGGCGGCCAGTTCGGCCATGTCGAGTTGAGCCTCGGCCAGACCACCGGTCAGATCCGCCTTGATCGGCGAACTGGCAGCCGCGACTTTGGATTCCGCGTCGCAGAGCGCCAGCAGCAGCGACGCCATCTCTTCGGTCGAGTATGTGGTGACACCCGCCTCTTCGACCGCGGTGACGATGGCGTCGTTGTGGCCCATCAGTCCGGTGCCCCGGGTCCAACCGATCAGCGCGTGCGCCAGGCTGACCCGCTCGGCCCACGAAGACTCGGCGTGCCAACGGCTCACCACAGCGTCCAGCGCCGACTTCGCTTCGCCGTAAGCACCGTCCCCGCCGAACATTCCGCGATTGGGCGAGCCGGGCAGCACCACGTGCAACCGGGACGCGATGTCGCGCTCGGCGCCGATCTTGGACAGGCCGCTGATCAGCCGCTGCACGGCCCACAACAGCACCTTCATCTCCATCTCGGCACGCGAGCCGACCTCGGACAGGTCACCCACCACGCGCGGTGCGGCGAACGGGAACAGCAACGTCGGAGTTTGCGCGTCCTTGATGTGGATCGACTGCGGCCCAAGGCTTTCGACCTGCTCGGTGCCGATCCATTCGACAAGGCCATCGATGTCGGAGTACGACGCCATATTGGCCGCCACCACCCACAACACCGCGCCAAACCGGGCATGATCCCGATAAAGATTGCGGTAGAAGGCAAGTCGCTCTTCGTCCAGCTTGGAGGTGGTCGCGACAACGGTGGCGCCGCCGTCGAGCAGTTTCGCCGCCACCGATGCGGCAATCGAACCCTTGGAAGCGCCGGTCACCACTGCGACCTCGTTGTGGTGGGGGCCGGGGTTCGGGTTCTCGGCACCGGCGGCGATCCGGCCGTACAGCGACGCGTGGATCTGCCGGCCCGCGGCCAGCGACTTGCCCTGCCACCAGGTGGCTTGATTCGCGACCACGTGGCCGGCACCCTCGAAACGCTCGGACAGCCGCACCCAGTCAGCGTCGATATCAGCCTCGTCGGTGAGCCAGAGCTTGACCAAGTCCTCACGGGCGCTGGCCCACCGGTCGTCGAACACGACGGCCTTCTTGGCATCGAACGTCGGCGCCACCAGTCGAGGCCAGTCCGCGCCCAATTCGGCCGTGACCAAGTCGATCAGCTCGGCGTCGGTCGCCGCCGGCGACGGGCTGACGGGATCGTCCAATCCCAGCTGACCCAGCACCAGCCGGGCCGCCGAAGCGAGCACACCGTCACGGCCGGTGATCTGGTCGGTGAATTCACTCAACGCAGCCGCGTCGACGGTTGCGCCGCCTCCACCGCCCGCCGACGGCAGCGACACTGCGACACCACGGCGCGCGGCGACCGCGGCCACGGCCGCATCTATGACCTTGTCGACGGATGCGGCGTCGGCCAGTGCGCCCTCGTGCAGATGACCCATGGCACCGCCACGCACGCTGGTGCCTTCGCGGGTACCCAACGCGACCTCGACCGTGACGTGCTTGGCCCAGCCCTCACCGAGCTCCCAAACCTTCGTGACCCGCTCGGCGATCGCGCCGGGCCGCTTACCCGACGGGCCCAGGACCGTGCGCAACTGGTCGTTGATCGCGTCGGAAAGCACTGGGCCATAGGGCTTGTAGGTACGGGCGAGCTTGGTCACCTGCGCCCGCAGCCCGGCCAGGTCGGCCTCCGCCGCCCCGTCGATGGCGCCCAGGTTCAGTTCGGAGCCGAGGTCGACAAGCAACTGGTTGCGCCGTGACGATGCGCCGTCGGTGATGGACTCGATCGAGTCCAGCTCTTCGATCTGGTCGATGCGCATCTTCGCCGAGATGGCGATCAGCGCCAGGGTCGCGTCCGCCGCGTCGAACCCGATGTCCTCGGGACGAGGTCCTCCGGACGGAGCCGCGGCTGGCGCCGCCGGAGCCGCCTCGACCGGCGCGGCGGCCGCATCCGTCGCTGCGGCTTCGGGGGCGTCATCGACCGGCTCGTCTTCGGGCTCCGGGTCGGTGTCGGTGGCGAACAGCACCGCGGCGTCGCGCTCTGCATTGAGCACTTCGATTGTGCTGTGGGCATATTCGGGCAATTTGAGAGTGTTGGTGGCCAGGCCCGCTACGGTCGGCGACGTCTTCACACCGATCTCGACGAACCGCTCCACCCCCAGGCCGCCTGCGGCTTCCTCGGTGAACAGCAGATCCTGGGTCTCGATCCAGCGGACCGGGCTGGCGAACTGCCAAGCCAGCAGCTCGATCAAGACCTGGCGGGCCAGGTCACGGGGACGCTCATTACGCCAGGTGTCGTAATCGGCAAGTATCTCGTCGAGCGGTTCAGCCGGCACCAGATCCCGGATCTCCTGGATGAAATCACGATCCAGCGTGAACGGCCGCGGCACCAGGTTGGGAATGTAGCGGCCGAGGATCACTTCGGGGTCTTTGTCGCGCGGCATCAGCCGCTCCAGCGAGCGACGGAATTCGTTGACCCCTACCCGCAGCACCCGCGAGTGGAACGGCACATCGATACCCGGCACCAGGATGAAAGACCGCTTACCGCCGGTGAGTTCGCGGCGTCGCTCGACCTCGGCCTCCAGCGCTTCGAGACCGCGCACGGTACCGGCGATCGCGTACTGCGAACCGCGCAGGTTGAAGTTGACGATTTCCAGGAATTCCCCGGTACTCGCTGCGATGTTCGCGACGAACTCGGTGACCTCGTCGTCCGGCAGGTCGATCTGAGAGGGGCGGATCGCGGCCAACCGGTAGTTGGACCGGCCCAGCTCGTCACGCGGGACGATGTCGTGCATCTTCGAACCACGGTGGAACACGGCCTCCAGTAGCGCGTCAAGTTCGAAAACGCCGCTGACACAGGCCAAGGCGGTGTACTCGCCAACCGAGTGACCACAAGTGATGGCGCCCTCGACGAACGCACCCTGCTCGCGCATCTCGGCGACCTGCGCGGCCGCCACGGTTGCCATCGCCACCTGGGTGAACTGCGTCAGGAACAGCACGCCGTCGGGATGGTGGTAGTGCACACCGCTGGCGATGATGCTGGTCGGGTTGTCGCGAACCACGTGCAGCACCGAGAAGCCCAGCGTGTCACGGGTGAATCGGTCCGCCTCGTCCCAGATCTTGCGGGCCGCTTTGGACCGGGCCCGCACGTCCATGCCCATGCCCTTGTGCTGAATGCCCTGTCCGGGGAAGGCATAGACCGTCTTCGGTGCCGCCAGTCGTGCGCTCGCCGACATCACCAAGTTCGAACCGATGCGGGCGCTGACTTCCAAAACCTCGGCGCCCTGGTCGATTCCGACCCGCTCAACCCGGAAGTCCACCTCGTCGCCGGGTCGCACCATGCCCAGGAAGCGGGCCGTCCAGCCGATCAACCGGGCTGGCGGCCTGGCCTGGCCGTCGGTGGCGGTCACCGCATGCTGCGCAGCGGCCGAGAGCCACATGCCGTGCACGATCGGCGAATCCAGGCCGGCCAGCAGGGCCGCGGCCTTGTCGGTGTGAATCGGATTGTGGTCTCCGGACACCACGGCGAACGGTCGCATGTCGACCGGTGCGCCGATGGTGACGTCGCGGCGGCGTCGCCGCGGAGTGTCCGTGGCGTTCTGCGAGACGGCTCCGCCGGCCCGGGCCGGCTCGGTGAGTTCCGCAGCGCCGGTGCGGCCCAGGATGGCGAACCGCTCTTCCATCGTCGCGATGGTTGCGTCGTCGCTTCCAGACACCGTCACCAGGACCGGTACCACCCGACCCATGTCGGTGTCGCTGGCAGTCGAAGCCGTTGCGGTGATGGTCAATTGGGCGGCGACGGTGGGGAGCTGGCCGGCCAACCGGACGGCGTGGTCCAGGTGCACCAGGCTGAGCAGTCCCTCCACCACCGGCACACCGGCATCGGTCACCGCGGCGCCGATCGCCGCGAAAACCGCGGGCCAGCACAGCCCAACCAGTGCGTCGGGCACAGTGGTGAGGCTGGGCGCCAGCGGCTCACCGAAGGTGGCCGTGACCCCGGTGTGGTCGGCGACTCGTTCGGGATCCCAGCTGACCGTGACAGTGGCGGCGCCATTGCGGACCTCCGGCAACGCATCCGGCCCGTCCGCGCCGGCGGCGATCGCCAGCACGGAACGCATTGCGGCGGTGGCATCCTCGGTGGAAACCACCGGGATTCCGCCGTCGATGGTGTTGGGCGGCAACGTCAAGACAATGTCGATCCAGGTGCCCGAGATCGGCACGCTCAGCACGACACTGGTGCCGTCCGGGTTGACCTGCAGCCGAGCGCCCGTTGACGTGTGTGTGGCGCTGCGGTTTTCGTGCACCTGCCAGTTGCCCGGCTCGGCGATACGGTGCACCGGGTTGGTCGTGGTGCGTCCCGCCCACAACACGTCGGGCGCGTCGAGCACGACGGCCAGCGGGCCGCGCACGTCCGGGCGGCCCAGCCGGCGCGAGGTCACGTCCTCGGGCTGCACACCCGCGGAAAGGATCTCGTCGATGGCGGCTTGCTCGAATCGGTCCAGCAATTCACCGACGGGTTCATCCAACCGGGTGATGCCGGCAACTGCGGCGGGGCCGGGGATGATGCACACCTGGTCGGCGTCGTAGCGAGCGTCGTGCGCCTGCCACAGCGAATCGCTGCGCCACCAGCGCCGGACATCCTTGTCGATCACCGGCACGAAGTTGACCGGCTTCCCCAGGGTCTTGCACAGACTCACGAAGAACGGCACATCGGCCGGGTGCAGCTGGACGGTTTCGGCGTCCGGGTAGTGCTGTAGCAGGGTGGCAATGGCCTGCTCGGGGTTCTCCAATTGTTCGGCACCGGCGAAGAGCGTCTCGATGGGACCGAAATCCTGTGCGTGCAAACGCGCTTCGGTGCGCTTGAGCATCTCTTCGAACCGCTCGCGCCAGGTGTCGGCCAGCCACGGGCTGCCCGGGGCTGCAGTGTCAGCGGTGGAATCGCCGGCGCCGATTGCCAACTCGACGTATCGGCGTAGCCACTGCAGGTAAGTCATGTCCGCGACGTCACCGAAGTAGGGCTTGGCGGTCTTGGCCATCGCGGCGATGATCTCGTCGCGGCGGGCGGCGACGGCGTCCGCGTCACCGGCGACCTCATCGAGCAACTGCCCGCACCGCGACGCGCTGTTATCGATCTCGTGAATGTCGGCGCCGAGCTGGCTGCGACTCGAAGCCATGCCGCCCTGGGCTTTTCCGGCACTGATCCATTGATCGGTGCCTTGGGTTTCGACCAGCATCTGCTTCACCGAAGGCGAGGTGGTCGCCTCCAGCGTCGCCATCGCGGCGGTGCCGACCAAGATGCCGTCGATCGGCATCAGCGGGAACCCGTACTCCTGTGCCCAGCGACCGGAAAGGTACTCCGCGGCGCGCTCGGGCGTGCCGATGCCGCCGCCGACACAGACGGTGATGTTGGAGCGCGACCGCAGCTCGGAGTAGGTCGCCAGCAACAGGTCGTCCAGGTCTTCCCAGGAGTGGTGGCCGCCGGCCCGGCCGCCTTCGACATGCATGATCACCGGCTTGGTGGGTACCTCGGTGGCGATCCGGATCACCGAGCGGATCTGCTCGATGGTTCCCGGCTTGAACACCACGTGGCTGATACCGATGTCGTTGAGTTCGTCGATCAGCTCGACGGCTTCCTCCAAGTCCGGGATTCCGGCGCTCACGACCACGCCGTCGATCGCCGCACCGGACTGGCGAGCCTTCTGCACCAGTCGCTTGCCGCCCAGCTGCAGCTTCCACAGGTAGGGGTCCAGGAACAAGGCGTTGAACTGATAGGTGCGGCCCGGTTCGAGCAGTCCGGACAGCTCCTCAATCCGGTTGGCGAAAATCTCCTCGGTGACCTGACCGCCACCGGCCAACTCGGCCCAGTGCCCGGCGTTGGCCGCGGCGGCGACGATCTTGGCGTCCACGGTGGTCGGCGTCATACCGGCCAGCAGGATCGGCGACCGGCCGGTCAGGCGGGTGAACTTGGTCGACAGTTTGACTCTGCCGTCGGGCAGGCAGACCAGGGCAGGGGCATAGCTGGACCAGGCCCGGGCCACCTCGGGGGTGGCCCCGACAGTGAACAGGTTGCGCTGGCCGCCCCGGGTCGCCGCGGGCACGATGCCGATACCCAAGCCGCGGATCACCGGCGCGGTCAACCTGGTCAAGATGTCGCCGGGACCCAGATCGAGAATCCAGCGAGCCCCGGCATCGTTCACCCGGGAGATCTCGTTGACCCAATCGACCTTGTCGACCAGGATCGCGTTGGCCAATTCCCGCGCCAGGGCCACGTCCAGGCCCACCTTCTCCGCCCAGCCGCCGACGATGTCGATGCCGTCGGCCAGTCGGGGCGTGTGGAAGCCGACCTCAACTTTCACTGGGTCGAAGATTGGCGCGAAGACGTCCCCGCCACGGACCTTGTTCTTGCGGTCGGCTTCTTCCTTTTCCGAGATCTGGTTGCAGTAGAGCTCGAAGCGGGACAACTGCTCGGGAGTCCCGGTGATGACCACCGAACGGCGGCCGTTACGAATGGACAGCACCGGGGGCAGCACCGTGCGAACGTCCTGGGCGAACTCGTCGAGGAGGCGGCCGATGCGGTCCGGGTCGGCGTTGGTGACCGACACCATCGGCGGACGGTCGCCGAGCACCGAGATACCGCGCCGGCGGGCCACCAGCGTGCCGGCGGCACCGATCAGCTGGGCCATCGCCAGCAGCTCCACATCGCGTGTTCCGGACGCCTGCAGCGACTCGACAGCCAGCACCCCGGCCGAGTGTCCCGCGAGCGCCACCGGCGGCGTCTCGATCAGGTCCATGCCCTGGCGCGCCAGCGCGCGAATCGCCGCAATCTGGGTCAACAGCACGCCCGGGATCGATACAGCCGATGACGTCAGGTGCTTGTCTGAGGGGACCGGGTCCTCAGCAGCCAACGCGCGGACCCACTGCAGCGGCTCGAACCCGATAGGACGCACCACCACCAGCTCTTGGGCGACCGGCTCGAGAACCAGCGCCACCTCACCGACCAGCGTCGCCAAGTCGGATTCGATCCCGGCGCCGGATACCAGTTCCTCAAGCGTCTCCAGCCAGGCGCTGCCTTGACCGCCGAACGCTACGGCGTACGGCTCCCCGGCGGTCAGGCGATCTACCAGAGCACGAGCATTGGACGAGCCACTGCCATCATGGTCTGCGGACACCCGGTCGTGCTCGTGGATAGTCACCTTGTTCTCCCTGTATGCGTCTTTACCTGGCCCGTTCGGCGGTTACGGACCCCTCCCCGCACCGCGGGCCTGTCAACTTCGGGCGATTCCGCGTCGAATCACGGCCGATGGTCTTCTGACCAGTGCGTCGAACAGGCGGCCGGCACGTCTTCGAGCGGCGCCATCCACTGCACTTGGTCCCAATAAGAGTGTCATAAGGGTCTATACGGATTCTTGGCGTTGCTTGGTTACTGGTGAGTTCTACGCACGGGTAACCGTGTCGTGGGTAACACCGGTTCAAACGGCTGGCGCGGGCGCCGCCGACAAACGTGCTGCATGCAGGTGGTTACGGTCGAGTAGCTATAACTTCGCAGATCAAAGCAGTATTGTTACCAAATCGTTATCTGAAAATTTTACGGCGCGGCGGGCTTCAGCCGTCCGATTGGCTTGGGCGCAAAGAATTCACTCGCGTAGCCGACGCGACGAACTGAGCGAACGAGTGTTTGCTGGAAGGTATATCGGAGTCTTAGAAAAGAGCGTCAGGCCCACTGGCCGAACTGCGGCTTCAGAATCTCGTTGATGTCGACCCCGACGCCCCCTACGGTGCGCTTGTCTATTTCGACCTGGTGCAGATGCGCCGCGGGGTGGGTGTACCCCTTGGGCGAGCCCCAGTTGTGCTGCCAGAAGTAGGCACCCAGGCCATCCTGGGCCGCCCAGTCGATGGTCTTGGAGTTCGCGTACACACCGGTTCGTTGATGCCCGATGACCGACTCCCAGGACCGCAGGTACGGGACGATCTGGTTCTTGTATTGCTCCAAAGACGGGTTGTCGTCAATTGAGGCATAGATCGGGGCACCAGCGGGACCACCGGCGGCGGCATGCAGTTCCGCGCCCCGCTTGGCGTGCTGCACCCCCGCGGCGGCACCCCCCAACCAGTCCGAGGTGCTGCCCTTGCCGAACTGATAGCAGGAGACGATCTTGAGGCCGCTTCCGTGCAGGTCCTGCGCCTCCGCCAGCTGGATCGGCTTGCCGAGCATCCAAGCGCCCCCGGGCCGTCGATCGGAAACATAACGGATCGCGCCGACCGCACCCGCGGCTCTGATCTGGCTGGCCGGGATGACGCCGGCAGCGTAGTCCAGCAAGGTGCCCAGGGATGCCGACGCCGGGGTGGCATCCAGAGTGGCGGCGCCAACACCAAGGCCTGCCAGGCCCGTTGCGGCCGCGGCGAATTTGAGCACGTCTCGTCGGGACACGGACATGTGCCACAGGGTAAGACACAAACCCCAGGAGTCACGTTGACCACGCTGATCGGCTATGCATCGCGTTGGCAACGGTCTAGTTGTTGGGGCGTCGAGGCTGCGCTGGGTGCGTCGAGCCTGCGCTGGGTGCGGCGAGCCTGCGCTCACGGCGGCGAGCCTGCGCTGGGTGCGTCGAGCCTGCCGCCACGGCGTCGAGCCTGCGCTCAACGCATCGAGCCTGCCGCCACCG
>NZ_LZLQ01000111.1 GCF_001673315.1 Mycobacterium asiaticum | reverse complement strand
CGCTGCCCGGCCGGCGGGTGCGCTCGACGTCCCGGCCGGTGCGGTCCCAGCGCATCGTCGACGGCGGCCAGTAACCGGTTAGGCTTGCACCGGTTTTACCGGCCTCCTTAGCTCAGTGGTAGAGCACTCGCCTTGTAAGCGAGCGGTCGTCAGTTCAATCCTGACAGGGGGCTCTATAGCTGTGCTGATACTCGAGCTGCTAGACCGTGGTTTATGGCGTTGCTACGTCGGATCAGGCCACCGCCGAAGGGCTGTCACTGACCGTCGCGCTGGAACGGTTACTGGCCGCCGAAGTCCAGGAGAGCACCGCGCGACGGCTCGCCGGCCGATTGCGGTTCGCCTGCCTGCCCACACCAGCCACACTGGCCGACTTCGACGTCGATGCCGCCGCCGGGATCGACCGTCGCCTGATCGATGAGCTGGGCACGTGCCGCTACCTGGACACCGCGACCAATATCTTGCTGATCGGCCCGCCGGGCACCGGAAAAGACACATCTTTCGGTCGGACTAGCCAGGGCCGCAGCACATGCCGGGTATCGGACCTACTTCACCACCGCCGCCGATCTGGCCGCCCGCTGCCACCGCACCGCGATCGAGGGACGATGGGCCACCACCATGCGCTTCTACGCCGGCCCGACCCTGCTGGTGATCGACGAGCTGGGATACCTACCTCTCCCCGCCGAGGCGGCCTCGGCACTGTTTCAGGTTGTCTCCCAACGATATTTGAAGACCAGCATCGTGATCACCACCAACCGCGGCGTCGGCGCCTGGGGTGACATCCTCGGTGACACCACCGTCGCTGCCGCCATGCTCGACCGGCTGCTTCACCGCTCCGTGGTCATCAACCTCGACGGAGAGTCCTACCGCCTACGCGACCACCACGCCGCCGCAGACACCCTCCGCCGAGCCGCCACCGGCACCCGCCAACCGATACACTGACCCGGCCATTAGGTGGGGAATTTCGGTAAGCACACCCGGGGACTTCCGATGAGCGCAGTCAGGGCATCGGATTTGCAGCAATAGCACCGGCACCACCGCTGCCAAAAATGGAAGAGGCTTGGGAGTTCCAGTGTGACCGTTGTGGCGCTTGGCAGAATGTCGGGTGGGATGAAAAGACCGCAGAATGCTGGCGATGCTCTGACGTTCTGTTCGACTCGGATGTGACCGGTTCCTGAAGCCGCTTGGATCTCACTCCCGGGGGGCCACCCTGTTGGCTTGCTGGCGTCGGCGGCGCTTGCGCCGCGCTGCCGGTAGGCTCGAATCCCAGATGTGCGACAACCTCTGCGGCACAGCAAAATTCCGCTATCGCGATGCTCGTTTAATCCGTTCTCGCATAACACATGTCGAGGCCGCTGAATGTTATTGACGCCGCCACACTTTCGGGTCAGATCAGTACGCGATCGGCAGGTTGGCCGGGTATCAATCCCCTTTTGGGGGGCGTTGTTCAGGCGTTGAGGGAGCTTGGTTCCGTACCAGGCGAGTCAAGTTGCCCTCGGGCTTGCGCTCGATCGCGGAGAAACTTGCCCTTCCTAATACCAGGACTATTGACGCGGTACTTCGCGTTCACCAAATGGGTGTAGTCGATCGACACATGCCAAGGTGACTTGTCGTCTTCTCCTCCGTCGTCGATTACGCCCAACGCGGGCAAGTTCAACTCCTCGTCTTCGGCTCGGCATTCGGAGACCGTCACGGCCCAGATTCCGGCCACGTCCTTCAACTTGACGTCATTGCGATAGGCGGCTGCGCCGCCAGGGCGTCCACCGTGTTCTGTCGATAGCAAACCCCTATGGTTGGTGGCTGGCGTAAAGGCCGTGCTAGCAATCTCTCCTGTTACAGCATGAATTTCGATGTTGAATACGACTCGGAGAAGTTGCGTGTCATCGTCGAGTGGGAGTTCAGAGGCCAACCTTGCTAGACCCCTCGGCAGATGAAGTTGACGAGGTCATCCACGGTCGGCTGCTCGATAACTCTCTCGCTGTCATCACTTCCATTGGGCGCGAAGACATTCAGAATCAACTCACCTTCACCGGTGACTTCGGCCGAGTAGTCATACCGCCCCGACGACCACTCCATATAAATGCCGCCGTCCGCAGTCGGAGTGGGCTGCGCAGCCGCCAGACACCGGCCAGGTAGCACTTGGACAGCCGTCAGATATAGCTCGCGGGCCGTCTTAGTAGGCGCTAGTGAGCCTGGCCCGCGCCATCCGTCCTGCAGAGCCCAAACGCGGTCCATTTTTCGTGCGACGAGTTGGCGGGTGCGCGTTTCATTCGCTCCTGCCTCTTCCGCCGCGTACGAAAGGACGACCCGGCCGCCAAGTGCCGAACGTACGTGAGTGACAGCGCCAGCCTCCGCCGCTGAATACGACACGAACACCGTTGCGATCACATGCTCATCGCCTCGTAGTTCAATAGCCGTGCCTGGTGGCATGTGCGATGTGTCTGGCAACCGAACGAAATGCGACCACGGAGACGACTCATCGAAGAGGGCCAGCTGCTGCGGATCAGTCACTTTGGCCAGAAAGCGAGAGGCCTCGTTTACGTAAACGTAGTCATCGTCTAGAAGGAAGCCGTGTAGCCCGGACCCGGCAACCACCGGAAGGTTCTCGCCTCCGGTCAAGCCACTCGAGACCTCAGGACCCTCGATTCCCGTCGAGCTCATTTCGCCTCGCCCTGCTGCCTTTGCCGCTCAACTTCCTGCTTCTTGCGCTGGTAGGCAGCAGTCAGCAGCTCACCGAGTTCGCCGGCATTCTTGTAAGTGAGATAAACCGAGCCGCGCACATTGGGGGTGACGGTGATCTTGGGAGAAGGCTTCCCAGCGAACGGCGGTATGTGACCCAATGCTAGGTAGAGCCCTTGACCGTCGTCAGAGAGCACGAAGATGTTAGACACGCCCGCTTCTCGATAGAGATCTGTTGGCCAAGCAACCTGCGCCTCAACAGTCCCTTCGTCTGCGCCTTCGCTAATTGGCAACAATGTCCCCTCTACGTCGTTCACGCCCGGTACTGCAGTCAACGCACTTACGGTAAGACCTGATCCCAATTCTGGGAGTAAAATTACCGCGTCGCGCGGTAGTCGTCACCTGGTAGTTTCCTGTCCTCTCACTATCCAGTATGCGTCAGCCTCACTCACTTGTTCGTCACCGGCATGATGACAGCACGTCTCATGTCGAAGCACCCGAGGCCCACGCTCCGCGCCATGTGCCTAGGCAACAGCGGTGTCGGAATTTGCCCACTGAGCTAGGTGATGCCGTCAGTCGTTTCGCTGGCACGACCATGGTCAGGCAAGGCAACGCGCCGATCACCGACAGGATGCCGTGCCCACGTTTTGCCCACACTTTGCCCACAGTTACAGATATCTCCACTAACGACCACTAACGTCAAACCACAGCTAGACGCGTTGACGCCCCCTGGCCAGGCACTGAAATACAGTTCAATCCTGACAGGGGGCTCTATCTTGGCTCGACGCCGTTCAGTCGTCGATGTGCATCGGCGGGTCAGCGAAACCTGGATCACCCGGAGCCTGGCCAGGACCCATCACATCGCAGTGCTTCACCGGCGCCAGGAAGGAACTGGCGCCCCGGGGCACCCAGCTGGCCACTGCCACGCAACGCTCCCAGGTGCCGTCCGGCTGAAAGGGTCCGTCGCACTTGCTGATAACGCCGCCCCCATACACGCAGCCGGCATTGGCCGGTGGGGCTGCGGCTATCAGTCCGCCGGCGACCACCACAGCACTCAAGCCCGCGAGGGAGGCGGCCACACCACGTGGCGACGTCATCTTCGATGCAGCCATTGCGCCTCCTAGGATTTGCTGACTCAATACTGCACTGTCAACGGCCTCGATGTCAGCCACCCCTCAGCAGGTAACTCCGTACAGCATGACCGCTTGCATGATTGCCGCATCGACGTTGCTTGCTGCCGCCGTGCGCTGCCGTTCGCGGCAGCGGAGATATCGACCAGGTAGGCGACTGCTAGCCGGGTCGATGCCACGCCCGCGGGTGCCACGCCGGAATCGCGCCCCCGACGCAATCGACGAACTCTCGCCGATTCCCTTCCAAGTGCTCGGCGAGGTCACGGTGACCGCGGCACTAGCGTGTACGCCGTACTCAACACCGGGCCGGAAGTGCAGGGACGCGCCGATGAACATCACCGACGACATGATCGACCCGCAACTGCGCAGACGCGCCAAGATCATGCGGGCGCTCATGGCGAATCAAGACGAACGGAAAATCAGGCGAATGAGGCGACTCGACGCCGCGCTCGGACGCTATGCCCAGCGTCGACGGAAGTCGGGTATGCGTGAGGAGACGGAGTGGATCACCCGCTCGGACGGTACGCGGCTACGGATCCTGGTGTACACACCGCTCGAGCCGCAGGCCGGCGTTGCGGGGATGCTGTACCTGCATGGCGGCGGTTACGCGCTCGGTTCCCCCGACCTGGAAGCAGTGGGCTGCAGAGCGTTGATCGAGCAGAGCGACTGCGTTGTGGTCTCGCCGGACTACCGACTGAGTACCGAAGCCCCCTACCCCGCAGCTCTCGAGGACTGTTACGCCGCGTTGCTCTGGCTCAAGGACAACGCCGAGCGCTTGGGAGTGCGAAGCGACCAGTTGGCAGTCACGGGAGGTAGTGCCGGCGGCGGCTTGACCGCAGCGCTGACGCTGTACGCGCGGGACAAGGGGGAAGTAGGCGTCGCCTTTCAGATGCCGCTGTATCCGATGATCGACGACCGGTCGACGACGCCGTTTGCCCAACACAACGACGCCCCCGTGTGGGACGCCGCTACGAACAAGGCGGCGTGGCGAATGTATCTCGGGGATTTGTATGGCACAAAACAGGTTCCGGCCTATGCCGCACCCGCCCGTGCCACCGACTACCGCGGTCTCCCACCGACGTTCACCTTTGTGGGTGACATCGACACCTTCCATGACGAGACCGTCGCCTACGTCGATGCGCTGCAGGCGGCAGATGTTCCCACTGAGTTCCGGGTCTTCCCGGGCTGCTACCACGGGTTCGAGGGGTTCGCGGGCAAGGCCGATGTCAGCCAGCGAGCGATCCAGTACCGCAATCGTTGGTTCCGGCGGGCACTCGACACCTATTTCTGTCCGCAGCCCGGAGGCTGAAGGCATCCGACCGGCTATCGCAAGGCGGCTTCCCCGAAAGCTAGCGCGCGAGAGAGTGATTTCATAAGAATGGGTTCGTACCGCAACTGACGGCAGTCAAGGGGGAATGATCAATGGGTGACGCCGACGCTGCTGCGATTCGGGCCGAACGTAGTAACTGGATGCAGGAACATCTGGCGATGTACCTGGACTCCGGCGGAACCCAGGGGCACATTGTCGATCTCAGCGGGCTCGGTGGTCGCGAACTGACGACGCACTGCCTGATCAAGTACAAGGGCCGCAAGTCCGGCAAGACTTACATCAAACCCCTCATCTACGGCAATGTCGGAGGTGAGATTGTCATCGTCGCCTCCAAGGGTGGCGCGGATACGAACCCCGAGTGGTACCTCAACATCGTGGCCTGCGAAACCATCGGTGTGCAGATCGCCACCCAGGCGTTCGAGGCTAAGTGGCGCGAACCGGAGGCGACTGAGCGCCACGAGGTGTGGGAGTACATGAGCCACCTCTACCCGCCATATGTCGCGTATCAACGGTCGACGAGCCGGCACATTCCGCTGGTGATGCTGCGGACCGTACGGCCGATCGACGTGTTCCGGCCGGATGCGTAGTTGACCAGTCGAAGGTGACGATGGTCTTGTCGACGGGTCCGGCTGCCGAGGCTTTCAGTGTTTCCAGCGCCTTATCGAAAGGCATTGTGCCACCGATTATTACGGCGTACTGCGGGTTTGCCGCGAGATCTTTGGTTACCTCGAGCAGAAGCCGCTGCGCGCGTTCCAGCACGCCGGGCGTTGCGACACTGTCGAATTCATTCAGCGACACCCATTACACGGTGAGGTAGCCGCCGTCGACGGCCAGGGTGGTGCCGGTGATGTAGGACGCCGCGTCGCTGCACAGGAACAATACGGCCGGCGAGATCTCGGCCGGCAAACCCATCCGTGCCATCGGGGTGTGCCGCATCTCGGGCTCGAGCAGCTCGGGGATCTCCTTGATCGGACTGGTCATTCGGGTGTCGATCACCCCGGGCGCCACGGCGTTGACGCGTATTCCGTCCTCGACCCAGCGGCGCGCGAGGTTCTTGGTGAAGGCGACCATCCCCGCTTTCGATGAGCTGTAAGCGGGCACCGCGACGGCGGATACGAACGCCGACATCGAGGCGATGGTGACGACACTGCTGCCACCGGCCGCCGTACTCGCTTTCAGCCTGTCGTGACACGCCATGGTGAGGCGCATGTGGGCGACCATGTTGACAGCGACCGACCCGGCATACCCGTCGGGATCCCACTCATCCTTGTGTCCCGCATAGGGCCCGCCCCCGTTGTTGATGAGGATGTCGAGGGCGCCGAGGGAATCGGCGAGGGCGTCGATCGAGTCTGTGTCCGACAATTCGCACTGGGTGAAAGAGAAGGCACTCAGGTCGGTATCGGGATAGTCGGCCACCGATGCGCGGGTGCCGGTGACGGTGACGCTGGCACCCGCTTTGGCGAAGTCGGCGGCGATGGCGTGGCCGATTCCATTGGTACCACCGGTGACCAGGACGTTAGCCCCGGCAAAGTCGAACCTGACAGTGTTCATTCTCCTGACCTCAATTCGTCGATCGACATGCCGAACCAGGGGCCTCGACGCACACAAGCACTGCTCACCGGCCCCGAAGAATTCTCGGACAAGGCCCTCTTACAGGTCGGGAGCTGGTCCTCTAGGACTGTAAAGGTAAACCTCCGCGTCGGTGAGCGCGTCGCCGCGATCGATCGGGCGAACCTGCGGTCCCTCACCGGAAAGGCATCCGGACCGGGACCCTATTCGGTCGGCTCGCCGACTTGGTGCTTTCAGTTCGCAACGCGCCGCAGCGGCGCCGTGAGAATGCGTTTAGAAACCCCCAAGGATGTTGCAAGGCCCGCACCACAGACTCACTTCACCAGGAACAAACCGTTCACACCGAAGTGACCTAGCAGGCCAAAATGAGCAACCTCCGAACGATCACATTGCACGGCGACCGCGTCGCATACCGCGACGAAGGCGCCGGCGAGGTACTGCTGTTGATCCACGGCATCGGCGGCAGTTCGAACCACTGGCAGGCGATCATCCCCGCGCTGGCCAAGAGATACCGCGTCATCGCCCCGGACCTACTGGGGCACGGGCAGTCCGACAAGCCCCGCGGCGACTACTCACTGGGTGCGTTCGCCGTTCTGCTCCGAGACTTCCTTGACGCTCTCGACATCCCCCGCGTGACGATCATCGGTCACTCCCTTGGCGGCGGAATCACAATGCAATTCGCCCATCAGCACCGCGACTACTGCGAGCGGATGATCCTGATCAGCAGCGGCGGGCTGGGCGGTGAGGTGAACCGCATTCTGCGCCTGGCGTCGATGCCCGGATCCGAATTCCTCTTGCAGCTTGTCTCCTCCAAGCCGGCGATCAAGGCGCGCAGGGCTTTTGCCGCGCTGAAGTCCGACGACCCGAATGCGCCGCGGCTGAGCGAACATTGGGAAGCCCACGCCGCATTGTCGAACCGGCAAAATCGGCAGGCGCTGCTGCGGACACTGCGCGCCGTCGTGGACCGCAAAGGTCAGTTCGTCTGCGCACTGAACCGGTTGCACTGCAACGCAAGTGTGCCCGTGCTGATCATCAGCGGAGACCGGGACCCAGTCATCCCCGTTTCACACGCATACGCCGCACACGAGGCGATGCCACACAGCAGCCTGCACATCATCCCCGGCGCCGCACACCACCCGCACGCAGAACGAACCGAGACTGTGGCGAGTGTGATCGACGACTTCATCGAAGCAAACGGCGGGACAGCGCAAACCCCCGCCGCCGCTGCGGCGGTATCCCTCACCGACTGGTCTGCCTCGGCCCATTCCGGCTCCGGCCCTCGGTCACAAGCGGTGGTGGAGCGCATCAGCCGTCAGCGCTCCCGTCGGCACCTGCAGGTGGTACCGGCCGTCCCGGACGAAACCGAATACCGTTGCGGCTGAACGCAGCTAGGCCGCGATCGACTCAACCAGGTCGCGGCCGATCGCGAACGGGTATTGGAACGTCGCCGCGCCGATCTGCTCAGCACCGTCGCGTATCTCGCTGAGAATGGTCGTCGGATCACCGGTAAAGAGAGATTCGAAAATGTCCCATGCGGCATATTGCGGCGCGGTGATGAGGTTGCGGAAGTCGACGAACAGCCTGGTCGGCAGATTCGCCGGACCGATAGGTATGCCGTCCCAGCTGGTCATGGTCCAGCCACCCCCCGGACTGCCGGTGACCAGGACCTGACCGGTGTTGGGCAGCGTATGGGTCAGCAACAGTGACGGATTGGGGTTGTCGACGTTCATCAGCGTGCCCACACCGATCGTGAATGCACTGGAGTACGCGACCGCCGGGGTGCCCCCGTTCGCCATGGCGTTGCCGTAGATGGTGTTCATCGCACCGGTGAAGTTGCGATTGAAGACGATCCCGTTGATGTCGGGCCCGAACCCCAGGTTCGGAAAGAGCGGGAAACCCAGCGTCCACGCCAGGGGCCCCACCAGATACACCACACCGACGGGGATCTGCGGCATGCCTTCCATCCAGCCGGCATTGATCTCGTTGAGCCCGGGCAGGATCTGCGGGTTGGCGAACAGCCCGTGGGCCGTCTCCTGGGTGCGCAGCAGCTGCGACGCGAAGATCCCTGAGTAATGGTTCGCCGGGGCCAACAGAGCGCCGACGTTCGCTGCCTCCTGCTGCCCGAGTTGCGTGAGCGCGACGCCGGGCACGGCGGTGTCAATCCAGCCCTGCGCGTTGGCTATCGACTCCGCGTGGCGCACGAAGTCGATGACCATGGGCTGCTGGCCGCTGAGCGGAGTGGCGAATCCGCCAGTGCCGATGAACAACCCACCGCGACCGTCGGGCGCACCGCCGACGCCCAAGCCACCGTTGCCGAAGAGCAGCGCCTGCCCACCGGCACCCCCGGGACCACCGCCCATGCCACCGTTGCCCATCCACCAACCGCCCGCACCGCCGAAACCGCCTGTACCGCCGCCGAACCCGGCACCGCCGGGACCGCCGTTGCCGATCAGGCCCGCGTTGCCGCCGTTACCGCCGCGCACCATGCCTGCGGTCTGGTTGTAGCCGGCCCCGCCGTCGCCGAACAACAACCCACCCGGTCCACCGTTGGGATTCGCCGCGGTGCCCGCGACGCCATGGCCGATCAGCGCCCGCCCGAACAGCATCTCGGTCGGGCCATTGAGGATCGGGTTCAACGTCTGCCCGAACGGACTGCTGATCCAAGCGTCGCCGGCGGTGTGAATCGGGCCGTAGACCAACGTCTGGAATCCACTGGCCAGCGACGAATCCAAGGTCGCGGCGACACCCTGGATCGACGCGACGATGACGGCCTCGGTGCTCGCATACGACGCCGCCGATGCGGTCAATGTCGCTACGAACTGCTCGTGATATGTCGCGGCCTGAGCGGCAGCGGCTTGATACTCGTTCGCGTACCTGCCGAACAACGCGGCGATGGCCGCCGACACCTCGTCGGCGCCCGCTGCCGCCAGCGCGGTCGTCGGGGTCACCGCGGTGAGATTGCCGGTGAGCACCGCCGCCCCGATCTGCGCCGCATTTGCTGCTGCCGTCTCCAACAGGTCCGGCGCCATGAGCACAAAAGACATCGCCATACCCCCAGTGCTGTCGCGTAGGGACATCATGGTCCTAACGTCGGCAGCAAATGGCCGAATCGGCGAAAAACGCGTTAGTTATTGCCCCGCTTGCGGGACAGAAACGCCTGCATGTGCTGTTGGGGTTCGCCTGTCAGGAAAGAGCGGCCGAATTGTTCGACGCTGTCTTCGATCGCCCCGTGAATTGTCATATCGAACCACTTATTCAGCAGGTGCTTTTGTTGACGTACCGCGTTCGGGCCGAATCCGGCGAGCTTCGAGGCCAATTCGCCGATCCGGGTATCCAGCATTTCCGGCGGCATGGCTTCGTGCACCAGTCCCCAGCTCGCTGCCGTCGCGGCATCGATGGTTTCGCCCGTCATCAACAGCCACGCCGAGTGTGACGCCCCGATCAACGCCGGCATCAGTGCCGCGTGAATCACCGACGGGATCCCGACGGCCACTTCCGGCATACCGAACCTGGCGCCGGACTCGGCGATGCGCAGGTCACAACTCATCGCGACTTCCAGGCCGCCGCCAAGGCACCAGCCCGCGAGCCGGGCGATAACGGGAACGGGGCAGTCGCGGACCGCTTCGCACAGACCAGCCAGTCTGCGAATGAAGACCTCGGCCGTGGACTGATCGAGCGTGACCATTTCGTTGATGTCGGCGCCGCCGATGAACGCCTTCTCCCCCGCGCCGCGAAATACGACCACCCGCACATCGGTGTTTAGTCCGATGCCGCGGAATGCGGTAGTGAGTTCTGAAATGGCTTCGCTGCCAATGATGTTCAGCGGTCCGGAGTTGATCAGCTCGACGGTAGCCAGGCCGCCCTGGTAGCTAGCCCTGACGTACCGACTGTCGGTCGTGGTCATGCACCCTTCCTCGCCCTTCCTCGCCCTAGCTCGCCCTAGCTCGCCCTTGCTAGGTTGCGTCCTCCAGCTCATCGAGCGCCTCCCCCGTGTAGACGGCCAAGCGCTGCAGATGCGGCAAGGTGTCGCGGCACCCGATGAACCCGAAATTGAGAGTGCTGGCATAGCTCTGCAATGTCACGTTGAGCGCCTGGCTGTGCGCCACCAACGAGACCGGGAACGACGCCTCCATCCGACTGCCGCGCAAGTAGAGCACGTCCTGCGGGCCAGGCACGTTGCTCACGCACAGGTTAAATGTATAGGGCCACGGCGTTTTAACTCCGGTGAGCGTGCTGGCCAGCTGCATACCGAACGGTGCCATCAGGGCCGCGGTGTAAGCGAGGATCGCCTCCCTGTTCATTCTCGACAGCTCGGCCTTCGCCATTCTGGTGGTGGTGGTCACGGCCTGAAGGCGCTCGATCGGATCAACGATGTCGGTGCCCAACGTCGCCAAGATGGTGGCGACCGCGTTGCCGCCGCCTTCGTCGTCCTTCGGCCGCACATTGACCGGCAGCATCGCAATCAACGACTTGTCGGGGAGCTCGCCCAGCTCGTCGAGGAACCGGCGCAAGCTGCCGCCGACGATCGCCAACGCGACGTCGTTGACCGTCGCATCATTAGCTGTCCCAATCTTTTTCAGCCGGGCCAGCTCGTACTGCTGCGTGGCGAAGCGGCGATTGCGGCTAATCCGGGTGTTGAGTATCGACCGCGGTGCCTGCGCCGAGCCGATCAGGTTGCGGTAATCGTTGTCGCTGCGCAACTGGGTGTTGACGATGGCCTTGGTGAGGTCCAGCGTGGAACGTCCGGCGCCCGCGACGGAGCCCATGACACTGCCCACCCCGCTGACCACACCGCCCAGGTTGTTCACCACACTGCCGACGCTGTTGAGCAGGCTGCCGGCGATTCCCCCACCGGACTCCTCCTTCGCAGCCGACACCCGCACGGGCGCAGGAATGTTGAAGAACAGCGGATGAGTGGTGTCGTGCGGATCCGTCGAGAGGCTGCGCGCCAGCATCTTCTGCCCGGTATACCCGTCAACCAGCGCGTGGTGCATCTTGACGTAGATCGCGAACCGGCCGTCCTCGAGCCCCTCGATGAAGTGCATCTCCCATGGCGGTCGACGTAGGTCCAGAGCGTTACTGTGCAAGCGGGACACCAGGATTCCGAGTTCGCGCTCATCCCCCGGACTGGCCAGCGCCGAACGACGCACGTGGTAATCCAGGTCGAAATTGTCGTCGTACACCCAGGACTGGATGGGACTGAGCAGCAGGTCCGGGTGACTCAGTTTCAGATTCCACGGGTCCACAACTGGACTGGCCTTGCTCTCGTCGACGAGCTGGCGCAGAAAGTCTTTCGGCGCACCTGGCGGCGGCGTGAAGGGCATCAGCCCGCCGACATGCATCATGGTGCTCGACGTTTCGGCGTAGAGGAAAAACATGTCCTGCGGACCGAGCCGCCTGGCGGTTTTGCTCATGGCCTACCCCTTCGCTGGCGCTGTATTCGATCGACAGTTGTTCCAAGGTGTTGACCGTAGCCCAAAGTGAACGTTGCGCACCTCCGCCTGGCCGCTCGACGACGTGACCGGACGCGGTTCGTGCGGTTTGCCGAGGACTGGCCAGCGGTGAGCACGAGCAAACTGCGTCTCAGGCCCGTCCCGGTGGCGTAGGCGGTGCGGCGCACATGCCTTGAAATTCGGCCCGCCCCCACCAACTGCCAGCCAGCAGCCAACCAGCAGCCAACCAGAAAAAGCCAATTTTATGACTTCTCTATGTGCACGCGGCAAATCGCGGTAGATTTGCCGATACCGAGGTGCCGCTGCGAGCGGGCGCCCGCGGCGCGAAGGAGAACAGCGGTGAAGCGTGGGATCGTCGTCGCCGTGGCAGGCGCGGCCGTCGTGGCCGGAAGTTGCGCTGGATGTTCTAGCAACAACTCTGATTCGGGTGCGTCGAGCCCGAAGCCGGCGACCCCCGCCGGTCCCCAGGTCATCGTCGATGGGCAGAGCCAGAAGGTGAGCGGTCCGGTCACGTGCACTGCGGCCGGCGACAACATCAACATCGGCATCGGTGACGCGGCGAACGGCGTCGGTGCGGTGGTCAGCACCGGCAATCCGCCCATCGTCCATGCGGTCGGCCTCGGCGCCGTGAACGGTGTGACGCTCGGCTATTCCGACGCCGCACCAGGTCAGGTCGGCAGTGCCGGCGCTGCGGTGAGCGGCAAGTACTACCAGATCAAGGGCACTGCGACGGGTTCAGACGTCAGCGACCCAAGCCACCCCAAGCAGCTCACCAAGCCATTCGTGATGAACCTGACCTGCCCTTAGTGCAGGTTTAACACGGCATCGTCCGGGCCGACGGCCCGAGAGGGGACGCAGCTAATGTCAATGAAACGTGTCGCCGCAGCCGCGGCGGTTGCGGCAGCTCTCGGCATGACCGCCACGGCGCTCAATGCGGGTTCGGCCAGCTCCGCCCCGCAAGACCCGTGCCCGAGCTGGAACAAGGCTTGTAGTGGTGGCGGCACCACTGCCAATCCGAACCCCCCTCCCGGCTACGGCGGCACGGGGACCGTGCCTCCGCCGGGGTCGAGTGTTCCGGGTGCAGGCACCCCAACCACGAAACCGACGCCGCAGCCGACCACAACGGCGCCGCGCGTCACCACCACGCAGGCAACCACGACCGCGCCGTGGACCTCGACCACGCAGCCAACCACCACGGCGCCGTGGACTTCGACCACGCCGCCAACCACGACCACCGGGCAGTGGGGCTCGACCACGCAGCCGACCACTACCACCGGGCAGTGGGGCTCCACGACACAGCCGACCACTACCACCGGGCAATGGGGCTCGACCACGCAGCCGACGACGTCGGGCCCGTGGGGTTCGACGACGCAGCCGGGTGCCAGCACTTCCTACCCGCCGACCACCACACCCGTCCTCAATGCGCCGTCGACTCAGCCGCCACACCCGCCCTACATTCCGCCGCGCGGTGACATTCAGCGCGGGACGATTCAGATCGGCGGTCCGGTGGACCTGACGGTTGGCTTCTATGTGCCCGGCCGCGGGGCGCCGATGCCGCCGCGACAGAACGGGTACGGCTGGAGCAACGGCCAGGCGCCCGGCCACCCGCCACCAAACTGGGAAGGACCGCCGCCCACAAACGGCTGGGATGGCGCGCCGCCGGCCGGCGGCTGGAACCGTCCGTGGCAGGGCCCGCCTCGTGATGTCGGTTACGGCCAGCAGTATTTCGCGCCGTTCAACTACAACAACTACACCGTGCTGCCGGTGTTCAACTGGCAATACGGGGGTTGGGGCTACTGGTTCATGGGTGTGTGGGTGCCGCTGTACTGACCTGCCCATCGTCCGGCCGGACATGCCGGGCCAGAAAGTCCAGCACAGCCGTCGCGAAATGGTCGTTGCGATCGCCGGCCACCATGTGTCCCGCGCCGCGGACGTCAGTGAACTCGACCTTGGGGAAGCGCGCCAGGAACTCATCGGCGCGCTCCTGGCTGACCAGGTCGCTCATCTTGCCTCGCACCAGCAACATGGGCACGCCGTCCCGCAGGATCGCCTCGACCGCGTGGTGCATGCGTTCGGCGTCGGTGACCTCGATGGGCGGGAAGGCCGCGGTGCCGTTGATAAATTGCGGGTCCCAGTGCCAGTACCAGCGATCGCCGCGGCGGCGCAGGTTGGTGGTCAGCCCGTCCAAGTCGGTGGGCCGCGGCCGATGCGGGTTGTATTCGGCGATTGCGTCGGCGACCTCGTCGAGCGAGGCGAATCCTGTCTCCACCCGGTCCGCCATGAAGTTGTGAATCCGCGCCGCACCGGATTGCTCCATGTTCGGCACGATGTCGACCAACACGACTGCACTGGCGATGCCCGGGGAAAGTTCACCCGCTAACAGCATCGAGGTGAACCCGCCGAGTGATGCGCCTACCAGCACCGGCTTGGTCGGCAGACCACGCAGGACTTCTTCGACATCGCGGGCGAAGCTGACCACCCGGTAGTCGCCCTCGTCGGACCAGTCGGACTCGCCGTGGCCACGCAGGTCGATCGTCACCGCCTGGAACCCGCGCTCTGCGACGGCGGCAGCCACCTTCGTCCAGGAGCGGCGGGTCTGCCCGCCACCGTGCAAGAAGACCACGGCACGCGCGTTCGGGTCACCCTGGCGGTCAGAGACGATGCGCAGGCCGCCCGGCCCGTGGGTGGTGAACTGTTCAGCAGCGCGAGACACCGGAGCCATCAGGAAATACTAGGAGGTTGGCGGCGTTCTCTACGTGGTGCGATCCAGCGTTCGGGCCTCGCGACTGCGAAGCCGCCGCACCGCAGCCAGTTGCTGACCGTCCCGTCCGGGCGCAAAGAGCGGGATGGTGCACGCGGCGACGGCGACGATGGCCGCCATGACCGCGTAGGACGAGTTGGTGGCCTCCACGAACATGTCCTTGCTGCGTTCGGCGAGTGTAACGCCTTGTGGCCCAATATTATTGGCGACAGCCAGTGCCTTGGTCAACGAATCCGACGCCAGGTCGCGCACGGGCGGGGGAAAGTCGCCGAGCGCACTGGCGATGCGATGGCTGTAACTGCCTGCCAGGATCGACCCGGCGAGTGCAATGCCGAGCGCGCCCCCCACCTCGCGGGTGGCGTCGTTGACGGCGGAGGCCACTCCTTGCTTCTGATCGGGCGCCGCACTCATGATCGCCGAAGTTGTTGGCGCCGTGCATAATCCGAAGCCGGCACTAATGACCATCAGCGGCCAGCATACGTGCAGGTATGAGGAGTCGGCGTCCAGCGTGCACATGCAGAGGAAACCGACTGAAACCAGCACCATGCTGGTGAAGACCACCAACCTCAGCCCCAGTCGCGGGAGATACCACGACGACAGCAGGGAGAGGGTCAGTAACGGAATTGCCATCGGGCTCAACGCCAGGGCCGCGGTCAGTGCCGAATAGCCCTTCACCTGTTGCAGGTACTGAACAACCAGGAAGAAGAGCGCGAAGGTGGCCAGGAAGACCATGGTGATAGTGGCGGCGCCGGTGCCGAAATGCGGGTCTGCGAACAGGCGAATGTCGAGCAGCGGCTGCCGGCGCCGCAACTCGATGAACCCGAACACGGCCGCGAGCATCGCACCGCCGACGAGGTATCCAATGACGCGCGGATCGCCCCAGCCGTGCGCGGGCGCCTGCAGAATGCCGAATACGAACACTGCAACGGCCGCCGCGATCGTCACGGCGCCAGGCACGTCCAGGCGCGGTGCCTCGGCGTCGCGAGACTCCGCGATGGTCAGCGTCAGCACGAACACCACAACCCCACCGATCGCCAGCGTCCAGAAGATTGACCGCCAGTCCCAGAATTCAACGAGCAGGCCCGCACCTAGGAGTCCGAATAAGCCGCCGGATCCCGCTACTCCGGCCCAGATGCCCACCGCTTTGGTACGGGCTTCGGGCGGATAGGCCACCGTCAGTAGCGACAATGTCGCCGGCATGATGAAGGCCGCGCCGGCACCCGCCAGGCCGCGAGCCGTGATGATCTGCAGCGGACTGTCGAAGACCAGCGGCGCGGCGGAAGCTATCGAGAAGATTGCAACCCCGACCAGCAGTGCACTACGCCTGCCGTAGCGGTCGCCGATCGCACCGGCGGGCAACAACAGGCATGCCAACAACAGCGTGTAGCTGTCCACGATCCAGGTCAGTTGCGTCTGGGTCGCCGCGGTGGCAGTAGCGATCTCGCTCAGCGCCGTGTTGAGGGCAACCATGGACGCGATCACCAAGCTCACACCCGCGCAGGCAATGAACAACGTCCAGCCACGCCGGGCACGTGATCCCCGTGTGAAAGAGTCGACTGAATGGTCGGAGCGTCGGATGTCTTTGACCACGGCACCAGTCACGAGCCCTGCTTCCGTTGCAGTGGACAGCCGCGAAACAAGACTGTCAGTCTCGGAGCGAGACCTGTAGTCTCGGTACCCGTTCGCTGGCGCGCGGAAACCCGCCGACTAGCTCCCGATCAACTCTCCCGACTAGTTGGGGTCAGGCATGACCCGCGCGACCAGGCAGGAGGCGGAACAACCGCCGCCCGATCCGGGTCAGCGGATTACCAGACGAATTCTGTGCATTCTTGATCCGGTTCAGCGTCTGCTCACCCTCGACTGCGTAGTCCTTGACCGATTCGTCGCCTTCTTCTGCGCGCATGTCTATCTCCTCTAGTTGGTAAGCGTTGTGTAGTTGGTAAGCGTTGTGTAGTTGGTAAGCGTTATGTGGTCGGTAAGCGTTATGCCGGAGTCAGGCGCTCTGGCGGGTCCTGCCGCGGCAGCCGTTCCGGTGGTTCGGATGGTGTCAGCCGCTCCGGTGTTTCCGCGGGCGTCAGGCGTTCGGGCGCCTCCCCGGGTGTACCCCGTTCCGGCGTCTCCGGACCGGCTGATCGTGCGTCGATCAATGCTCACTCCTCCGCTCGACTCCCTGCTGCCTACCCGCGGAGGCCGGGGGCTCAAACGGAGGTCAGTCCCCGGTGCGACTGAACTTCATCTCATATGGGCCGCCTCTGCAGGCGCTGCCCGATTCGTCTTTCGTGCCGCTACCAGCCAGCACCGCTATCGGATCCTGTGGCGGTTCCGGCAACGGGAAGGTGCCCTTGATCTTGACGTGCGACGTACCGCCGGCCGGGCAGGAAGCGTCGTACTCGTCGTCGCGGGTCCAGACGTCGTTGGCGAAATGCAGCAATTGAGTGCCGCTGGTGCCGTTCCTGACGAACCTACTCAGACAGCGGTCCCCGGTGCGCAGACAGATGGTGTCGACGGTGTAGTCGGCTTCCTGCGGTTTGGGCGCGTTGGCACCGGTGTAGGTGGTCAGCAGGTGATACGCGCCGCGCAGAGCCTCCGCGGGGGACACGACACGCGCGGTCTGCTCGGCGGGGTTCGGCAGGTTGCCGAGCTCAGCGTCACCGGTCCGGGTGAACGTCACCGCCCGCTTGCTATAGCAATCCAGGGAATCAGTGATCCACTCGCCGACCAGAGAGCCGTCGCTCTGGGGTTTCAGCCAGACGTAGTTCCACTTCTCGATGCTCTTCTCGTTGCACTTGCCACCCTCGAGTGCAATGGCTATCCAGCGGCCTCGCACATCGTCGAACACCAGCTTCGGGGTGTGGTTGTAGGGGCCGTCGGTGCGCTGGGCCATCGCCACACACCCGCTTCCACCGTTGCCGGTGCATGCCGAACGCAGCACCCACGTCTCCTGCCCAGGAGGTTCGGAGTTCGCGACCTCCTTGCCGGCCAGTGACATTTTCGGGCCGAAGTCTGCGGTGTAGGTGCCGGTGAACGGCCCGCCGTTGGTCTGGGGTGCCGGCTCCTCGGTTCCGGACCGTTCGGTGGCCTGGCCACTGCCTGGACTGCTGCCACCGCTGGCCAGGACAATTCCGGCGACGACGGCGATGACCGTGAGCAATACGCCGACCCCGGCCAGGACCAGCGGCGTGCGCCGTTTGGCCTTCGGTTTGTTTTCCGCACCACCACCGGCGTCAGGGGAGACCACCGGGAATGGGGCCGGCGTCGGTGGGTCGCTCGGTACCCGATACAGCGTCGGCTCGTTGCCCAGGGTTGCGCGGGGCTGGTTCGGATCCGTACTGGGACGCCGCTGAGTGGGGTCGGTGGCGGGACGCTGCGGAGTCGGATCCGACGGCGGGCGGTAGGGGTTCTGCTCGGCCGGCGGACGGTACTGATTCGGCGGGACGGGCGCGCGGCGCAGATTCGGATCCGAGGGCGAGCGCCGCGGCGGAATGTCACCTGGCGGCCGTCGCGGCGGCTGGTCGGGGTACGCGGGGCCACCCCGACGCGGGGGCGGCGGCAACCTCGGCGGCCCCGGCGGCGGCGCGAGTTGGGTCCGCTGCTGTACCGGTTCGGGCCGTCGCAGCGGGATGGGCCGGGTTCCAGTGACCGCCTCGCGGGCGGCCGCCGCCATGTCGGTCACCGTCGCATAGCGCTGGTCGGGATTCTTTGCCATCGCGGTGACGACGACGTTGTCCAGCTCTTCTGGTATCCCCCGGCGCAAGGTGGACGGCCGCGGCGGCGGCAGGCTCAAATGCCCGCCGATCTGCTGCTCCAGGCTGTTGCCGGGGAACGGCTGACTGCCGGTCAAGCACTCGTGCAGTACGCAGCCCAGAGCGTAGGTGTCACCGCGCGGGTCGGTCTGCCCGGAAGTCACCCGCTCGGGCGCCATGTAGGCCCAGGTTCCGATCACGTTGCCGGTCCCGGTCATGTGGGAATCGCCTGCCGCACGGGCGATTCCGAAGTCGATCAGGTAAGCGAAGTCGTCCTCGGTAACGAGGATGTTGGACGGCTTGACGTCGCGGTGCACCAAGCCGATCCGGTGCGCGGCGCGCAACGCCGAGGCAATCTGCTCGATGATGTGGACCGCACGTTCGGGTTCGAGCGCGCCCTCGGCGATGATGTCCTGCAAGTCGCGGCCGACGACCAGTCGCATATCGACATAAAGCCGTCCGTTTATCTCACCGAAGTGGTGGATCGGCACCACATGCGGGTCGTTGAGACCGGCCGCGGCGAGTGCTTCGCGACGGAATCGCTGTTCGAAGGTGGGGTCATTGGCCAGGTTCGCCGTCAGCACCTTGACAGCGACCACACGCTGGGTCTCGGTGTCGTAGGCACGCCACACCTCGCCCATACCGCCGCGGCCCAGCAACTCGATGAACTGGTACCGGCCGAATGTCGTGCCTTGCACCGGCCCCCCTCAGCGAAAGTCTCGGTAGATCCTCAGCAAATACATTAGGACCGCGCACGCGGGGACGCACGGCCGTGTTCAAGCTAAACACGAATGGCACCGGGCTGGGCTGAAACGTATCGGCGGAATCCTGCGATGTACGTCGAAGAGGTGCACATGGAATTCGACAAACCATCACCGGTAACCGAGCTCACCCAGGAGTTACGACTCGCCACGACCATGACGGGCGGGGTCAGTCTGGCCATCTGGATGGCTGGGGTAACGCGGGAAATGAACTTGCTTGCGCAGGCGTCGCAGTGGCGCCGCGAAGGCGGGTCCTTCCCCGCCGACAGCCGGCTCAGTACCCAGGCGGCGGCATCGCTTCGCCTGTACGCGGGCCTGATCGACCTACTCGACATGATCGTCGACGTCGACATCCTGTCCGGTACCAGCGCCGGCGGCATCAACGCGGCGTTGCTGGCGTCGTCCCGGATTTCCGGCGCCGACCTGGGTGGTTTGCGGGATCTGTGGCTCGACCTCGGGGCATTGACCGACCTGTTGCGGGATCCGCGCGACAAATACACACCGTCGCTGTTGTACGGCGACGAGCGGATGTACGCCGCATTGGCGACGCAGATCCCCAAGCTCGAGCCGGGGCCATTTCCGCCCGCGGAGTTCCCCGGTGGCGCCCGCCTCCCGTCGACGACGCTGTATGTCACGACCACCTTGCTGGGCGGGGAGACCAGCCGGTTCACCGACTCGTTCGGCACCCTGGTCCAGGACGTCGATCGGCGTGGGCTGTTCACGTTCACCGAGGCCGAACTCGCCCACCCCGGCAGTGTTGCGGCCCTGGCACTGGCCGCGCGCAGTTCGGCGTCCTTCCCGATCGCGTTCGAACCGTCGTTTCTGCCGTTCACCCACGGCACGCCCGCAACGGGGAAAGTGCCTGCCCGACCGGCCATGGCACCGTTCACCAACATCACCCGGCCGCACTGGGTTTCCGACGGCGGCCTGCTCGACAACCGCCCGATCGGCGTGCTCCTCAAGCGGATCTTCGACCGGCCGGCACGTCGCCCGGTACGGCGGGTGCTGCTGTTCGTCGTGCCATCCTCGGGACCGGCTCCCGATCTAGCGGCAGAGACCCCACCGGACAACGTCGACGAACCGCTCGGCTTGGTCGACGGACTCCTCAAGGACCTCGCGGCCATCACCACCCAATCCATCGCGGCTGACCTGCGCGAGATCCGCGTCCACCAGGACCGCATGGCGGCCCGCACCGACACCAAGTTGCGACTGGCCGAACTCGCCGCGGCACTCCCCAACGGTTCGCGGCTGCTCACCGATCCGCTGCTCGCCGACTTCGTGACGCGCGAAGCGACCAGGCAGGCGCAGACGCTCACCGATGCGCTGCTGCGCCAGCTCGGCACTTGGCCCCCCGGTTCGAGCGCGGCCGCGGAGAGCATTCCACCCAACTGGGAACCCGATCTAGCCGTCGGTGGCGACGCTGACCGTGTGTGCCGTCGCCAGATCACCGAGTCGATCCTGGGCCGCTGCGCGTCGCCACCTGACAAGCCATTGCCGTCGGGTGCCGCTGATCTGGCCCGCTACGGGCAATCCGGCTACGACCTCGCCAAGATTTGCGCGCTGGCCGTCGTTCGTGCGGCATATCCGCTGGCGAAGTCCGACGCCGACGTCGCCGCACTGGCCGAACTCACCCAGGCCATTCACGCTGCATGCCCGCCCCCGGCGCCAGTGGACCTCGGGGCGCTGGTGCGCTCGGTGTGTACCACCCCGGCGGTGCGACAGGCGTCCTTGAGAAATGCGGCCAGCCTGATCGCCGCGGACTATCTGCAGCGGTCCGCGGTGCCCGCGGCCGGCTGGCGCGAACTGGGTCAGGCGCTGGCGGCGAGCTATCCGACATTGAAAGCGTTGGCGGACAACGCGTTACCCATCGACGCGGCGGACCAGTTGCGGATTTACCTAAACTATTTGGGCCCATCCGACGCGGAAGCCGTCGCGATCCGGCTGTTCGATCTGGCCGCGACCCAACGAGCCATGCTCCCGGCCGAGGCAGATATCGAACAGTCGGTGGAGCTCGTACAGGTCAGCGCCGACACCCGCAGCCTGTTGGCCCCGGATTGGCAGACCGCCCAGCAGAAGCTCACCGGAATGCAGTTCCACCACTTCGGCGCCTTCTACAAACGATCGTGGCGAGCCAATGACTGGATGTGGGGTCGCCTCGACGGCGCCGGGTGGCTCGTTCACGTGCTTTTGGACCCGCGCCGGGTGCGCTGGATTGCCGGCTCTCATGCCAACGACCACGTTTCCGGCGCGCGGTGGTTGCTGCAGCAACTCAAAGCGCTTGGGGCACCGGAGTTTCCGAGATCGGGCTACCGGTTGCCGACCGTGCGCGGTGAGTCCGACCGGTTGACCGAGGACATGCTGCTCGACGAACTCGCCTTCGTGGACGACGCCACCAAGCCGGTTCCGGCGAGCCTGCCCCGCACTTCGCTGTGGTTGGCCCAGACGTGGCAGCGGCAGGTCCTCGACGAGGAATTGGACGAACTGGCCGAGACGGTGCTGGACACCGAACCCGGTGATCGACCCGACTGGAGCCCGGCCGCATCGCGAACCTGGGCCAAGAAGGTGCGGGCGGCAGAACCAGGGGACGCCAAATACGCGCTGCTGAACGATGATCCGGTTGCGACTGAGACTTTCGCCAGCGACAAGGGTTCCCCGCTGATGGCCCAAACCCTCGCCAAGGCCGCCGCGACCGCTTCTGGGGCGGCCGGTTCGGTGCGGCAACTGCCCGCCGTCGTCAAACCACCGGTGGCCACCTTGCGGACGCTGGCGTTGGGCGGGTACCGGGTGGTGTCGTTGACCAACGGTGTCGCCAAGTGGACGCTGATCCTCGGTGCCGCACTACTGGTGCTGGGCACGGCGGCCGCGATCGCGTCGACAACGACGCTGGGCGCGGTCGGGTTGACTGCCGCCGGGATCGGCGGCTATCTCGTCGTGCTAGCGACCTGGCAGTTCTCCAGTCGACTGCTGTTCGCCCTGCTGTCGGTAACACTTGTCGGCGCGGTGCTTTCGCTGACCACCCCGCTCGTGCGCGGCTGGCTGTTCGGCGATGCGGCACATCCCGGTTGGGTGGGCGCCAACGCCTACTGGCTGGGCGCCCAGTGGTGGCACCCACTGATCGTCGTCGGCGGCATAGCGCTGGGCGTCACGCTGGTTGCCATCGCTCTTCCGCGGGCGCGAGGACGAAGGTAGGGCTGGCAAACCAGCGCCGTCACAAGGCGCTGATCCCGTTGTAAAGCACCATCAGACCGATCAAGACCAGCACACCGGCGAGCATCGCCGTGTGGTTCTTCTCCATCCATTGCCTGAGTCGTTCCAGGGGTTCCTCGAGCCGATCGCCGGCGCCCACATAGCCCAGAATCGGGATGGCGACCGTCGACGCGGCGACGGTGACGAACACTGCACCGGAAACCCATTTGCCGGCAGGCGCAAGGCCGTTGCTGCCGATGGCCAAGCCGGCGGCCAGGCAAAGGAGCGATACCTCGAGACGCACCACCGTGAGCACCAGCGAGATCACGCCCGCACGAGCCGGGGTGATGGTGTCGAACGCCCGCATCCATCGCGGCGCTTCGGACTCCCGATGGCGAGTCGACCAGCGGTAGATGCCGAACAGGATCAGTGCCGCGCCCAGTCCCACACGCAGCCAGGACGCCCATGCCGGCGGCGTCTTGTCCAGGCCACCGAGCAGACCGGAAGCCGCAACCGAGATTCCGGTCAGCGCGATCAACCCCAGCACCCAACCGCCCAGAAACGCCAGCGCCGTCGGTCGTGGCCGAGGGGCGTGCAAAACCAGGACAGCGGGGATGATGGTCAACGGCGATACGGCGACGACCAGACCCAACGGAATGAGGGTGGTCAACACTGCGCCCCAGTTTCCTGTCACGGGCTGCATCTTCGCACGCGCCGGTCCCGCCCGCGGACTCGCCGAACTCCGCGCGGGCACATCAGACTTGCCAAACGCCGGTTAGCTGGGCGCCGGCGTGCAATGATCCCCGCTAATGGGGACGTCCCCATCAACCACGTCGACCGACGCAGGAGGATTGCCGTGGCGACTCAGGTGCATCTGGGACACATCTTCCACCTCACGGGGTCGCCGATGGTGACTGACGCCGCCACAGCTTTGGTGTCAATTCCGGACGGCGCGTTGGTGATTGGTGACGATGGTCGCGTCGCATTCTGTGGTGAGCGCGGCGACCTGCCGCCGCAATACCGGTCAGCTGCGACGTCGGACCACCGTCCCGGATTCTTGCTGCCCGGCTTCGTCGATACCCACGTGCACTTCCCCCAGACCTACGCGGGCGACTCCTACGGCGGCGGGCAACTCTTGGAGTGGCTGACGCTGTGTGTCTACCCGTCCGAATCCCGCTACGCCGACCCGAGTTTCGCTCAGCAGGCGGCGGTGCAGTTCTGCGACCGGCGGATAGCTGTGGGGACCACGGCGGCAATGGTGTTCGGATCGGCGTTTCCGCACGCCCAGGACGCGCTGTTCACCGAGACGCAGCGCCGCGGCCTGCGGTTGGTCAGCGGGCGCGGTATCCAGACCGGCGGGCCGGCGTCGGCCGCGGCGCTGATCACATCCGAAGACGACGCCATCCGACTGGCCCGCGAGGAGATCGACAAATGGCACGCGGCTGACACCGGCAACGTGCACACCGCCCGGTTGCATGTTGCGGTGGTGCCGCGCTTCTCCCTCGCGGTCACCGCGCAGACACTAAAAAACCTTGGCAATCTTTATGATTCGGTACGAGATCGCGGCGTGTACTTCCACAGCCATCTCAACGAGAACAACCGGCCCGGCACCGGCGAGGTGGACGAAACCAAGCTCACCTACCAGGTCGACTCCTACCTGGACACCTACGACGGCAAGTTCCTGCCGGGCTCGAAGGTCGGTGGCGCCAGTCTGCTCGGGCGACGCAGCATCATGGCGCATGCGGTGCACTGTCAGGACGTCGAACTGTCGCGGATGGCCGAGACCGGCACCTCTATCGCGCACTGCCCCGTCTCCCAGCAGTTCCTCGGATCAGGAACCATGCCGTGGCTGCGCACCGTGGCATCGGGGGTGAACATCGCCGCCGGAACCGATTTCGGCGGCGGTGACGAATGGCTGATTTCCCAGGTGGTGGGGGCGGCGTTCAAGGTGCACATCTCCGAAGGCGGTGACGAGAGCGTCTCCATGCACCCGGCCGAAATGCTGTTCCTCGGTACCCTGGCCGGCGCCCGCGCACTGGACATGGAGGACCGCTTCGGCAACTTCGACGTCGGTAAAGAGGCTGACTTCGTCGTCGTCGACCCGCGCCGCACACCGGCCCTGGAAGCCGCGCTGACCTATGGCGTGCGCTCGGCCGATCCTGCACTGGCGCGCGACCAGACGCTGTTCGGGTTGCTGATGGGCATTCGCGAGACGTCGATCGCCGAGACATACGTGGCGGGACGACGGCTGCAGTGACCGGAATTGACCTGAGGGATGTCACGCCGATCATCGGGAATCACCTCTGTAAGCGGTAATAGGCAAAATGGTGGAGTGCGCCGGTACGCGCGCGTCAAGACCGAGACGGGGTTCACTTCGATGACAAAAGCGTTGGTGATCGCATTCTCTGTGCTGCTGGTAATCGCCGCGCTGGCCCTGCCGGTCAAGCAGCGGTGCGGAGCTCCGGGACGCACCTGCGCCACGGCGGTAGACGCAAACGGCGGCGTTCACTATTACTACGAAGTCGAACCATTCGCCATATACCTCATAGAAAACATGACCGGTTCGGACATTCCGCTGTTTTATTCATCAGGGGAGGAGATCGTAAAGTCGCGATGAACGGGCGCATAGCGGGGATCGTCGTGTCCGCGATGCTGCTGGGCGGCGCCATCGCGTCGGTACCGGTGACGGACATCGCGCTGGTCAGCGCGCACGGCAACTTCTGCGTCGCAACGTATCTCTGCCCCCACGAACCCCCATCCGACCGCGGAGACCAAGCCACTGCCGAACGCCGGATCATCGACGGTTATGTGGCCAAGCAGGCGGGTTGCACCCCCGCCCTACCCGCGAATCCACAATCGGTCACCTGGGATCCGCCCGGCTTCATTCCCAACAGCGGCGGCTCGGGAAACATCACCGACGCCGATCCCAGCTTCGGCGGCCACTTCGTCGCCCACTACATCATCGGTCGCTGGCACATCGACTACCAGTACTGCTAAGCCGTCCCGTTTCGCTCACCTTTGTGCTGGTAGCGACGGTTTTGTAACACCGAAAGAGGGCCCGTCCCCCGGTGAATAGGGCCACATGAGCAGTTTTGATTGGGGGGTTCGCAGCAAGCTACCGCATACTAGACCGCATGCGACGAACGACTCCACCGCAAACCGCTGGCCAAGCGCCAGTCGGTGGGTCGGGCCCAAGTCGGAGCCGCTAGTGGGGCGTTCGGGCGGTGCTCACCGCCGTCATCGTGCTGTTCGGCAGCCGTCACGATTACGCAGACGACTGTCGCGCAGCTTGATGACGCTGGTTTCGGTGGTTGCGTTGGGCGCGACCGGCGCGGGCTACTGGGTGGCGCACGGCGCGCTAGGCGGCATCACCATCTCGCAAGCCCTCACCGCTGAGGACCCGCGGTCCACCGGCAACACAATGAACATCCTGCTGATCGGCCTGGACTCGCGCAAAGACCAGGAGGGCAACGACCTGCCCTGGTCGATCCTCAAGCACCTGCACGCGGGCGACTCGGATCAGGGCGGCTACAACACCAACACGCTGATCCTCGTGCACGTCGCCGCTGACGGAAAAGTTGTCGCGTTCTCGATCCCGCGCGACGACTGGGTGCCCTTCAACGGCGTTCCGGGCTACAACCACATCAAGATCAAAGAGGCCTACGGGCTCACGAAGCAGTACGTCGCCAACCAGCTGGCCAACCAGGGCAGTATCACCCAACGCGAACTGGAGGCCCGTGGTCGTGAAGCGGGTCGAGCCGCCACCCTGCGTGCCGTGCGCAGTCTTACCGGGGTTCCGATCGACTACTTCGCCGAAGTCAACCTGGCCGGCTTCTACGACCTGGCCCAAGCCCTGGGCGGCGTGGAGGTGTGTCTTAACCACCCCGTCTACGACTCCTACTCCGGCGCCGACTTCCCAGCCGGCCGCCAGCGACTGGACGCATCACAAGCGCTGTCGTTCGTCCGGCAACGGCACGGCCTGGAGAACGGCGACCTGGACCGGACACACCGCCAACAGGCCTTCCTGTCGTCAGTGATGCGCGACCTGCAGGACTCCGGCACGTTCACCAACCTGGATCGGCTCAACAGCCTGATGGCCGTCGCCCGCAAGGACGTGGTCCTGTCCGCGGGCTGGGACGAGGCGCTGTTCCGCCGGATGGGGGAACTGGCCGGCGGAAACATCGAGTTCCGCACGCTGCCCGTGGTGCGTTACGACAACATCGACGGTCAGGACGTCAACATCATCGATCCGGCGGCGATCAAGGCAGAGATCGCCGCCGCGCTCGGCACGGCGCCACCGTCGGGGGCGCCGACCACCACCTCCGCCAAGCCGAACCCGTCGACCGTCGTTGACGTGATCAACGCCGGCAGTATCAGCGGGATGGCCAGCCAGGTGTCCAGCGCGCTGAAGAAGCGTGGTTACACCGCTGGACAGGTCCGCGACCGAGAATCGGGTGACCCGTCGACAAGCACGATCCTGTACGGGATGGGCGCGGAGACCGACGCGAAGAACCTCGAGGCACTGCTCGGCGTGGATGCCGCGAAGCAACCGGATCCCCACCTCGCGGCCGGGCGTATCCAAGTGGTCGTCGACACCACCTTCTCGTTGCCCGCGCCTGATGACACAGTGGACGCAACCAGTACGACAACCACCACCACGACCACCACGACGAAACCCAGCAGCAGCGGCTACTACTACAACGGCACCTACACCGAATATCCGACGCCGGATCAGGGCAAGCCGATCGACGGCGGCGGGGTGCCCTGCGTCAACTAAGCATGCGTTCCGCCGTCGATGCGGATCTCGGTCCCAGTGATGAAGGCACCGTCCGCAGAGACCAGCATCGCGATCACACCGGCGACCACGGAAGGGTCTGCCATGCCGGTGCCGCTTGAGGTCTCGGTGGTGGGCAGGATCGGCATCAACCGGGTGAATAATGACCAGTTGGCATCTTGCGGGATGTAGCCGCCGGTGGCGTCGGTGATGCCGGACTTGATGCTGCCGGGCGCCACGCACACGGCCCTTAATCCGGCGGCTGCGTACTCCAGCGCCAACGAATGGGTGAAGGCCTGCACGCCACCTTTGCTCGCGGCGTAGGCGGCCATGTACGGGTGGGCGAAGGTCGCCGAGGTCGAGCTGAAGTTGACGATCGTGCTGCGCGGATTTTTCAGCAGCGCCGGCAGCGCCTCGCGGACCATCAGGAAGGTACCGGTCAAATTGACGGTGACGATCTGGTTCCACAACTCAAGAGTCGTTTGATGGGTGTGGGCGGCTCGCAGCATGCCGGCCGCATTGACCAGCGAATCGAGACCGCCGAGGGCGTCGACGGCCGAGCGCACCCCGTCGATCACCGATTGCTCGTCGGCGACGTTCATCTCGTATGTGGTCAGCCGATCACCGGCCGCTTCGGTTTTGGCCCGGGTTTGGGCCAGCCCGTCCGCCGCGATGTCGGCACCGACCACGACGGCGCCCTCGTCCAGTAGCCGCACCACGGTGGCCTGACCGATGCCAGAACCCGCGCCGGTCACCAGAATCCGCTGACCTTCCAGTCGTTTCACGGCACGAGCGTAACGCTCGGCGCGAGGTCGGCTGAGGTCGGTCGAGATGTGTTGTCTCCGAGTTTCAGACCACGCCGCGCAGCGCGTCGGCGCCGAACATCGGCTCCATCATCGCCGAGTAATCCGGTCCGCGACGCACCATGTGGCCACCGTCGACGTTGATGCACTGCCCGGTGATGAAACTGGCGGCATCGCTGAGCAGGAACATCGCCAGGTTGGCCACGTCTTCGACCTCGCCCACCCGCGGCAGCGGCGTGCACAGCGCGTAATCCCCGCTGATCTCCGGCGACTGGATCACGCTCGCGTCAACCAGATCGGTACGGATCAGTCCGGGCCGGATGCTGTTGACGCGTACCCATGACGCTCCGAGTTCGTCGGCGGCCAACTGCATCATGTGATCGATCGCCGATTTGGTGACCCCGTACGGCCCGAACCAGCGGTGGGTGTTACTCGCCGCGATCGAGGAGATTCCTACAAACGATCCGCCCCCGGCGCGCACCAGTTCGCGCGCGACGTGCTTGAGCACGTACATGGTGCCGTTGACGTTGAGGTCGACGGTGCGACGCCACGCATCGGAGTCGGTGTGGGTGATTGGCCCCACCGTCAGCGAGCCGCCCGCGCTGTGCACCGCCCCGTGCAGCCGGCCGTGCCACGCCGTCGCAGCGTCGACCGCACGGGTGACCTCGTCCTCGTTGGTGACGTCGGCGGGTTCGTAGCGGATCGACCCGGACAGCTGTAGACCCTCGATCTCCTCGACGGCCCCGGCGAGGCGGTCGGCGCTGCGTCCGACGATCATCACGGACGCGCCGTCACTTACCAGTCCGGTGGCCACCGCCTTGCCGATACCGCTACCGCCGCCGGTGACCAGGTATGTCCGGTCTTGGAATGAAAGCTGCACTGCGACGCCTTCCGCCGAAACTGAAACAGGTTCTAGCTATCGAATCATGGATTGCGGCTGCTCCGCCGGGCGGCTACGGCCTGCAGTGGGCAACCAGGGATTTGCGTGTGCGGCCAGGGCGGCGGAGACGCCTCATCCCGACCCTGACCGCACAATCAAAGTCTCACGTGCACAATCGATTTAGCGCACTCACGGGGTGTCGCGACGAGCGACCTTGGTGGGCTTGGCGGTACGCCAATCCTCGACATCGGGCGGCAACCCGACCGGCATCCTGCTTTCGTTGTGGGCGGCCCAGTGCGCGTGCCCGAGTTCGTGAATGTGGAACGCATGCCGCAGCGCCTCGGTGAATCCCATGGCGTCGCTCGCCGCGTTGACCGAAGCCTTGACCAGCAGCGAGGCCATGGTCGGCCGCTCGGCGATGCGTCGTGCGAATTCCAGTGTCTTGTCCTCGAGTTCGTCGACCGGGAATACCTTGGACACCATGCCCAGCCGGTAGGCCTCATCGGCGTCCAGCGAATCACCGGTCAGCAACAGCTCTTTAGCCTTACGCGCCCCGAATTCCCAAGGGTGCGCATAGTATTCGACCCCCGGCATGCCGAGCCGCACTGCTACCACGTCACTGAACTTCGCATTGTCGGCGGCCACGATCAGGTCGCACGCCCAGATCAGCATCAGGCCGGCCGAGATCGCGTTGCCCTGGACCTGGGCGATGGTGATCTTGCGCAGATCGCGCCAGCGCCGGGTGTTCTCGAAGAAGAAATGCCACTCCTGGTGATAAAGCTTTTCGACGATCGGTTCCAGGGTGGCGCCATGCGAGCGGAAGGTCGGGTGTTGCTGGGGGCCGGGTTTGCGTTCCAGCAGCGCCTGCTCGGATCCCAGGTCGTGGCCCGCCGAGAAGTTCCGGCCGCGCGCGGCCAGGATAACTACGCGCACGGTGTCGTCGGCCTCGGCGCGCGAGAACGCCTCATCGAGTTGAACCAGCAGGCCGCGGTTCTGCGCGTTGTGGGCGTCTGGGCGGTTCAGCCAGATCCGCGCTATACGGCCCTCGTCAAGCGTTTCGTAGGCCACGAACTCCGGCGCCTCGGCGCTGTCCGCCTGGCCATCCTGGCCACTGGCCTGATCGGGAACCGTCATTCCGCCCACCTCACTCGTCACCCGTTGGTCTTTACACATTACGGCCAGTGTGTAACCAGAGAATCCGTGGGTTGCCGGTGCGCGCAGCCCGACCACCAGCCCGAAGCTCCCGTTGGCATAGCATTAGCAGATGCCCACAAAAACGGATCATAGTGACATCGGTGACGTGGAGCCCCTGGCCGACAGCACCGCGAGCCAGGCCCGCCGCGTCGTCGCCGCGTACGCGACCGACGCCGACGAGTGCCGCGTCTTTTTGTCCATGCTCGGTATTGGACCGGCGAAGCACGAGAGCTAATGGCTTCCGGGGGTGGCCGCACCTCGAAGGCCAAGAGTCCGGATAAGTCAGCGAACTACGGGGACTCCGACTTCGTAGTGGTGGCCAACCGGCTGCCGGTCGACCTGGAACGGCTGCCCGATGGCAGCACCACCTGGAAACGCAGTCCGGGAGGCTTGGTCACGGCCCTGGAGCCGTTGTTGCGCAAACGCCGCGGAGCCTGGATCGGCTGGCCCGGTCTGGTCAGCGACGACGTAGATCCCGACCCCGAGCCCATCGTCCAGGATGAACTGCAACTGCATCCGGTGTGGCTCAGTTCCGAAGACGTCGCACAGTATTACGAAGGATTTTCCAACGCGACACTGTGGCCGCTGTATCACGACGTCATCGTCAAGCCGATCTATCACCGCGAATGGTGGGAACGCTACGTCGACGTCAACCAGCGGTTCGCCGAAGCCACCGCGCGGGCGGCCGCCAAGGGCGGAACCGTCTGGGTGCAGGACTATCAACTGCAACTGGTGCCGAAAATGCTCCGCACCCTGCGCCCTGACCTGACCATCGGGTTCTTCCTGCACATCCCCTTCCCGCCCGTTGAGCTGTTCCGGCAGATGCCGTGGCGCAACCAGATCATCCAGGGGTTGCTGGGTGCCGACCTGGTGGGTTTTCATCTGCCCGGTGGCGCGCAGAATTTCCTGGTGCTGGCCCGCCAGTTGCTCGGCGCCAACACATCGCGCGGCTCGGTCGGAGTTCGGGCGCGATTCGGCGAGGTGGAATACGAATCCCGCACCGTGCGGGTGGGCGCCTTCCCCATCTCCATCGACTCCAGCGCGCTGGACCAGGCCGCCCGGGAACGCGGCATCCGGCGACGGGCCAGAGAGATCCGCGCCGAGCTCGGCAATCCGCGCAAGATCCTGCTCGGCGTCGACCGACTCGACTACACCAAGGGCATCGATGTGCGGCTCAAAGCGCTGGACGAGTTGCTCGCCGAAGGCCGCGCCAAACGGGACGACACCGTGCTGATCCAGCTGGCCACTCCCAGCCGGGAGCGCGTCGAGAGCTACCAGATTTTGCGCAACGACATCGAACGGCAAGTCGGCCACATCAACGGCGAGTACGCCGAGGTCGGTCACGCCGTGGTGCACTACCTGCATCGTCCGGTCCCCCGTGAAGAGCTGATCGCGTTCTTCGTCGCCAGTGACGTCATGCTCGTCACTCCCCTGCGCGACGGGATGAACCTGGTGGCCAAGGAGTACGTCGCGTGCCGCAGCGATTTGGGCGGCGCCCTGGTCCTGTCCGAATTCACCGGCGCCGCAGCCGAATTGCGTCAGGCCTACCTGGTCAATCCGCACGACCTCGAGGGCGTCAAGGACGCGATCGAGGCGGCGCTCAATCAGCCCGACGAAGAGGGCCGGCGCCGGATGCGCGCAATGCGCCGCCAAGTGCTGGCTCATGACGTGGACCGCTGGGCCCGATCGTTTCTGGACGCGCTCGCCGAACCCGGCTCGACCGGCGACGAATAACCGGGGCGCAAGCCATGGTGTTCGCGCCGGATCGCTGTGATACTCAAATGCAGCGTGTTTGCAGTGCAACCTGACCACGAAGGAGGGCGAGTGAACATCCGTCGTGGGCTGGCCGCCGGCGCCGCCATCGGCACGGCCGTCGCAGCCGGAATGGCACTCGATTCAAGTTCTCCGGCCCATGCGATCGGCCCACCGCCAGATGGCACCTACGCCTTCCAGCAGGCGGGCGTATCCGGTGCCAGCTGGACGATGTCGGCGCTGTGCGATCAGCCGAGCGGCACCCGCAACATGAACGACTACTCGGACCCCATCGTCTGGGCGATGAACTGTGCGCTGAACATCGTGAGCACCACACCGGCGAACAACACCCGCGAGGAACACCTGCAGAACTTCAGTTCCCGCGCCCGAATGAGCAGCCTGCTGTGGACATTTCAGGTGAGCAAGTCTGAAGGGGTGGCGTGTCCGGACGGCAGTTTTGCCCCGTCCAGCGAAACCTACGCATTCAGCGACGAAACACTGACCGGCACCCACACCACACTGCACGGCGCGGTGTGTGGTCTGCAGTCGGACATGAAAAAGGAACCGTTCTCACTGCAACTGGCCGGGCCGCCGCCCAGCCCTGTCGAGCGGTACCCGTTGCGATGCAACGAGATCGCGATCTGTTTCTGAGCTAGATCGGCGTGATGTAAGCGATCAGCCACTTGCCGTCGATGCGCTGATACTCCACGCGCAAGCGGCTGCCTTCGTAGTGCGGCTCGCGTGACTTGTCGGTCATCGTGCGATTCATGTAAACCATCGCGGTGGCCGAATCGCGATTGGCGGCCATGAGTCCGACCCCGACGACGTTGACCTGAACCACCATCTCGCGTTTCTTGGCTTCAGGGATGATCTGCTCGTTGACGACCTTCTTGAATTCCTGGCGGTAGCCCGGCGTGAGCAACGGATACACGTCGGTGAGGCTTCGCTCGATGGTTTGGTAGTCGTACCCGAAAAACTGCGGGATCTCCCGCTCGGCCATTTTGGGCAACACTGCGCGCGCAGTCTGTTCGCCCTGAACTTCCACTCGCTTCCAGTAAAGCCAGCCACCGACGGCCGAGGATCCAACTATGACCGCCACCGCCAGGCATGTGGCGGCGACAGACAGCCACCGGAACCAGCGCACTAGTTGCCACCATTCGGATACATCAGGTCGTAACCGGTCATTCGGCCGGATTCGTCCTCGTGCACGATGACCCGCAATCGGTACGGTTGGGACGGCTTGTTGACGCCGTCGATGTCGGCGACCGTCACCCGCACCGCGACCAATACCGACGCATTCTCGCTGATCTCGTCAATGCTTTCCAAAGCGGCGCCGTTGACGACCGCTTCCGAGTTCGCGTTGGTCTTGCGGAACAGCTCTTTGAGGAAGGAGATGCTGTCCGGACCAAACTTCTCGCGCAGCGGACCACTGGTGCCGTTCACGAAGCGGTTGACCGATTCGTCGATGTTGTCCTGGGTGTAGCTGAACATGTTCACCACGGTCTGCCGAGCGGCGTCGACGAAGCGCTGTTCACGGGCCTCACGGGCCTGTGCGTCGCGGTGCTGGAGGGCCAGCACGGTTACGCCCCAGGCCAACGCGGCGATGGTCAACACTGCGGCTGCCAGGGATACCCAACCCACCAGAGCCCGGTGGGCTCGGCGCCGCGGCGGCGGACGCAAGCGCGTCAACGATTTGTTGGTCTTATTGGTCTTGTCGGTCTTGTTGGTCTTCTTGTTGGTCTTCTTGTCGGGCTTGGCCTTCGGCTCGGCCTCCGACACCGGAGTTTCGACCGTGCCGGTCGCTCCCTCCTCGGGCAACGCCTCGGACGTCTCGGTCGCCGCCTCGCTGGTCGGCGGGCCCGCCGCACGCGACGCACGGCGGCGCACGCGTTGCGTCGTCGACTGCTGTTCTGCCACTACTGATCCCTCAACGGGTGTCGTCAAAGCGCTCTGATCACAGGGGTTTGGGGGCGAGCATCAGGTCCACCCAGTTCTCCGCGCTGGCGGTACCGGCGATACCGGACGCGAAGATACCAGTGCCGCCCGCCGGATCCTGGAACCGGCCGGTCGTCGGGTCATAGGTGGTGTACGCCGAACCGCTGGCCTGCGGCTCCGGACCGGCCGCCGGCCCTGTCCCCAGCGGGGGCGGCGGCGCCTCGAGGTACTTGGGGTACGGAAGTTGCGGCGGCACCGGCGGATAGTTCGGCGGCATCCAGGACGGGTTGCCCGGGGGCGGCCCGCTGTCGTTGGGCGGCGGCGGGTCGTAGGCCGGTTGGTGCGGCGCCGGACCGGGTCCCGGTGTCACCCCGGGCGGCGGCGGGCCGACCACCGGGATGCCCGGATCCGGGTCTGCGCCTGGCGGGATGTAGGGGAAGTGGTTGGGCGGCAAGATGTTCAGGCCGTTGGTGACCGGCGTCCCATACGGAATCGGAGGCCCGCGCCATGGGTTGGTGCCGGTAGGCACATAACCGCGCGGGTCGCGGCACAGCTGCACTGTGGGTGCTCGCTTGCCGGGGAATTCCTGGCAAGGGTAGTTGCGGGCACCGCGCACCGCACTGGGGTCGTTCTGGGCGGTCTTGCAGTACAAGTCGCGGGGTATCTCGCGCACCGTCTCGTCGGCGGGTGTCCGGATCAACGGCGACGGTATGAAGCCCGTATTGCACTGCGGCGGGTCGTTCAAGTCGAGCTTGAAGTCCAGCTTGGCGCCTTCATCCTGGGGCTGACCGCCGGCAGCGGTGGTGATCGCGGCGAAGAGCGCCGGGAAGACCACTAGTAGTTGTTCGATCGTTTTGTGGTAGATGACGCCCACTCGGCCCAGATTCGCCATGTTCGCTGCCAGCGCCGGGAACGAGGGCCGAATACCGGCGAATGTGTTGTTGGCCTCGTCGATCGTGCCGGGGGCGGTTGCCAACGTGTCGCGTAACCGGGGATCGGCCTGCCGGACTTCGGAGGTGAACCGTGCCAACCCGTCCGACAGCGACCTGATGTCGGCACCGGCGCGCACCTGAGCCTGCAGGAACGGGCCGGCCTGATCGATCAGCTGGGAGACCTGTGGGTAGTTGGTGTTGGCTTCGTCCACCAGCAGCCGGGCCGACTGGACCAGCCTGGCCAGCTCCGGTCCGGTGCCGTTGGTCGCGACGAATGCCTCGTGCAGCACCTCGCGCAACCGCGTGTCACCGATGCTGTTGACCAGCGTCTCGGCCTGCTTCAGGAGGTCGGCGACGTCCTGGCCGATGCGGGTGTTGCTCCGGTCGATCTTCGCTCCGTTGCGCAACTTGCCCGACGCCGGATTCTTCGGCGGTACCAAGTCGATGTACTGCTCACCGATCGCCGACACACTCTTGACGGTGGCGGTGACGTTGGCCGGGATCGGGGTTCCGCTGTTCAGCCGCATATCGGCAGTGACCCCGTTGGGATTGAGCTGGACCGACTCGACCCGCCCCACCGCCACGCCCCGATAGGTGACGTTGGCGTTCTTGTACAGACCGCCGCCCGCGACGAAATCGGCGCTCACACCGTAGGTTCCGATTCCGAAGGTGGCCGGTAACCGCAGGTAGAAGATCGCCATGACGACCAGGGTGATGACGGTGATCACGCCGAAGATGGCGAGCTGGATTTTGGTGAGTCTGTCGATCATGTCCCCGCCTCTACTGCGACGCCGTGCCGGGCGGAATCTTGAACGGGTCGGCCGCTTGTCCGGACAGATTGGCCAGCTCGCCCGTCAGGAAGTCGGGCGGATTGAGCACTTCCTCCATGTGCATCATGTTCGGGTCGAGCGCGTAGGACGTGGTGAAAAACGTCTCACCGAGCCGGCGCAACGTCAGGTCGAACGTGGTGAATACGTTGAGGTAGTCACCGCGCACCGCCTGCTTGATGCCGAAGTTGGGGAACGGGAACGTAAGCATGATCTGCAACGCGGTCACGAAGTTCTTGCGGCTGTCGTTCAGCGCCTTGAGCACCGAATACAGGTCTTTCAGGTCGGCGGCCAAGTCGACTTTGGTCTTGGACAACACATTCGAGGTGACCTGCGCCAGTCTGCGCAGCGCGGAGAACGCTTCGACGATGTGGTCCCGATTCTTGTTGAGCACCCGGAGCGCGTCCGGCAAGGTGTCCAGCGCCCGGCCCAGATTGTCCTTGTCGCGCGCCAATATCGAGGAGAACCGGTCGAGGCCTTCCACCGCGGTGACGATGTCGTTGACCTGTTTGTTGAGTCCGGATGCCAACTCCGCGAGGCGGGGCATCAGGTCGCGGAACTGCCCCTGGCGTCCCGCGACGGCGCGGTATGTCTCGTCGGTGATCTCTTCCAGCGCGCCGACGTTGCCCTTGTTGACCACCACGCCCAGCGCCGAAAACACTTCTTCGGTGGTCGGGAACCGGCCGGTGCGGGACTCCGGGATGCGGGACCCGTCGCGCAACTTGCCCTTGGCGGGAGGTTGATCGGTGGGTGCGGCTAGTTCGACGTGCAAAGATCCCAGCAGTGATGTCTGGGACACCTTGGCGGTGGCGTTCGCCGGCAATACGACTTGCTTGTCCAGCGCCAACTTGACCGCGGCGTAGAACGATCCGTCGGCCCGCTGTTCGGCGGCGATCCCAGCCACACTTCCGACGGTGACATCGTCGACCATGACCGGCGAATTCTGCGGCAGCGTCGCCACGTCCGGCAACTCGATGGTGATCGAGTACGCGCCGCTGCCGTGCCCGGCGGTACCGGGCATCGATAGCGAGTTCAACCCCCCGAAAGAACAGCCGGCGAGCAGCGTGCTGCTTGCGATCAGCACGGTGCCGCGCAACCAGGCTCGTCTCATCGCCCGGCTCCTTGTTCGGCGGGCAACGGTGCGACCGGGGCGGGCGGCGGGCCGGGTGCAGCGGCAGGTGCCGCGGGCGCGGGCGGCGGGCCGGGTGCAGCGGCAGGTGCCGCGGGCGCGGGACCCGGCGCCGGGCCGTACCCGGGAGGTGAACCCGCTGCGGGACCGGGCCCGGGGGCCGTCGGGACCAATAGGCTCTGCAAGTCCGTGGTGTTGCCGCCGGGCGCCGGGGTCCCGGATCCCTTCGCGGGGATCCACGTCAATTCCGGAACCGGCGTCTCGGCTTTGGCCTGGGTCGCCGGGGTGTCATAGATGATCTGACCCTTGTAGGCCGTGATGGTGTTGAGCGGGTGGAACATGATCGGCGGGAAGTTAGCGGTGAGCCGGCGCAATACCGGGCCCAGGCGTTCGCGGCAGAACTCGGCGCGGCGGAAGTAGTCCGGTGCCGACGGCCCGCCCTGGGTGTCGAACGATCCGCCGCAGATGAACTGCACCGGGTTGGTGAAGTTGGGCAGCGAGAGCAAACCGTTCAAGGTGCCCTGAGCGGGGTCGTAGATGTTGTAGAAGTTGGTGATACCGGGACCCGCGACGTGCAGGACCTGCTCGATGTTCTCGCTCTGGTCGCTCAATGTCTGGGTGAAGTCGGTGAGCTGATTGACCGTTTCGATCAACGTCGAGTTGTTCTCGTGCAGGAACCCGCGGACATCCGAGAGCGCCTGATTGAGCGTGCCCAGGGTGTTGTCCAGATTGCGCGAGCTGTCGGCGAGCACCTGCGACACCGATGCCACATGACCGGCGAACTGCACGATCTGCTCGTTGCTCTGTGACAGCGCATCGACGAGTATCTGCAGGTTCTTGACGGTGCCGAAGATGTCGCCGCGTGAATCCCCGAGTCGCCCAGCGACTTGCGACAGTTCCAACAGGGCGCTGTGGAACGAGTCGCCGTTGCCGTTCAGGGTGTCGGCTGCCTGGTTGATCGCCTGGCCCAACGGCCCCTGCAACTCGCCCGCGGCGGGACTGAGCTGAACCGACAGCTTCGTCAGCGCTTCCTTGACCTCGTCCCACTCAACTGGCACCGCGGTGCGCGACAGATCGATGCTGGCACCGGCGGACAGCGCGGGGCCGCCGGTATATGCCGGGGTGAGCTGAATGAACCGGGCCGCCACCAAGTTCGGCGACATGATCACGGCCTTGGCTTCGGCCGGGATCTTGATGTCCTTGGAGACGTTCATGACGATCTGGACGTCCGACGCCCGTGGCTCGATCGACTCGATCTCACCAACCGGGACACCGAGGATGCGAACCTCGTCCCCCGGGTACAGGCCGACTGCGGACGTGAAGTACGCGGTGAGCTTGCGACCGCTGCTGCCCGCGGAGAACAGCGTGTAAGCGCCGCCCAGTAGCGCCGCGACGAGCGCGACGATGGTGACGGTTCGCAATCCCTTGCGCCCGAAGCGCTGCTTTGTCGTCATGGGGACTTCGGCCTGATCGTCCAGCGCTCCTGGATCATGCCGCGCAAGTAGTCGGCGAGGCTGTCCGGCAGCTTGCCCGGCTGGAAAACGAAGTCGAACATGGTCGCCACCAGGGGCGCCGGGATGGCACCGAAGACGTTGACGTTGAACCCAGGTCCCGAGCTGACCACCTCGCCCAGAGTGGTGGCGTAGGTGGGCAGCCGCTTGAGGGCCTCGGTTATGTAGTCGCGACGCTCGTTGAGGTTGGACAGCACCTGGTTGACCTTGGTCAGCGCCGGACCGAACTCCTTGCGGTTGTCGTTGACGAAACCGGACAGCTGCGCGGAGACGTCGTCGATGCCGGAGATCAGCGCGCTCAGCGCGGCGCGTCGCTCGTCGAGCGCGGCGAACAGCTGGTTGCCGTCCTCGACCAGGCTCTTGACTTGCGCGGCCCGATCCGACAACACCGTCGTCACCGACTTCGCGTGCGCCAGCAGGGTTTGCAACGCTTCGTCCCGGCTGTTCAAGGTGCGGGACAGCGTCGTCAGGCCATCCAGCGTGCCGCGCAAACCCGGCGTCGCGTCGTGCAGCGTCTCGGTCAGCACCCGCAACGCCTGCTCGAACTGGGGCTTGTTCAGGTTGTTGGCGTTCTGGCCCAGATCCTCGAGTGCTCCGGCCAGGGTGTACGGCGTGGTGGTCCGGCTCAACGGGATCGAGGTGGCGTGCCCGGATCCGGCGGGGCTGACCGAAATCGAGCGCTCGCCCAAGATGGTGTCGGTGCGGATGGCCGCCAGCGATTGGTCGCCGACGTTGACGTGGCGGTCCACGTCGAACACGATCTTGGCGGTGGCGCCGGCCAGGCTCACCTCGGTGACCTTGCCCACCTTGACGCCGGAGACCAGGACGTTGTTGCCGGGTTTGATACCGCCCGCGTCGCTGAAGTAAGCCTGGTAGCTCCTGCCCTGCGGCCAGAAGGGCAGCTTCGAGTACCCGAATGCGACGAGCATGACGGATACCACCACGACCAGGCCGATCACGCCGGTGCGCAGCGGGTCACGGTCCCGTGAGTTACTGGGCAAAGGCGCACCTCCCTTTACTGGGATCGACCGAGCCGCCCAGGCCGAGTCGAATGTCGGAACCGGCCGGCCCGTTGATCTTGATGGTGACCGAGCAGAAGTAGATGTTGAAGAACGACCCGTAGGTACCTAGCGCGGCCAACCGGAGGTAGTCCTCGCCAAGCTGCTCGACGTCGTTGTTGATCTCCGCTTTTCGGCTGTCCAGTTCGGTGGCAAACGGCCGCGCGTTTTCCAGGAGACCTTGGAGCGGTCGGCGCGAAGTCCGCAGCACCTCAGTGAGGTCTGTGACGGTCGACGCCAGCGGCGGAATGGCACCGGCGATCGGATCGCGGTTCTTGGCCAGCCCGTTGATCAACTGCTGCAGCTGGTCGACGCTGGCGGAGAATTTGGCGCTGCGCTCGTCGATGGTGCCCAACACGGTGTTGAGGTTGGTAATCACGTCGCCGATGAGCTGGTCACGTTTGCCCAGCGTCGACGAGAAGGCGCTGGTGTCGGCCAGCACGTCGGCCAGCGCGCCGCCCTGGCCCTGCAACAACTCGATGACGGCGCTGCTGATTGTGTTGAGCTTGTCGGCGTCCAGTCCTTTGAGGACCGGCTTCAAGCCACCCAGCAGCGCGTCGAGATCCAACGCGGGTTGGGTGTGCTGGGAGTTGATGGTGCCACCGGCCGGCAGCTTGCGCAGCTCGCCGGGTCCGGAGGTGATCTCCAGGAAGCGGTCGCCGACCAGGTTCTCGTAGCGGATCACCGCACGGGTGGACGAGTACAGCGTGTAGCGGTTGTCGACGCCGAACGTCACGTCGACGGTGTTGTCCGGGTTGAGTTTGACACCCGACACCGCACCGACCGGCACGCCGGCGATGCGCACCTTCTGGCCGCCCTTCAACTTGGAGGCGTCGATGAAGGTGGCGTGGTAGGTGTTCTCCGAACCGAACCGGAAATCGCCGAACACCACTACCAGCGCTGCGCTCACCAGCAGCATCACCACCGCGAAGACGCTGACCTTGATCACCATCGACCGGTGCGATGGCATGCCGCCGCCGGCCATCAGAAATCGTCCCGTTCTGCGAACGCGCCGTGGAACAGGAACTGCAGGGTCGACGGGGCATCGAACTGCACTTCGGTGAACGGCTCGTAGGGGATGAGCGCATTGTCGGTGACCAGGAACGGCGCCCGGTAGAACGACCCGCCGGTCTGCTTGGTCGGGATGTCCGGCAAGCCGCGGCAGTTGGGGCCGCCGGACGCGTTCACGATGGGCAGGCTCTCCGGATAGGTGTAGGAGGGCGCCCCCAGGACGAAGCTGGACGACGTGAAAAGACCGGCTTTACGGACCCCGATCAAGGGGGCGAACTCCTTGACGCCGCGGTCGATGCCGGCCAGTAGGCAACCGAATTCCGGCGAGTAGTCCGCTGCCACCTTCAGCGGAGCCCGCAGCCTGTTGATGGTGGCGATCAGATTCTCTTCGGCCGGCGCCAGCGTCTCGTAACCGTTGTTGGCCAGGCCGATCGTGGCCAGCAACGTGGTGTTCAGATTGTTCTGCTCGTCGACGACAGTTTTACTGATGGTCGGGAGGTTGCCGATCACCGTGTTGAGGTCGGGAGCGGCGTCACCGTAGTAGCCGAGGGCAACCGCGGCCTGCCGAATATCCTCGTGCAGGGCGGGCAGCTTCGGATTGGCTTGGCGGGTAAGGGTGTTCAGCCCCGTCAACGTCGCACCCAGATCGTCGCCGTGGCCACGCAGACCTTCCGACAACGCGCTCAGTGTCCCGTTCAACTCCACCGGATCCACCTTGTGCAGCACGTTCATCAGCGACTGGAACAGCGTATTGACTTCCAGCTGAACGGCTTTGGCTTCCACCTGGGCGCCCGGGCGCAACGCGGTCCGCGCCGGCTCCTTGGGCGGGATGAACTCCACCGATTTGGCGCCGAAGATGGTGTTTCCGGCAATGTGCACCGGTGCGTTGGAGGGGATGTAGCGCATTTCGCTGCTGTTGATGGCCAGGACCAGCCGGGCTTGATCGCCGCTGTAGGTGATCTCCTCCACCTTGCCGACCTGGATGCCCCGGAACTTGACCTTGGCACCCTTTTCCATCACCAGCCCGGCCCGCGGCGACGAGACCGTGACGGTCTCGGTCGACGTGAACGCGGCCGTATAGGACAGATAAGTCAGGACCGCCGCCGCCACCAGGAGGCCCGCCAGCACCGCGGCAGCCACCCGGCCTGCCGTGCGTCGTGATCCGGTGCCTGCCATCGTCGTTATCCCGAGAGGTTGAAGTTGCCGGACGCGCCATACACGGCGAGTGAGATGAACAGCGTGATGACGACCACCACGATCAGTGAGGTGCGCACCGCTTGCCCGACAGCGATGCCGACGCCGACAGATCCACCGCTGGCGTTGTAACCGTAATAGGTATGGACCAGCATGACCGCGATCGACATCGCGATCGCTTGCGCGAACGACCACAACAGATCGGACGGGATAAGGAAGGTATTGAAGTAGTGGTCGTAGAGTCCGGCGGACTGCCCGTTGATGAACACCGTGGTGAACCGGGCCGCGAAGAACGCGGCGAGCACCGACAGCGAGTACAGCGGAACGATCGCCACCAGCCCCGCGATCAACCGGGTGGACACCAGGTAGGACACCGAGTGCACCGCCATGCACTCCACCGCGTCGATCTCTTCGGACACCCGCATGGCACCCAATTGCGCGGTAGCACCGGCGCCGATGGTGGCGGCGAGCGCAATGCCGGCGATCACCGGGGCGACCACGCGGACGTTGAGGAACGCCGACAGGAATCCGGTGAGGGCCTCGATCCCGATGTTTCCGAGCGACGAATAGCCCTGCACCGCAATGACGCCACCGGAGGCCAGCGTGAGGAATGCCGCGACGCCGACTGTGCCGCCGATCATCACCAGGGCGCCCGCGCCCAGCGTCATCTCGGCGATCAGCCGGATTGTCTCCTTGCGATACCGGGTAAGCGCGTTGGGGATGTAGCGCATCGTTTCGCCGTAGAACAACGCCTGCTCGCCGAAGCTGTCGACCGGTTCTTGGAACCTCGAGAACAAGTTGCGTAGGCGAAAGGTGACGTCGTAGCTCATCGCATGCTCACCATCGCTCGTCCGTCGCCATTTGTTACCTCGTCCCTACTTGGCCGAGATTCTGACGCCGATGGCGGTCATTACCACGTTGATGACGAACAGACAGATGAAGGCGTAGACGACGGTTTCGTTGACGGCGTTCCCGACCCCCTTGGGTCCACCCTTGACCGTCAGGCCGCGATAGCAGCCGACCAGCCCGGCCATCACCCCGAACAACAGCGCCTTGACCTCGGCGAGGATGAGTTCACGCAGTCCGGTCAGCACTGTGAGCCCGTTGATGAACGAACCCGGGTTGACACCCTGCAAGAAGACGGAGAAGGCGTAACCACCCGACAGGCCGATGAGGCACACGAGCCCGTTGAGCAGCAGCGCCACCAGTGTGGAGGCCAACACCCTGGGCACCACGAGCCGCTGGATTGGGTCGATGCCCAGCACGCGCATGGCGTCGATCTCTTCGCGGATGGTGCGCGCCCCGAGGTCGGCGCAGATGGCGGTGGCCCCCGCGCCGGCTACGACGAGCACGGTGACGATCGGGCCGAGCTGGGTGATGGTGCCGAATGCGGTTCCCGCGCCGGACAGGTCGGCCGCACCAATCTCACGCAGCAGGATGTTCAGCGTGAATGCGACGAGCACCGTGAACGGAATGGAGACCAACAGCGTCGGGACCAGCGACACCCGCGCGACCATCCAGGTCTGGTCCAGGAATTCCCGAAACTGAAACGGCCGCCGGAAGGCGGCACGAGCAGTCTCGATCGCCATCTCGAAGAAACCACCGACGCCCCGAGCCGGTACCGCAAGCTTCTGCAACAACCTGCGTCCCCCAATCTGTTGCTCGCGGCGAATCGTTATGCCCTGAACACACCGTTGGTTGACTCGTTGCTTGGTGTGAGCCGGCTCATACTAACTAGAACAAGTTCCGAGTGTCGATGAACCCCGGAATATTTGCAGCAAATATGCCTAGCTGGTATTTCCTCTCTATCTGCGTCTATCTGCGCCTAGCCGCGTCTATCCGCGTCTATCCGCGTCTGTCCGCGTCTATCTACGCCTATCTATGCCTAGCCGCGTCCGTCTGCGTTTACGCTGGGGCGCTCTTCCGCGAACGATGAGTCAGCCCATCACGCTGGTGGCGGCAAAGTTCAGCTCCGGGTCGCGATCAGCAAAATATCCCTGCAGCGTCGCGCTCAGCTGGCCGGGATCCCAGGCCGAGGCATCCGCATCAAACTGGTGCTCGACGGTCGGCGCGGCAACCAGGGTGACGCGCGGGCCGTAGACGATGAAAACCTGGCCGTTGACTTCGGCCGCAGCGGGTGACGCCAGGAACTGCACCAGGGTCACCACGTGCTCGGGCGACAGTGGATCGATGTCGGCGTCGTCGGGGGCCGCTCCGAAGACGTCGGCTGTCATGGCGGTGCGCGCCCGGGGGCAGATGGCATTCGCGCACACGCCGTAGCGGCCCAGCGCCCGAGCCGCGGACAGCGTCAGCGCGGTGATCCCCGCTTTGGCGGCGCCGTAGTTGGCCTGACCGACTGGTCCCACCAGCCCGGCTTCGGAGGAGGTGTTGATGATCCGTCCGAAGACGCGGCCCTCCGACGATTCCTTGGCCTTGCTGCGCCAATAGGTGGCAGCGTTACGGGTGAGCAGGAAATGGCCACGCAGATGGACGGCGATGACCTGGTCCCAGTCCTCGTCGCTCATGTTGAACAGCATCCGGTCGCGAGTGATGCCGGCGTTGTTCACCACGATGTCCAGGCCACCCAGGCCGTCGGCCGTGCTGAGCAGTTCATCGGCGGTGGATCGTTGACTGATGTCGCCGGCGACCGCGATCGCCTTGGCGCCGGCCGCGCTGATCTCGTCGATGACGTCGGAACCGTCCAGACCGGAGGCGATGTCGTTGACGACGACGGTGGCGCCCAGGCGGGCGAGGCCGACCGCTTCGGCGCGGCCCAGGCCCGCTGCGGCGCCGGTTACCACCGCCACCTTCCCGGACAGATCGGTGGCGTTCGTGCTGCTACTCAATTTATGAATACCTCTAGTTTCGGGTTATCTGCGGTCTAGTCCTCGCGCAACAGCGCCGCGCGAGGGCATTCGACGATCGATTGCTCAGCCAGATCCTCCTGATCGGCAGGGATCGGATCGGTCTTCACGACCGCGTAGTCCTCGTCGTCCAGATCGAAGATATCTGGCGCAATTCCCAAGCACACGGCGTTACCTTCGCAGCGGTCACGGTCCACTTTTACTCGCACGGCATCCTCCTTGAACCTGGGCTGAAGTTAGGAAACAGGCCTTGTCCGAACTCGATCAGTATGTAGCACCACCATATGGTCCCGGTACGTCTGAGGAAACGGTCGCTGGATTCCCAGACTAGAACGTGTTACAACCGGGGAGACGAACGGGTGGCCGCCGGCATCGATTGCTGCGGTTTCGCCGGACATTGCTAGTGACACGATCGCTTGATCGGAGGCGGCGGGAATGCGCATCAGTTATACCCCTGAACAGGAGGAGCTGCGTCGCGAACTGCGGTCGTACTTCACCAAGCTGATGACCCCCGAGCGGCGGGAAGCGCTGAGTTCGGTGCAGGGCGAGTACGGCACCGGCAACGTCTACCGCGAGACCGTCGCGCAGATGGGCAAGGACGGGTGGCTGACGCTGAACTGGCCGGCGGAGTACGGCGGCCAGGACCGCTCCCCGATGGACTCGCTGATTTTCACCGACGAAGCCGCCCTAGCGGGTGCTCCCGTCCCCTTCCTGACCATCAACAGCGTGGCGCCGACGATCATGGCGTTCGGCACCGATGAGCAGAAGAAGTTCTTCCTGCCCAAGATCGCCGCCGGAGAGCTGCACTTCTCGATCGGCTACTCCGAGCCCGGTGCCGGCACGGACCTGGCCAACTTGCGCACCACCGCGGTCCGTGACGGCGACGACTACGTGATCAACGGTCAGAAGATGTGGACCAGCCTGATCGCCTACGCGGACTGGGTGTGGCTGGCAGTGCGCACCAACCCCGACGCCAAGAAGCACCGCGGCATTTCCATGCTGGTGGTGCCGACCACGGCCGAAGGCTTCTCCTGGACCCCGGTACACACCATGGCCGGACCGGACACCAGCGCCACCTACTACACCGACGTGCGGGTGCCGGTGACCAACCTGGTCGGCGAGGAGAACGCCGGCTGGAAGCTGGTGACCAACCAGCTCAACCACGAACGGGTCGCGTTGGTCTCCTCGGCGCCGATCTTCTTGGCCCTGCGTGAGGTGCGCGAGTGGGCGCAGATCACCAAGGACTTCGGCGGCTCGCGCGTCATCGATTCGGAGTGGGTGCAGATCAACCTGGCCCGGGTGCACGCCAAGGCCGAAGTCCTCAAGCTGATCAACTGGGAACTGTCGTCCTCGCAGAGCGAGTCCTTGTCGCCGGCTGATGCCTCAGCCGCCAAGGTGTATGGGACCGAGCTGGCCACCGAGGCCTACCGACTGCTGATGGAGGTGCTCGGCACCGGCGCCACATTGCGCCAGGACTCCCCCGGCGCACTGCTGCGCGGCCGGGTGGAACGGATGCATCGGGCGTGTTTGATCCTGACCTTCGGCGGAGGCACCAACGAGGTCCAGCGCGACATCATCGGCATGGTCGCGCTGGGTCTGCCGCGAGCCAGCCGCTGATCTCCCTGTAAAGGACGGACATCATGGATTTCTCGACTACCGAAGCGGCCCAGGACCTCGGGGGCCTGGTCGACACCATCGTCGACTCGGTCTGCACGCCCGAGCATCAGCGCGAACTGGACAAGCTGGAGCAACGGTTCGACCGCGACCTCTGGCGCAAGCTCATCGACAGCGACATCCTCTCCAGTGCGGCCGCCGCGCAGGTGGGCGGCGACGGCTTCGGCGTCCTCGAGCAGATCGCCATCCTGGTGGCGCTCGGACACCAGCTGGCGGCGGTGCCGTACCTGGAGTCGGTGGTACTGGGAGCGGGAGCGCTGGCCCGGTTCGGCTCCGAGGAGCTACAGCAGAGCTGGGGCTCCCCGGCGGTGCGGGGTGAGAAGGTCCTGACCGTCGCGCTGGACGGTGAGATGGGCGAGGGTCCGGTGCAGGCGGTTGACGGCCGCCTGTCCGGCAGCCGCACCCTGGTGTTCTACGGCCCGGTTGCGGATGCCTTCCTGGTGCCTGCCGAAACCGAGTCCGGCACGTCCGTTTTCGTCGTCGCCGCCGACGACCCGGGAGTCACGGTGACTGCGCTGCAGAGCACCGGCCTGGGCAGCGTCGGACAGCTGGCGCTGGATGGTGTGGCAGTGGACGCCGGTCGTCGGGTAGGCGGCGCCGATGTGCTCGTCTGGCTGCGGACGATTGCCACGCTGGGCCGCAGTGCCTATCAGTTGGGCGTGCTGGAGCGGGGCCTGCACATGACCGCCGAATACGCCCGCACCCGTGAGCAATTCGACCGTCCGATCGGCAGCTTCCAAGCCGTCGGACAACGGATGGCCGACGGTTACATCGACGTCAAGGGGCTGCGGTTGACGTTGACCCAGGCGGCCTGGAAGGTGGCCGAGGATATTCCCGCGGAGATGGACGTGGCGTCCGCGGCATTCTGGGCCGCCGATGCCGGCCATCGGGTGGCGCACACCATTGTGCACGTGCACGGGGGTGTCGGCGTGGACACCGATCACCCGGTACACCGATACTTCCTGGCAGCCAAGGAAACCGAGTTCGCGCTGGGCGGCGCCACCGGGCAGCTGCGGCAGATCGGCCGTGAGCTGGCCGAGACGCCCGCCTGAGCCGCATCGCCGTGCGTGCAACTTTCGGCGCCGAGCGTGCAGCTTTCGGCGCCGTGCGTGCAGCTTTCGGCGCCGAGCGTGCGGCTGGCTTCACGTTCGGCGCCGAGCGTGCGGCTGGCTTCACGTTCGGCGCCGAGCGCGCAGCCAGTTTCACAGCCGAGATGACGAGGAAGTGATTTGAGCGATCCCACGGTCACTGACCTGCTTCGGCCGCTGGCCGAAATCGACGACCGCGGTGTCTATTTCGAGGACTCATTCACCAGCTGGCGAGACCATCTGCGGCACGGCGCCGCGATTGCCGCCGCTTTGCGCGCCCGCCTCGACCCCACGCGTCCACCCCACGTCGGCGTGCTGTTGCAGAACACGCCGTTCTTCTCGGCCATGTTGGTGGCGGCGGGCAAGTCGGGCATCGTGCCGGTGGGCCTGAACCCGGTACGCCGGGGCCCGGCACTGGTCCGCGACATCGAGCACGCCGATTGCCAACTCGTCCTTGCCGACTCGGGGTCGGCGGCGACCCTGGACGGTATCGACCACATCAACGTTGACTCCACATCGTGGTCCGACGAAGTCGCGGCTTGCGCAGATGCGCCGCTGACGTTTCAATCTGCCTCTGCTGCAGATCTTTTCATGCTGATCTTCACCTCGGGCACCAGCGGTGAGCCGAAGGCGGTCAAGTGCAGCCACGGCAAGGTGGCGATCGCCGGCGTCACCATGTCGCAACGCTTCGAGCTGGGAGCCGACGACGTCTGCTACGTGTCGATGCCGTTGTTCCACTCCAACGCAGTGCTGGTGGGCTGGGCGGTGGCCGCGGCGTGCCGGGGTTCAATGGCGTTGCGGCGCAAGTTCTCTGCTTCCGGATTCTTGCCCGACGTGCGCCACTACCGCGCCACCTACGCCAACTATGTGGGCAAGCCGCTGTCCTATGTGCTTGCCACCCCCGAGCAACCCGACGACGCCGACAACCCGCTGCGCGCGGTATACGGCAACGAAGGCGTCCCGGCCGACATCGAGCGCTTCGGCCGCAGATTCGGCTGCCTCGTGCAGGACGGTTTTGGTTCCACCGAAGGCGGAATCGCGATCGCGCGCACGCCCGACACCCCGGCGGGATCGCTCGGCCCGTTGCCGGACGGGATTGGAATCATCGACCCCGAGACCGGGGAGAGATGTCCGGTCGGGGTGGTCGGGGAACTGGTGAACACCGCGGGGGCGGGTCGGTTCGAGGGCTATTACAACGACGAGGCCGCCTCCGCCGAGCGGATGGCGGGCGGGGTGTACCACAGCGGCGATCTGGCGTATTGCGACGAGAACGGCTACGCGTATTTCGCGGGGCGACTCGGGGACTGGATGCGAGTCGACGGCGAGAACCTGGGCACCGCGCCCATCGAGCGGGTGTTGTTGCGCTACCCCGATGCCGTTGAGGTCGCGGTGTATGCGGTACCCGATCCAGTGGTCGGCGACCGGGTGATGGCCGCGGTCGTGCTGGCACCGGGCGCCGAGTTCGACGTGGACAAGTTTCGGGCCTTCCTCGCCGAACAACCCGATCTGGGGCCGAAGCAGTGGCCGTCGTATGTGCGCGTCAGCGCCCAACTCCCCCGCACCGCGACGTTCAAGGTGCTCAAGCGTCAGCTCTCAGTTGAAGGTGTCGAATGCGGCGATCAGGTGTGGTCGATCAACCACTGAGGCCGACACCACGCTGACGCAGATGAATTCAAGCGGATACCAGTCAACGAATATCGAAGGTTCCGGTCGAAATAACCGCGTGGGCCGCCCCCGTCGGCATTACCATCCGGTCAATTAATTCCACTCGATACCGCATGACCGATATTGAGTGGCCTGAGTAGGTGCGAGGTGGCCGGATGTCGTTCTTATTTGTTGCGCCCGAGTGGATGGCATCCGTTGCCGCCGACTTAGGGCGAATGGGTGCTTCGCTGGCCGCCGAGAACGCCGCGGCAGCGACGTCGACGACGGCGGTGATGACCGCGGCGGGCGACGAGGTGTCGGCGGCCATTGCGGCGGTGTTCTCCCAGCACGGCCGGGGCTATCAGACGCTGGTCAACCAGGCCGCAGCATTTCACAGCGAGTTCGTCCAGGCCCTCAGCGGTGGAGCGGCGGCGTACGTCGGCGCCGAAGCCGCGGCGGTGTCACCGCTGCAGTCCTTTCTGAACCAATTCAATGCGCCCGTGCAGACGCTGTTGTCACGGCCGCTCATCGGCAACGGCGCCAACGCGACGACGCCGGGCGGCAACGGCGCGGATGGCGGTTGGTTGCTCGGTAGCGGCGGCAACGGCGCGCCGGGTGCGGCCGGGCAGCCGGGTGGCAACGGCGGGTCGGCCGGGCTGTGGGGTAACGGCGGCTTCGGCGGCGCCGGCGGCACCGGCGGCGCTCGTGGCGGCAACGGTGGCAGCGGCGGATGGTTGCTGGGTGTAGGCGGCGCCGGAGGCAGCGGCGGTGTCGGTGCTCCCGCCGGCGGGCTCGGCGGTGCGGGCGGTACCGGAGGCAACGGTTCGATCCTGTTCGGTAACGGCGGCTTCGGGGGAGCCGGGGGTGAGGGCGGTACCGGCGGCGGCACCGGCGGGAACGGCGGCGGCGGCGGTAACGCGGGATTCCTGTTGGGCACCGGCGGTCAGGGCGGGGCCGGCGGACTTGGCAGCTCTGGCGCCGTAGGCGGCGGCGCTGCGGGCGCGGGCGGAAACGGCGGGTCCGGCGGGGCCGGCGGATTGTTTATGAACGGTGGCGACGGCGGCGCAGGCGGCCAGGGCGGCAACGGCGAAACCGGTCTCGACTCCCTCGATCCCGCGGCGCAGGCCGGCACCGGCGGCCTCGGCGGCAACGGCGGGGCAGGCGGCCAGGGCGGCGCCGGGCCGCTGCTATTCGGCCACGGCGGCGCAGGTGGACTCGGCGGAGAAGGCGGAACCGGCGGCACCGGAGGCTTGGGCGCCACGAGCGTGACCGGCATCGGCGGCACGGGAGGCGACGGCGGTAACGGCGGGGCTGCCGGCGCCGGCGGGTCAGGCGGCGCCGCGGGTCCCCTCTCCCATGGTGGCCTGTCGGGCGGTGCGGGCGCCGGTGGCACTGGTGGCACCGGCGGTCAGGGTGGAACGGGTGCCAACGGCGCTACCGCTGTCGGTTCGGGTACGGACGGCAACGCCGGATTCATGGGCGGCCAGGGCGGTAAGGGTGGCACCGGCGGTGCCGCGGTCGCGGGCGGCGTGGCGGGCAATGGGGGCCAAAGTGGCGGCGGTGGCCTCGGCGGCAACGGCAGCGACGGCACCGATGCGGCTGTCGGCGGCAACAACGGCGGCAAGGGTGGCGGCGGTGGGCAAGGCGGCGCCGCCGGCCTGGCCGGCGCGGCTGGTAGTGGAGGCGGCGGCAAAGCGGGCGCGACCGGCGCCGGCGGCAACGGCGGCCTGGGCGGTGACGGCGGCAACGGCGCCGCCGGAAACCCGGGCACCGACAACTCCGCGCACGTTAATGCCGCGGGTGGTGACGGCAACACCGGCGGCAACGGCGGTGGCGGCGGTACGGGCGGCGCAGCAGGTGGACCAGGCGGCACCGGCGGCAAGGGTGGGGACGGCGGCAACGGCGCTGTAGGCGGAGCCGGCGGCAACGCCGGCAGTAACACCGCCGGAGACGCCACAGCTGTCAGCGGTGGGAAAGGCGGCGCCGGCGGGGCGGGCGGCGCTCCCGGCGACGGCGGACTCGCCAACGGCGGCACCGCCGGCGCGCTGGGCAAGGGCGGCGATGGCGGCGGTGGCGGGGCCGGCGGCAAGGGCGGCACCGGCGCCGCTGGTGTCAACACCACGATCCCGACCACAGTTGGACAGGCCGCTGCCGGTAGTCCCGGTAGCCCGAATGGGACAACGCCTACGGGGGGCAACGGCGGTGCTGGCACACCGGGCAGCCCCACTACGGTGCCGCCCGCTCCCACTCAAGTTCAGCAGGGCGGCAACGGCGGAACCGGCGGCGCCGGTACGAATGCCGCGGATTCCGCAACCGCTTCCGGCGGAAAGGGCGGCTCGGGCGGCGCGGGCAGCGTTGTCGGGGGTCCCGGTGGCGATGGCGGGGCAGGCGGCAGCGCCACAGAATCCGGCGTGCATGGGACGGCCCAAGGCGGGCAGGGCGGGGATGGCGGTGCCGGCGGGCAGTTCGCGGCCGGCGGCAAGGGCGGGGTCGGCGGGGCCGTTACGGCGGGCAACGATGATGCAATCGCCAACGGTGGGGCTGGTGGCGACGGTGGTAACGCCACCAACGGACCCCTGGATCAAGGTGGTGGCGGCGCCGCTGGTGGAGCCGGCGGGAATGGGGGCACCGCGAGGGCAGACGGTGCCGGCGCGGTCGCCACCGGCGGTGACGGCGGTGACGGCGGCGACGGCGCCTCGGGCACGGTCAACGCCGGCAACGGTGGTCAGGGTGGTCTCGGTGGTGCCGGAGGCGCTGGCGGTGCCAATGGAGGAAAGGGCGGCGTCGGTGGCGCCGGGGGGGTTGGCGGCGAGGGCGGCACGGGCGCCAGCGGCGGCCTGGGCGGGAACGGCGGCAACGGTGGACAAGCACAAGGCAACATCGCCCATACCGGTGCCGGTGGCGACGGCGGCAATGGCGGGACGGGAGCGATCGGCGGCAGTGGGGGCGCAGGCGGCGGTGGCGGCCAAGGTGGCGCCTCGGGCGGCGGCGGCGCGGGCAACGGCGGCGCCGGCGGGGTCGGTGGCAGCGGTGGCGATGGTGGCACCGGCGGCAACGGCGGCACCGGCGGTAGCGGCTCCACGGTCGGCACCGGAGGCACCGGAGGCACCGGAGGCGCCAGCGGGATCGGCGGCCCGGGTGGCGCAGGTGGTCAGGCCGGGAACGGTAATGCCGGAGGCAGCGCAGGTGGTGGCGGAGCCAGCGATCCTGGCGATTCCGGCGGCGTCATCGCAGGCGGCGCGGGCGGAACCGGAGGAACGGGCGGCACTGCGGGCGCCGGCGGCATCGCTTGAGGTTGCGGCGCAACGACTTCGACGAGCTTGCGGCCGGCGTCTCGGCGACCGTCGGCATGGCAATCGCCTACCCGGGTCGAGACGCCGTCGACTTACTTGGCCACTGGACGACGGGTGTCGCGTGGTCAACCGTCAAAGTCCCGCTCGCCATCGCAGCCCTGCAAGCTGACCGTCACCGCGCAGAACTGGTAGTCAAAGCGATCACCGAATCCGACAATCCCGCCTCCGAGCAGCTATGGATGCAACTAGGGGAGCCGCCGGAAGCGGCACGGCAAGTCCAAGCCGTCCTTGCCGCAACAGGTGACACGTCGACCGTCATCGAATCTCAGCGCCTGCGAAAGGGTTTCACGGCCTTCGGTCAGACGGTGTGGTCCTTGGACCGGCAGGCACGGTTCGCTGCCAACCTGCCGGACGTCCCTGGCGCCGCCCCGGTCGTCGAGCTGATGAGACAGTTGGTGCCGCACCAGCGTTGGGGACTGGCCGCCAAAGACGTTGCCGCCAAGGGCGGTTGGGGACCGTTACCCGACGGCTGCTACCTGACCCGGCAATTCGGCATCGTCCCTGCCGACAGCGGCCATATCGGGGTCGCGCTGGCGGCCGAAGCCGAAACATTCGAGGCCGGACAGGTCGCCGTCAATCAGTTGACGGACTGGCTGTACGGCCACCTAACCCAGTAGCGAGGGAACCACCGCATCGATCAGATGGGGACCCGGTGCGGCGAAGGCGTCGCGCAGCGCGTCGACCAACTCCTCCGCCGTCGTCACACGTCGCGCCGGAACCCCCATACCCTCGGCCATCTTGACGAAATCCATTGAGGGACCGGATATGTCGAGAAGCTCCAGCGCCTTGGGACCAGGCGCTGACCCAGCCCCCACCCGCTGCAACTCGAGTCGCAAAATGTCGTAGGCGCCGTTGTTGTAGATCACCGTGGTCACGTCCAGATTTTCCCGCGCCTGTGTCCACAACCCCGAGATCGTGTACATCGCCGACCCGTCGGATTCCAGGCACAACACTGGGCGGTCGGGGGCGGCGACCGCGGCGCCTACCGCGGTCGGGATGCCGTAACCGATAGCTCCCCCAGTCAGGGTCAGCCAATCATGCGCTGGCGCACCGGCGGTGGCTTGCGGCAGCAGCAGACCCGAGGTGTTGGACTCGTCGACCACGATCGCTCGTTCAGGTAGCAGCGCGCCGATCACGCTGGCGGCCGAGGCGGCGGTGAGTTCACCCGACGGCAACTGCGGACGCGACGCGGCCGCCACCGGTGCGGTCGTGCCCGGGGCCAACTCCTCTGCCAGTACGGCCAAAGCCAATCCGGCGCCGGTCGTTTCGGCCAACACATGCACCGCACACCCAGCCGGCACCAAATCACTGGGCATGCCCGGGTAGGCGAAGAACGAAACCGGGGACTTGGCTCCGGCCAGCACCAGGTGCTTGGCACCGTCCAATTGAGCTGCAGCCGCTTCGGCGAAATAACCCAGCCGCTCGACGGCGGGCACACCGGCGCCGCGCTCCAATCGCGTCGGGAACGTCTCGCACAACAGGCGGGCGCCGGTTGCCTGCGCGATGCGCGCGGCCGCGGCCAACCCGGCCCCGCGGGTAGCGTCACCCCCGATCAGGATCGTCGTGGGTTCACCCGACCGCAGCACCTCGGCCACCGATCCGTCGTCTGTGCGTCCCCCCGTCCACGTCGTCGCGGCGGGCTTGACGGGCTCCGCCCCGTCGGACCAGGAAACGTCCGCGGGCAGAATCAATGTCGAGATCTGCGACCCGGAAAGGCAGGTGGCGATGGCCTCAGCGGTGTCGGTTGCGACGTCCGCGGTCGCGACCGTGCGCCGGACCCATCCCGATACGGTGTCGGCGACGGCGTCGATGTCGGATTCCAGTGGGGCATCGTACTTTTTGTGATACGTCGCGTGGTCTCCAACGATCACGACCATAGGAACCCGGGCGCGGCGCGCGTTGTGCAAGTTCGCCAGACCATTACCCAGCCCCGGACCCAGATGCAGCAGGACGGCCGCCGGCCGCTCGGCGATGCGGGCATATCCGTCGGCTGCGCCGGTGGCAACACCTTCGAAAAGAGTTAATACTCCGCGCATTTGATCAACGGTGTCCAGCGCAGCCACAAAGTGCATCTCCGAGGTGCCCGGGTTGGCGAAGCACACGTCAACGCCGCCGTCGACCAATGTGTTGATCAGAGCTTGGGCACCGTTCACGCGACTACCTTCCGTTGCAGCTTGAAAACCCGCTCGGCGTTGCCGTGCAGGAAGTCTCGACGAGCCTCGGCACTGAGGCCGAGTTCCTCCAGAGCGGCCAGAGCGTGGCTGTGGGTGATCATCGGATAGTTGGTACCGAACAGCACTTTGCGTTGTCCAGTACCGGTTTTCATGAACCGGACAAGTTCGGACGGAAGGCGCCCGAGCGTGTACGCCGACGTGTCGATGTAGACGTTCTCATGCTTGCGGGCCACCGCGACCATTTCCTCGGTCCACGGGTAGCCGACGTGCCCACACACGATCACCAATTCGGGGAAGTCGAGGGCGACCTGGTCGATGTAGGGAATCGGACGTCCGGTTTCCGACGGTTTCAATGGCCCGGTGTGGCCGACCTGGGTGCAGAACGGCACCCCGGACTCGACACATTGCGCGAACAACGGGTAATAGCGGCGGTCAGTCGGCGGCGCCTCCCACAACCACGGCACCACCCGGAGGCCGACGAATCCGTCGTCGACGCGGCGCCTGAGTTCGCGTACCGCTGTCATCGGGCGGTCCAGGTCGACCGTCGCCAAGCCGGCGAATCTCGTCGGATGCGCGCGGATCCACTCCGCTACTTCATCGTTGGAGACGAGGTCCTGACCGTGCGGTCCGAGCCAGGCGCTGAGCAACCCGAACTCGACGCCCGCGGCGTCCATCGCCTGGACCGTCACGTCGATCGGGATGTCGGTATCCGGCATCGACCCACCGGTCCAGCGTCGCAGCGAAGCCAACATCTCGCTGCGCAGGAACCGCTGTGTCGGATGCTGCATCCACACATCGATCGTCATATCGGACGAGATTAGCCCGTCGTCGGAGGCAAGTTTGGGAGCGGCGGGACAAGAACGGCGGGACAAGCGGCGGGAGAGCAGCGGGAGAGCGGCGGGAGAACGGCGGGAGAGCAGCGGGAGGAGAGGTGGATCAGGCACTCAACGCGGCGCGCGCAGCCACCCGCGTCTGCCCCGCGTACCCACTACCGAACAACACAACGTGCGCGAGCAATGGGAACAGCTGGTGCAGCCCCACCCGAGCGCGCCATCCGGGTTTCAGCGGGTGCACCGCTTCGTAACCGGCCACGATGTCCTCCTGGTGTGGGATGCCGAACAGCGCCAGCATCGCGAGGTCAGTTTCCCGGTGACCGCCGTGCGCAGCCGGGTCGATCAAGACCGCCCCGTCGGGTGTCCACATCACGTTCCCGCTCCACAGATCACCGTGCAGCCTTGCCGGGTGGTCGTCATCGTCATAGTCGCCGGCGCGGCACCGCGCCATCACGCCGTCGATAATTCGGCGGTCCGAGGCATCGAGCAGTGGGCCCGCGCGTTCGGTCATCGGAGCCAAACGCTCCTCGGCGTAGAACTGACCCCACTGGCGGTGCGGCCGAAGCGACATCGGTAGTGGCTGTGACAGCGGACCGAAAAATCCCTCCCCCTGCCAGCCGTCGGGGCCCGATCCGAAAGACGGCGCGCCCGCATCATGTGTGAGGGCGAGCTGACCACCGAACACCCGCGCCGCCTCGCGGTCCGGGGAAACCGAATCGAGCCGTCGCAGCGTCAGGCTCGTTTCGTCCACGGCGATGACTTGCGCGCAGGGCACGCCGCCGTCGACATCGGCCAGCCAGCGCAGCCCCGCGGCCTCGCACTCGAAAAAGCCGGCGGGCGCGCCCGGATTGCGTTTGACGAAGTCGCTCATCGAGATTCGACTCTAGCCGTCGGATCGCAAGCGCAGCCGAGACTAGCGCGCCTAGCGAGCGATCGGCATCAAGCGGTGGTCACGTGTGCAGCATGCACGTCATCGGCCGGCCGGGCCTCGGTCTGTTCCTTGGCCCACCGGTAATCCGGCTTGCCGGCAGGCGATCGCTTCACCTCGTCGACATACCAAAGGCTGCGCGGCACTTTGTATCCCGCGATCTCCGAACGCACGAAGCTGTCCAGTTCGGACAACGACGGTCGGGCCCCCTCCCGGGCCTGCACCACGGCGGCCACATGCTGGCCGTAACGCGGGTCGGGCACACCCACCACCAGAGCGTCGAAGACGTCGGGATGGCCTTTCAGGGCCGCCTCGACTTCTTCCGGGTAGATCTTCTCGCCGCCGCTGTTGATGGACACCGACCCGCGGCCCAACATGGTGACGCTGCCGTCCTCCTCGACCAGGGCCCAGTCACCCGGAATCGCATAGCGCACACCGTTGATCGTCTTGAACGTCTCGGCGGTTTTCTTCTCGTCCTTGTAGTAGCCGACGGGAATGTTGCCCTTCTTGGCGATGAATCCGCGTACGCCCGAACCCGGCTTGACCTCGTTGCCGTCCTCGTCGAGGACGACGGTGCGATGGTCGATGGTCACCCGCGGGCCACCACTGTGCGGGGCATCTTTGGCGACGATGCTGGTGCCACCGAAGCCGGTCTCCGAGGAGCCGATCGAGTCGGTGATGACCCGATTAGGCAGTAGCTCAAGGAGTTTCTCCTTGATGCTCGGCGAGAACAAGGCGGCGGTGCTGGCAAGCAGGAACAGCGACGAAAGGTCGTAGTCGTTGTCTTTCTGCAGCGCATCCAGTAGCGGCCGCGCCATCGCGTCACCGGTGAAGAACAACAGGTTCACCTTGTGTGTGTGAATGGTGCGCCACACCTCGTCGGCGTTGAATTCCGGTGCCAGCACGGTGGTTTGGCCGGAAAACAGCGACATCCAGGTCGCGGATTGGGTGGCGCCGTGAATCATCGGCGGGATCGGATAGCGGATCATCGGCGGGTTCGCCGCGGCGGCCTTGGCCAGGTCGTACTCGTCCTTGATGAATTCGCCCGTCGCAAAGTCGGTTCCGCCGAACAGCACCCGGTAGATGTCTTCGTGGCGCCACATGACGCCCTTCGGGAAGCCGGTGGTCCCCCCGGTGTAGAGGAGGTAGATGGCGTCGGCGCTGCGCTCGCCCAGTAGCTCAGTAAAGTCACGCTCGGGCGAGCTGTCGGCGATCGCCGAGTAGAACTCCACGCCACCGTAACGCTGGTAGTCGTTGTCGCTACCGTCCTCGACCACCAGCACCGTCTTGACGTTCGGGGTGTCCGGCAGCACGTTGGCCACCCGGTCGGAGTACTGGCGCTCATGCACCAACGCGACCATGTCGGAGTTGCCGAAGAGGTAGCGAAGTTCGCCTTCGACATAGCGGAAGTTGACGTTGACCAGGATGGCGCCCGCCTTGATGATGCCCAGCATCGCGATCACGATCTCGATGCGGTTGCGGCAGTAGAGCCCGACCTTGTCGTCCTTCTGCACACCCTGCTCGATGAGGTAATGCGCCAGGCGGTTCGCCTTCTCTTCCAGCTGGGCGTACGTCAACTGCTCGTCACCGCAGATGAGGGCTACACGGTCCGGCACAGCATCAATGGCGTGCTCGGCGAGGTCAGCAATATTCAGGGCCACGAACCCAAATTAGAACGTGTTACATTTCTTGACAAGCTCACACCCCCTGTCGAGAAAGAGGCGGTAGCCGTGGCGGAGTCGCCAGCAAACGAATCGGGGCCCTCAGAAGCCGACGCGCTGGTCGAGCAGCGCGGTCACACCCTCATCGTGACGATGAACCGACCACACGCTCGTAACGCTCTGAGCACCGAAATGATGCAGATCATGGTCGAGGCTTGGGACCGCGTCGACAACGACGACGACATCCGGTGCTGCATTCTCACCGGCGCCGGTGGCTACTTCTGCGCTGGCATGGACCTCAAAACCGCGACCAAGAAACCACCGGGTGACTCTTTCAAAGACGGCAGCTACGACCCCTCACGCATCGATGCTCTGCTCAAAGGCCGTCGACTGACGAAACCCCTCATCGCCGCCGTCGAGGGACCGGCCATCGCAGGTGGCACCGAGATACTGCAGGGCACGGACATCCGCGTCGCCGGCGAGAGCGCTAAATTCGGCGTCTCGGAGGCGAAATGGAGCCTGTACCCGATGGGTGGGTCGGCGGTACGACTGGTGCGGCAGATCCCCTACACCGTGGCGTGCGACGTGCTGCTCACCGGACGGCACATCACCGCCGCCGAGGCCAAGGAGATGGGCCTGATCGGGCACGTCGTCCCGGACGGCCAGGCGCTGACCAAGGCGCTGGAGCTCGCCGAAATCATCGAGAACAACGGGCCGCTCGCCGTTCAGGCGATCCTGCGGACGATCCGCGAGACCGAGGGCATGCACGAAAACGAGGCCTTCAAGATCGACACGCAGATCGGCATTCAGGTGTTCCTGTCCGAGGACGCCAAAGAGGGGCCGCGCGCGTTCGCCGAGAAGCGCAAGCCGCAGTTCAAGAACCGTTAGCCGGTAGGCACCCTCGGCTAGCCGGTGGACACCCTCTGCTAGCCGGTGGACACCCTCCGCTAGCCGGTGGACACCCTCCGCGAACGGAACCTGGCTGCGAAAATCCGCAAGAAAGTTCGCAGTGTCGTTCCACTCGCGGCCAGCGACTAAGAGTTGACCTTCGCTGTCGGGGTGAAGACCACCGGCATCGACTCCAGGCCGGAGACGAAGTTGGCCGGCCGCAGCGGCAGCGCCGACTCGTCGGCAAGACGTAGGTCCGGCAACCGCTTCAACACCCGCGACGTCATCAGCGACAACTCCAAGCGCGCCAGCTGATTACCCATGCAGAAATGGGTTCCGAATCCAAATGCCACGTGGCTGTTCGGGTTTCGTCGAATATCGAAATTCTCCGGTTGATCGAACACCGTCTCGTCGAAGTTCGCCGACTCGAACAGCAGCATGATCTTCTCGCCCGCGGTCAACTGCGTGCCGTGGAACTCGGTGTCCGCGGTGAGCGTCCGGCACATGTTCTTCACCGGCGAGGTCCAGCGCAGCATCTCCTCGATCGCGCCGGGCAGTAGCGCGGCATCGTCCACCAAATCCGACCATTGGTCGCGATGCCGCAGCAGCTGCTCGGTTCCCCCGCTGAGGGTGTGCCGGGTGGTCTCGTCGCCACCGATCAAGATAAGCAATGTCTCCATGACGATCTCGTCGTCGGACATCCGCTGACCCTCGACCTCGGCGTTGATCAGGATCGAGTACAGATCGTCGGTCGGCTCGGCACGGCGCTTGCCGATCAGGTCCATAGTGAACGCGGTGTACGCGGCGAACGCGTCCATCACCGTCTGAAATTCCGCCGACGTCGGGTCGATGTGAGAACTCAACCCGCACACCAGATCGTCCGACCACTTCAGCAGCATGCCCCGCTCTTCGGGCAGCACCCCGAGCATGTCACCGATCACCGCCATCGGTAGCGGGGCGGCGATGTCGCGGACGAAGTCGCATTCGCCGCGTTCACACACCGCGTCGATCAGCGTGTCGCACAATTCGCCGATCGAGGCTTCCTTGTCCTTGACTCGCTTGCGGGTGAACCCGGCGTTGACCAGCTTGCGCCGCACCAGATGTGCGGGGTCGTCCATGTCGATCATGTACGGCATGCCCGGCTGATCGGGACGGATACCGCCGGTGCTGGAGAACAGCTCGGGATTGCGTTCGGCGTCCAGGATCGCCTGATACGTTGTCGCACCGGCCAATCCGTTGCGGTCCCGAAACACCGGTTGATTGGCGCGCATCCAGCGGTACGCTTCGCGCGCCGCGACGCCGTCGGCATAGAAGTTGCCGTCCGCCAGGTCGATGTCGACGATCCCGGGCGGGGCGGGAGGGAAAGTCTCGCCAACGAGTTCAGTCATCTACAGCCTCCACTTGTTTACCTCGAGCCCATTACAGTAAGCCCCATGTCTGTCTCGCAACACACCATCGCCGGAACCGTGCTGACCATGCCGGTGGTCATCCGCAAAGCCGACCAACACTCCGCCATGTTCTCGGTGGACGCCAAAGCGGCGCAGCGCCTGATCGATTACAGCGGCCTGGAAATCTTCGAATACCTGCCCGGCCGGGCGATCCTGTTGCAGCTGTTGGTCCGCTACATCGACGGCGACCTGGGCAAATACCACGAGTACGGCACCGCGTTCATGGTCAACAAGCCGGGCACCCACACCAGCGGAGTCCGGGCGATGGCCAGCGCGGCCACCCTCATCCACCATCTGCCGGTCGACCAGGAATTCACCCTGGAGGCCGGACGGACGATCTGGGGCTATCCAAAGATCATGGCGGACTTCAATGTTCGCGAAGGCCGCAAATTCGCGTTCGACGTCAGCGCCGACGGCCAGCTGATCACCGGTATCGAATTCGGTCGCGGGCTGCCGCACCCGGCGCCGGGTCCGCAGACCCTGACGACGTACTCGCATCTGGACGGAGTCACCCGGGAAACCTCGTCGGAAATGACCACCACAGGCGCGCGGACCCGACTCGGAGGCGCCCGCATCCGCCTCGGCGACCATCCCTACGCCAAGGAACTGGCAACGCTGGGCCTGCCCAAGCGCGCCCTGATGACGCAGTCCGCGACCAATGTGGAGATGTCCTTCGGCGACGCACGCGCCCTCTGAACCCATCCCCATCCGGTCAATCTAGAACGCGTTCTATTCCTACGGCAATACCCCTCAGGTCAGCGCCGCCAGGTCGCGGACCTGCTCAACGCTGCGAGCGCCCACCACCATCATGGTCACCCCAGACGCTTCCCAGGCCACGATTTGCTTACGGACGTAGTCCAGATCCCCGACGATCATCGCGTCATCGACCAACTCGTCGGGGATGACTTTCGCGGCCTCGTCCTTGCGGTTGGACCGGAACAGCTTGGTGACGTCGTCGACCACCTCGGAGTAACCCATCCGCCGGTAGACGTCGGCGTGGAAGTTGGTGTCCTCGGCGCCCATGCCGCCCATGTAGAGCGCCAGGTATGGCTTGACCGCGGCGAATGTTCCGGCCCGGTCTTCGGTGACCACGACCTGCGCGGTCGCGCAGATCTCGAAGTCCTCGCGGGTGCGCCGAGCGCCGGGTCGGGAGAATCCCTCGTCCAGCCATTCGTTGTAGGTGTCGGCCATTCGCGGCGAGTAGAAGATCGGCAGCCAGCCATCACAGATTTCGGCGGCCAACGCGACATTCTTGGGGCCCTCGGCGCCCAGCATGATCGGGATGTCAGCGCGCAACGGATGGGTGATGGGCTTGAGAGGCTTGCCCAAACCGGTTGTGCCCTCGCCGGTCAACGGCAACGGATAGTGCGGTCCGGCGCTGGTCACCGCCTCTTTGCGGGCCCAGACCTGACGCACGATGTCGACGTATTCGCGGGTGCGCGCCAACGGCTTGGGGAAGCGCTGCCCGTACCAGCCCTCGACCACCTGCGGCCCGGACACGCCGAGGCCAAGAATGTGCCGGCCGCCGCTGAGGTGGTCCAGCGTCAGCGCCGCCATCGCGCACGCCGTCGGGGTGCGCGCGGACAGCTGCACCACGGAAGTGCCCAGCCGCACCCGCTGCGTCGCCGAACCCCACCAGGCCAACGGCGTGTAGGCGTCCGAACCCCACGCCTCTGCCGTGAACACGGCATCGAAGCCGGCCTCTTCGGCTGCGGCGACGAGCTCCGCGTGGTTCTGCGGCGGCTGAGCACCCCAATAGCCCAATTGCAGTCCGAGCTTCATAGCCTGCCTCCTAAAGCTTCAAAAACGTGTACAAGAAGGTGTAGTTGAAACCATTCTTAGAACCTGTTCTACTCGAAGGCGTGACAGCCAGCTCGAGCGGCCCGGCCCTGATCGATCACCCTGAGCCGCCTCTCTCCGCACCGTTAACGTTGTCCTTCGACTACACCCGTTCGGTGGGTCCCACGCTAGGGAAGTTCTTCACCGCACTGCGTGAGCGCCGCATTCTGGGGGCGCGCGGCTCCGATGGGCGGGTCCATGTGCCGCCGCCGGAGTACGACCCCGTCACCTACGAGCCGCTGGGCGAGATGGTACCGGTATCCAGCGTCGGCACGGTGGTGTCCTGGACCTGGCAGCCCGACCCGCTCGGCGGCGAGCCGCTGGACCGGCCGTTCGCCTGGGCGCTGATCAAACTCGACGGGGCGGACACCCCTTTGCTGCACGCAGTGGATGCCGGCGCGGCGGACGCCATCAAGTCCGGCGACCGGGTGCACGTGCACTGGGCCGACGAGACCGTGGGGGCGATCACCGACATCGCCTATTTCGTGCCGGGTGACGAGGAAGAGCCGGTCGAGCCGGCTTCCAATGACCAGGACCCGGTGACCATGATCGTCACACCGGTCTCGCTGACGATTCAGCACACCGCCTCTCACGAAGAGAGCGCCTACCTGCGAGCGATCGCCGAGGGCCGGTTGATCGGGGCAAAGACCGGTGAGAACGGCAAGGTGTACTTCCCGCCTCACGGTGCGGACCCGGCCACCGGACAACCGACCACCGAGATCGTCGAGCTGCCAGACAAAGGCACGGTGACGACGTTCGCGATCATCAACATCCCGTTCCAGGGTCAGCGCATCAAACCGCCCTACGTGGCCGCCTACGTGTTGCTGGACGGCGCCGATATTCCGTTCCTGCACTTGGTCGCCGACGTCGACGCGCATGAGGTGCGAATGGGGATGAAGGTCGAGGCGGTGTGGAAACCCCGTGAGGAGTGGGGATTCGGCATCGACAACATCGAGTACTTCCGGCCCACCGGTGAACCGGATGCCGACTACGACACCTACAAGCACCACCTGTAAAGGCCTACCTACCAATGAGCGAACGCAATGTAGCGGTCGTCGGCTTTGCCCACGCGCCGCATGTCCGCCGTACCGACGGCACCACCAATGGCGTCGAAATGCTGATTCCGTGCTTCGCCCAGCTCTACGAGGAGTTGGGCATCAAGCGGACCGATATCGGATTCTGGTGCTCGGGATCCTCGGATTACCTTGCCGGGCGCGCATTCTCGTTCATCTCGGCGATCGACTCGATCGGTGCCGTGCCGCCGATCAACGAGTCGCACGTCGAGATGGATGCGGCCTGGGCCCTCTATGAGGCCTACATCAAGATCCTCACCGGCGAGGTCGACACCGCGCTGGTGTATGGCTTCGGCAAGTCGTCGGCAGGGATCCTGCGTCAGATTCTGTCTCGGCAGACCGACCCGTACACCGTCGCGCCGCTGTGGCCGGATTCGGTATCGCTGGCGGGACTGCAGGCGCGCATCGGTCTGGATTCCGGCAAGTGGACTCCCGAACAGATGGCACAGGTCGCGCTGGACTCGTTCGCACAGGCCGAGCGAAACGATTCGGAGAAGCCGGCCAAGAGCATCGACGAACTGCTGGCCCGCCCGTTCTTCAACGACCCGTTACGACGCCACGACATCGCACCGATCACCGACGGTGCCGGCGCGATCGTGCTGGCCGCCGACGACCGTGCGCGCGAGCTTCGCGAAAACCCCGCGTGGATAACGGGAATCGAGCACCGCATCGATACCCCGGTGCTGGGAGCGCGCGACCTCACCGTGTCGCCGTCGACCGCCGCCTCGGCCAACGCGGCCACCGGCGGTGACACCAGTATCGAGGTCGCGGAGATTCACGCGCCGTTCACCCACCAGCACCTGATCCTCGCCGAGGCAATCGGATTGACCGACAAGACGAAGGTCAATCCCTCCGGCGGCGCGCTGGCGGCCAATCCGATGTTCGTCGCCGGCCTGGAGCGGATCGGTCTGGCGGCCCAACACATCTGGAACGGCTCGGCACAGCGGGTGTTGGCACACGCCACCAGCGGGCCTGCGCTGCAACAGAATCTGGTCGCCGTCCTGGAAGGAAAGAACTGATGGCAGGCGCAGGGGCCAACCTGGCCGCGGTACTGGGCACCGGGCAGACCAAGTACGTCGCCAAGCGCAAGGACGTCTCGATGAACGGCCTGGTGCGCGAGGCGATTGACCGGGCACTGGAAGACTCCGGTTCGACCTTCGACGACATCGACGCCATCGTGGTGGGCAAGGCACCCGACTTCTTCGAGGGCGTCATGATGCCGGAGTTGTTCATGGCCGACGCCATGGGAGCCACCGGAAAGCCGCTGATCCGGGTGCACACCGCCGGATCGGTTGGTGGATCCACCGGGGTGGTCGCGGCCAGCCTGGTCCAATCCGGTAAGTACCGCCGGGTGCTGGCGATGGCCTGGGAGAAGCAGTCGGAGTCGAATGCCATGTGGGCGTTGTCGATTCCCATCCCCTTCATCAAACCGGTCGGCGCCGGTGCGGGCGGGTACTTCGCGCCGCACGTGCGGTCCTACATCCGCCGCTCAGGTGCGCCGACGCATATCGGGGCGATGGTGGCCGTCAAGGACCGCCTCAACGGCGCCCGTAATCCCCTGGCCCACCTGCACCAGCCCGACGTCACCGTCGAGAAGGTGATGGAGTCCCCGATGTTGTGGGACCCGATCCGCTTCGACGAGACCTGTCCGTCGTCCGACGGCGCCTGCGCCGTGGTGATCGGCAACGAGGAGATCGCCGATTCCCGTCTGTCCGAGGGGTATCCGGTGGCATGGATTCACGCCACCGCACTGCGCACCGAGCCGCTGCAGTTCTCGGGCCGCGACCAGGTCAACCCCCAGGCCAGCCGGGACGCGGCCGCCGCACTGTGGAAGGCCGCCGGGATCACCAGCCCCATTGACGAGATCGACGCCGCGGAAATCTATGTGCCGTTCTCCTGGTTCGAACCAATGTGGCTGGAAAGCCTCGGATTTGCCCCCGAGGGCGAGGGCTGGAAACTCACCGAAGCCGGTGAAACCGCCATCGGCGGCAGGTTGCCGGTCAACCCCTCGGGCGGCGTTTTGTCCTCGAACCCGATCGGCGCGTCGGGTCTCATCCGTTTCGCAGAAGCCGCTATCCAGGTGATGGACAAGGGCGGTGACCACCAGGTTCCCAACGTGCGAAAAGCATTGGGCCACGCCTACGGTGGGGGTTCGCAGTACTACTCGATGTGGGTGGTCGGCAAGGATAAGCCGGAATGAGCCGGATGAAATACACCCTCAGTATCGCGATGGGGCAGATCGACCAGTTGACCGAGCTGGCCAAGACGGCGGAGGAGGTCGGTTTCGACTCGATCGCCTTGCCGGACTCGATCTTCTATTTCGAGAAGCAGTCGGTCGACTATCCCTACACCGCTGATGGCAAGCGGATGTTCGACGAGAACACCCCTTGGGTAGATCCGTTGATCTTGGCGGGCGCGATGGGGGCGGTCACTTCACGACTGCGGTTCTACACCAACGTTATGAAACTCGGTTCCCGGAACCCACTGCTGTTGGCCCGCCAGGTCGGCTCGGTAGCCAACCTGACCAACAACCGCTTCGGCTTCGGCGTCGGTATCGGTTGGGCACCAGAAGAATTCGAGTGGTGTGGCGTGCCGTTCAAACGCCGCGGCAAGCGTGTCGACGAGATGATCGACGTGATCAAGCTGGTGCTGGCCGGTGGAATGGTCGAATTCCACGGCGAGTTCTACGATTTCGACCGCCTGCAGATGAGTCCGGCGCCCAGCCAGCCGGTCCCGTTCTACGTCGGTGGCCACACCGACGTAGCACTCAAGCGGGCAGTCCGCATCGGCGACGGCTGGACCAGCGCGATGATGACCCATGCGCAGCTGGACGAGACCATCGGCAAGATCAAAGCTCTGCTGGCCGAAAATGGGCGTGCGGATGACTCATTCGAGTACCAGGCCGTCTGCATCGACAAGTTCGGCGTGGACGGGCACCGCGAACTTGCCGAGATCGGGGTCACCGACTACATCACCATCCCGTGGATCTTCGACGGCCTGGGATTCGACGCGCCGTTGGACAAGAAGCAGGATTCGATGAAGCGCTTCGCCGAGACGTACATCCACTCCGGTTGGCAGGACTAGTGAGTCACCCAGCTCACGAGGCCGGCCGACGCTCCCGTGAGGCGGTCACGGCGCGCGATAAGGAAGCGTGGCTGGCGGTGTTCGCCGACGACGCAATTGTCGAAGACCCGATCGGCCCTTCGGTTTTCGATCCCGAAGGCAAGGGACATCGGGGACGGGATGCGATTTCGGCGTTCTGGGACAAGGCGATTGCGCCCACCGAAAAGATCGAGTTCGTTTTCCGCGACACTTACCAGTGCGGCAACGAAGAGGCCAACGTCGGGCACATCTTGATCACCGCCGGCGGGTACCGGGTCACCGCGGACGGCGTGTTCACCTACAAGGCCAACGACGACGGTCAACTGGTGGCGCTGCGCGCCTACTGGGAGATGGACCGGGCGGCCGCCAGCACCGAGAAGATCGAACCTTAACTACCCGCTTCGACCGGCCCGCCCTGCGCCGAGCGTGAAGCTAGCTTCACGTAGCGCGCCGAGCGTGAAGCTAGCTTCACGCTCGCGAACCTGAACCTGCGTCACGCTCGCGAACCTGAACCTGCGTCACGCTCGCGAACCTGAACCTGCGTCACGGTCGCGAGCCTCAAGCTGCTTTCACTCTGGCGAACCTGGTTCGACCGCCGGCCACTCGACCTGCTCGACCCCGACCAGGTGGCGCTGGGCCAGATCACGATAGGCCTGCGGGTTGACGTTGACCCACATCTCGGCGCCGGTCCCCTCGATCGGCCCCTTCACCTTCGCCGGCGCGCCGGTTACCAGCATTCCGGGCGGGATTTGGGTGCCGCCCGTCACCAGCGCACCTGCCGCCACCATGCAGCGGGCACCGATCACTGCGCCGTCCAGCACTGTGGCGTGGTTGGCGATCAGCGCCTCTTTGCCCACGTGCGCCCCGTGGATGCAGCACAGGTGCGCCACGGTGGCGCCCGGACCGATGTCGACGGGAATGCCCGGCGGCGCGTGCAATACCGAGCCGTCCTGCACGTTCGCGCCCTCTCTGATCACCACCGGCGCGTAGTCGCCGCGGAGGACGGCGTTGTACCAGATAGATGCGCCTGCTTCGACGGTGACGTCGCCGATCAGGGTGGCGGTCGGCGCCACGAAGGCGGTGGGATCGACTTTTGGCGAGCGACCCTCGAAGGAGTACAGCGGCATCAAATAGATATACCGCAATGCGCATACGCCCCAGCTAACACGGCCAGACCTCCGTCGTTGCGGACCCCCGTCCCAAAACTGTAACGTGTTCTAATTAGCAGCCCGCAATCCGGAGGTGACCAGGGTGAGTACCGACACAAGTGGCGTCGGTGTCCGGGAGATCGACCCCGGCGCCTTGCCGACCAGGTATGCCCGAGGCTGGCATTGCCTGGGCGTTGCAAAGGACTTTCTCGACGGCAAGCCGCACGCCGTCAACGCGTTCGGCACCAAGTTGGTGGTGTTCGCCGACTCACACGGTGACATCAAGATCCTCGACGGTTACTGCCGCCACATGGGCGGCGACCTGTCCGAGGGCACCATCAAGGGCGACGAGATCGCTTGCCCGTTCCACGACTGGCGCTGGGGCGGTGACGGCCGCTGCAAGCTGGTCCCGTACGCCAAGCGCACGCCGAAGACGGCTCGTACCCGCGCATGGACGACGGACGTGCGCAGTGGCCTACTGTTCGTCTGGCACGACCACGAGGGCAACCCGCCCGACCCCGCGGTGCGCATCCCAGAACTCGCCGAAGCCGACAGCGACGAGTGGACCGAGTGGCGGTGGAACAGCATCCTCATCGAAGGATCCAACTGCCGCGACATCATCGACAACGTCACCGACATGGCGCACTTCTTCTACATCCATTTCGGGTTGCCCACCTTCTTCAAGAACGTCTTCGAAGGTCACATCGCTTCGCAGTACCTGCACAACGTCGGCCGGCCAGACGTCAACGACCTGGGCACGTCCTACGGTGAGGCGCACCTGGATTCCGAGGCCTCATACTTCGGACCGTCGTTCATGATCAACTGGCTGCACAACAAATACGGCGACTACAAGGCCGAGTCGATCCTGATCAACTGCCACTATCCGGTCACGCAGAATTCTTTCGTGCTGCAGTGGGGTGTCATCGTCGAAAAGCCCAAGGGCATGGACGAGAAGATGACCGACAAGCTGTCCCGGGTATTCACCGACGGGGTCAGCAAGGGCTTCCTGCAGGACGTGGAGATCTGGAAGCACAAGACCAGGATCGACAACCCGTTGCTCGTCGAGGAGGACGGCGCTGTCTACCAGTTGCGTCGCTGGTATCAGCAGTTCTACGTCGACGTGGCCGACATCCAGCCAGAGATGGTGGAGCGCTTCGAAATCGAGGTCGACACCACCCGCGCCAACGAGTTTTGGAACAAAGAGGTCGCCGACAATCTGAAGGCACGCGATGCCGAAGAACCTGTTTCGGACGAAGTGCCCGCGCAGTAGCGCTGATCGCCATGACTGACGATCAACCGGCCGTTCCCGACGTCGACCGGCTGGCGCGGTCGATGCTGCTGCTGCACGGAGACCATGATCACGATCACGACCACGACCACGACGGGTCGCCCTCAGGGCACACCGGCTCCGGGACATGGTCCAAGTCAAGGAATTTCGGCAACGACCCCGAGCGGGCCGCCGAAGTGGCCGAAGCCAGCCGAGCCGACCGGGAGCGCTACCTGAGGGCAGGCCTGCAACCGGTGGACTGCCGTTTCTGCCACGTCACGGTATCGGTGCGACGACTCGGGCCGGGTCACACTGCGGTGCAATGGAACACCGACGCTGCCCAGCGCTGTGCCCACTTCGCCGAAGTGCGTGCCGCAGGAGGCGATACCGCGCGCACCAAGAACTGTCCCCGACTATCCGACAGCATCGAGCACGCGGTGGCCGAGGGAGTTCTCGAGCACAACGCCGACGACTGAACGAGCCGGTCTAGGCTGTCCTGCGTCTGTCCACCCACCCGCCGCGCCCAGGGCCGTTACAGCCCGGCAAACCGCTCCTTGACCGCCTCGGCCGTCAGCCCATAATCGGCGAGCGAATACTTGTGCTTAGGTGCCCTGGGTCCGGTCTGACTCTCGGCGTGGCTGTCCTCCATGGCTTTTCGAGCCTCGTCGGTCAGCGTCAGCCCGAAATGGCGGTACACCTCGGCGACCGTGCCCAGCGGATCGGCGATCAGTTGCTTGTAGTCGACATCGCAGAACTGGGCCGGATCGTATTCGGCCCGAGCGGCGTTGAACCGCTCCAGGCCCCGCGACCAGGTTTCCATTGCGTCGGAGCCGATCCGGGCGCCGTGGAACGCCGTCGACCACTCCTGGGCCGTGTGCTGGGCCAGTGAGCACATCGAGGCCATGATCGTCTCCACCGGCCGGTGGGTCTGGATCACCAGCGCGTCGGGATAGGTCGCCATCAACGCGTCCAGCGCGAACAGATGACTGGGGTTCTTAAGCACCCATCGCTTGTCGGCGTCATTGAGCCCGATGAGTTGCAGGTTGCGGCGATGCCGCTGGTACGAGGGGGTCCAGTCTTGCTGGGACAACCAGCGTGCATAACTGGGTATGTGCGCCAACGTCTCATAGGACACCGAATGCAGCGACTGTCGCAGTAGCTGCCAGCACTCCTCCAGCTCGTAGGCGGCCATGAAATGCAGTCCGGTGTAGTCCGGGTTCTCTTCGTGGTGCTGGGTGAACTGCGCGTCCAATTGGCGGTACCACGGATTGGAATCCCAGGTGTCGCGGGGCGGACGCGGCTGCGGAAATTCGGCCAGCCACAAGTGCAGACCCTGATGGGCCGGGTCGGCACCCAGCAGTCGGTGCAACGCGGTGGTGCCGGTGCGCGGCAGGCCGGTCACGAAGATCGGTCGCTCGATCGTGACGTCGGCATGCGCCGGATACTGCTTCCACGCGGACTGCGACAACAGCCGGGCCACCAGCGCGCCACGCAGGAAGAATCGATTCATCTTGCTGCCCAGCACCGTAAGGCCGGCCTCATGCCGGTACGAGTCGAGCAGCACGCCCAGCGCTTCGCGGTAGTTGTCGTCATCGGGCCCGAAATCGTCCAGCCCGGTCAGCTTGGTCGCTGACGCATGTAGGTCGTCGACGGTGCCGACGTCAGTTCGCTCCATCAGCTGTGGTACTCCCCGCAGTTGACGTCCAGTGTCTGCCCGGTGATACCGCTGGACAGATCACTCGCCATAAACAGGATGGCTGATGCCACCTCGTCCTCGGTCGGAAGCCGCTTGAGGTCGGAGTTGGCCGCCGTGGCCTGGTAGATCTGTTCGGCGGTGGTGCCGTACTTGCCGGCCTGGTGATTGAAGTAACCCTGCAATGTGTCGCCCCAGATATAGCCGGGCGCAACAGAATTGACGCGTATACCCTGCTCGCCGAGCTCGGTGGCCAACGATTGCGACATGGCCAGCAACGCGGATTTGGCCATTTTGTAGGCCCCGTACTTGGCCTGCGAGTGACGGATCACCATGGAGTTGACGTTGACGACGGAGCCCTTGGCTTCCGCCAACGCCGGTGTGAATCCCTGGATCAGTCGCAGGGCCCCGAGCGCACTGAGTTCGATCGCATCGCGGATGTGCTGAAAGGTGGTGCCGGCCAACGGCTTCATCGACGGCACCCGAAACGCGTTGTTGACCAGTACATCCGCTTTACCGTATGCGTCCAGAGTGGCCTCGACGAGGGCATTCACCTGATCGTCGTCGGTGATATCGGTCCGTACCGCCACCGCTTTGCGGCCCAGGTCGACGACCTGCTTGGCGACATCGTCGAGACGGTCCACGCTGCGAGCCGCCAGCACCAGATCGGCCCCTTCGAGCGCGCAACGGCGTGCCAGCGTGGTGCCCAGCCCCGGGCCGACACCACTGATCACCACCGCCTTGCCGTCCAGCATTCCGGTCATCCCAGCATCCTCGCCGCAATTTGCTGTTGGCGCACCGCAATTCGCGCTCGCCAGTCGTCCTCGGAGATCTTGTTGTGCTCGTAGTACGGCAGGGCGGCCGGTACGGCGTCGACATCGACCAATTCCACGGTGGGCCCGTCGGCCTCGGTCAACTCCCGCGACACCCGCTGCCACCGGAACTGCAAGAATCCTCTGCGATGTGCCAGCGTCTCCACCCAGTTGGTCACGCCCGGATTCTGGTCACTGACCACGATGCGCACCTTGCCATCCGGATCCGCTTGTGCCTGAGTGTTATTCAGCGACGTCTGATGGTTGATGTAATCCAGCGAGATGTACCACAAGCTACCCAACTGGAAGCCCAAGTAGGGGGCGTCGCTCACCGGAACCGTGATCACCAGGGCCTGATCGGGCCGCAACTCGAAGTGGCCGACCGAGGAGTACTGAGTGGCCAAGCCCCCCGGGGTCAGGCGTGGCGGCACCATGGTGTTGACCGGGATGTCCAGATAGAACCACTGCGGGAACTGCAACCAGGTCTTGACCCGGTTCACCAGCTGCTTCCCTGCAGTCGCGTAACGCTTTTCGATCAATTGGCGGGTCAGCGGCGGTGGTGCGGTGCCCGCGGTGTCGAGTCGCTCGATGGTCAATGTGCCCCGCCGGGCGCTCCAGTCGGCGTAAACCTCGCGGATCACCAGCTGCCCCGGACTGGTCGGCCGCACCCGCCACTCGAAGCTGCCGTCGGGCGCGATGTCGAGTTCGCGGTCGTCGAAGGCGGCCTGGCTGGCGGGCACGTTGTCGTCGGTGTACTCGCCGCCGAGTAGCTGGAAGCTCAGATCGGTCGTGGTGCCGCGCACCCCGCGGATCACGTAGTCGTGCTCGGCGTGCACACGGGTGCCGAAGTAGAGGGTGTCGGGGTTGTCCAGGCCCATCTTGGTGAACGGCCCGGTTCCGGACTGCAGAAAGGGGTGGTCACGCTCGTAGTCGAAAGCCAGATGCATACAGCCGGCGACGCAGCCGGCCAGGTATTGCAGCCCTTCGAGCAGATCGGCTTCGGTCTCGATGAAGGGGGCGGCAGCGACGAGTTCCTCGGCTTCCGCGATAGCTGAAATCAATGGGTTTGAGAACGCGGGGGCAGACACGGCTCTGACGCTAGAACGTGTTCCTATTTTGAGTCAACCGCGAACATTTTCCCGTGTCGCGGCGGCGCTTGCAGACGAAGCCCGATCACCTCAAGAGGTGCACTGATTGGCCAGCGTCACCAGCGCCTGCCGAACGTCCGGGTGCCGGTTGAGGTAGTCGACCAGATTGGTTCCCGAACCCGACGCCTGGGATCTGGCGGTGATTTCCGCCTTGACGTCCGGATGCCGGTCCAGGTAGCCCTGGACTTGCTCGGAGGCCGTCTGGCCGAAGGTGGTGTTGCACTGCTGGGGATCGGCGTTGGCCGCCGGCATCGCGATCATTGCCGACGCGATCGCACTCAACAGACCGCCGGCCATCAGAGCCTTGATTACGGTCATCGGATCGCTCCTTCACACAGGTGTGGCACTGCTGTTTCGAGGTTACGCGCGTCGCCGCAGGACGCGCGAGGGCTGGACGCGTCCTGGCCGGCAGGGGTTAACCTGGATATTCATGAGCACTCGCGGTGGGGAGTTCGATCCGGCTCGGCGCACGGGTAGTGGATTTCCGCCGGCACCACACACCGACCGGTTTTCCCGCGAAACGCGACCACCCGCCGCGCCACCCCCGGACTTCCATCCGGCGGCCCGGCAGCGTCAGCGCCCTTCCCGGATGACCGTGGGCGTGATCGTCGCCGTCGTGTTGGCCACCGTGGCGCTGGTGCTCTCTTTGGTCTCCTTGCTGACCCAGCCGGACCCAGCGCCCAGCGCCCCGAAGCCACCGCCGGTAGCCGACGCAGATAAAGCGCTGTGTCAGGCGATCGGACCGCTGATGAAAGAGAACGACGACCGCAGCAACGCGTTCTTGGCGACCGGCGAGGCGGGTTCACCGGAACGCGACGCCGCTTTGCCTAAGTTCGTCGCCGATACCCAGGACTGGGCGCGACGTACGCAGCAAGCCCTGGATGCGCACGCAACCCCGCCGCGGTTGTCCACCCGCGCACTGCAGCGCTACATCGACGACATGCAATTGTTCGTCGCGAGTGTCCGCCCCGGTCCCGGGACGCAATACGACGAGGCTGCCTGGACGGACAGCATCGTGGCCTACGGCGGCACCTTGGCCACCTGCCAACAGCTCGGTATCGGCTGGTAACCCTTCAGGGTCAGTACGGCTGCAGCGGAACCCAGATCCCGTAGAGCCAGAAGCCCCAGCCCTGGTAGTACGGATCCCACGCCGGCAGCACCGAGTACCCCAGGTAATTCAGGTTGGGTGCCACCCAGCCCGCCCGCGGCGGCCATGGCCCCCAGCCCCCGTACGGAGCCAATGAGGCTCTGAGCGGAGCGGCCCAACCCCGCGGCGGTGCAGGCGGAGGTCCCCAACCCCACGGCGCACGGCCTAATCCCCATGGCGGAGGACCACCGTGCCACGGGGGCGGAAGAAGGTGCAGCCCCGGCCTCCGGAATGCCACATTCCACAGCAGATCTCCGAGCGGCGCGCCGGGTCCCCGGAAGGCGCCGCGGTAGTGCCAGGCCGGCCCACCCCGCCAACCGAAGCGCCAGTTCAGGTTTGCGCCGGGCCCAAACGGTCCTCGCAGATTGATGCCCAGGTCGCCACGAGGACCCCACCACCGCGCGAAAGGCGGCGCCCCCAGACCACGGAAGGCGGCGCGGAAGTTGCCGGGCGGGGTGCCTTTCAGATGGAATCCGCCACGGTAATCGGCGCGGGGCCCGCCTAGACCGCGGAACGGCCCGCGGAAGTCGACTGCCGGTGCACCGCTACCGCGGAATACTCCACGAACGTTGGTCCCCGGGCCACGCAGATTCCCGTTGACGCCGGCCTTGGGTCCACCTGATGCACCTAGGCCGCCACGCAGTTCGGTAGCCGAAGGCCTGGGGCCATGTCCTTGCGGTCCGGTCCCGCCGGGACCACCACGTTGACCCGGTGACGTCGCCGGTCCGCCACCACCCGGACCGCCACCACCGTGCGGCGCAGGACCACCACCGCCGCCAGCTTGGGGCGCAGGTCCGCCACCGTGCCCACCGCCGCCACCTTGGCCGCCGCCCTGTCCACCGCCTTGGCCGCCGCCACCCTGGCCACCGCCGTGCGGCGCAGGACCACCGCCACCGCCGCCGCCCTGGCCGCCACCGCCTTGGCCGCCGCCATGCGGCGCGGGACCGCCGCCGCCACCGCCGCCATGAGGCGCGGGACCACCGCCACCGCCACCACCATGAGGCGCGGGACCACCGCCGCCACCGCCGTGACCGCCGCCGCCTCCGCCACCGCCGTCACCGGCAACGCAATCAGCCCGGCGATCGCCGCGGCGCCCGCAGCCGTGGCAACCTTGCCGGCTGCCGAGAGGCTGAAGTCCGAACTGACCTCCGGTTCGGCAGGATTCTGCGCCGGCCGCACCCCGACCGTCCGCGGGAGCTCGCCGAACCACTCGTTGACCTGTTTGACTTCGGCTTCATAGTCCTGGTCGGTCAGCTCCCCCGCGCGTTTCTTGTCGCCGGCCTCGCGCAGCCTCTGCTCAAGACTCTCGATTGTCTTCAAGTTGACGCGTCGGGTCTCTACCTCCTTCGGATCACGTGGGATGTCGTCCAGACCCATCTCGTAGACCACCTTGAAGTTGGCCTTGAAATCGTAGAGTTTCGTTTCCGCGCTCACGGCACCGTCGACCACCAGCCGGCCATCTTTTGTCCGCGGCAGAATGTCGGCCTCGATCGCGTCGAGGCTACGTTCTGCGCCGCCGATGTTGATGGTCTTCGGTTCCTTCAGCAGACAGGGCACGTCGGCGTCGAAGTCGCTTTCGTCAAGACCGAAAGTGTTCATCACCGTATCCCGGACCTGACGCAGGACGCTCCACCCGGTGACCGCCAATCCCGTTCTCTCATGGGGATTCTCAGCGAGAATCGAAAGCGGGAGCTCCTCGCCGGCGGGCAGTTCGCGCAGTGTCTGCACCTGGACGACCAGCGATTCGTGGGTGACATCGCCTACGTCCCAACGCTGCACGATCGCGTCGAGTGCCTTGAATGTGATGTCGTCCTGAGCTTGTGGATCGACATCGACGGGCGAGGGCAGCAGGCTCTCGATGCCGTTGTCGCCCTTCTCGGCGAGTTGCGGCCGGACCGCATCGGCGATCTGCGCGGCCAGCGAATCGAGCACCCTGATCCTGGCCTCGTCGTCTGAAATGGACGGGTGCTGCAGCTTCTCCATATTGACCAGCAGCTCTCCCGCGATGCTATGGGTGATCCAGTACGCCTCGGCGTAGTCGAGTTCCCAGGTGATCCGCGGGTCCTGCCCGGCGATGACGGTCACACCGTCGGCACGGCGTTCGATGTGATCGCCGAAGAGCCGCGGGCCGTATTCGTCGGGCAGCGCACTGGCCAACAGCACGGGAGCGTCCTGGGCGGTGAAGTTCAGCGCGATCGTCTGCTTGCCCGGCTCGGTTTCGTGCGGCTCGAGTTGCTCGTGGACGGTCAGCCGCCCGAACACCGGAATCTCGTTGTACGGGATATCCCGGCCCTCACCGGCACGCGGACCGTCGGGGATGGTGACGGTCATCGGCGGCAGTTCCACCAGCGGGATGCACGTCACCGAATCGATAACGATCTTGGAGTCGAAGATCACCAGGTCGATGGCGAAATGTCGTAGCGGATCGCGTGATTCGCCGTCCACTTCCTCCTGCCAGAGCCGATCATGCGAATCGAAGATGAACCACACGCGGTCCAGCGTCAGGTCGATGGTGGCGGTCGCCGAATAGCCGGTGCCGTCGACAGACTCGGTGCGCTTCTCGCCGCCGAACATTTCGACCGTCTGATCCTGGACACGTTCGCGATGGATTTCGATCATCGTGTCGGGACGCTGCATGTGCATACTCCTCGGCGGTCGCAAGCTGGCTTGCGGATGCTGTACCCATAATCGGTCTCGAGTCAATCCCGCGGCCTTGTCCGGTCACGTCCGCGGGTGTTGACTCACATCGTGACCTGGGATGCCACCGCACACGACGGCGCATTCCACGCCGCCACCGATGACCCCGACTGGGCCGAGAGCAGTTGCTTCGCCGTCTCGGTGCCCGAACGTGGCATCAACGGATTCGTCTACTTCTTCCACGACGCACGCTGCGGTATCTCCGGCGGCGGCCCAGCCCTGTGGGACCCGAGCGGTGAGCATCCCCACGATTGCCTGTTCTATGACTGGCGCTGGCGCCAGCCTCCAACGGGCGCAATCGATTTCACTGACTTCACGTTGCCGAACAGCTTGCGTCACCACGTCGTCGAACCCAGCCGGCGACACCTGCTCGAGTACTCCGGGCTCGGCCTGCAGCTGGCCCTGGAGTGGACGGCGTTGATGCCACCACACCCGCTGGGGCCCGCCGACGCCGCGTCCGGCCACTTCGACCAACCCGGAAGAATGACCGGGAAGCTCAGCCTGGAGGGCGAACACTTCGACGTCGACTGCTGCTCGATGCGGGATCGGACGTGGGGACCGCACCGAGCGGGGGCAATCCGGTCCGGTGACTATCTGTGGGCGATCGCGTCGGAAGACGATCACTGGCACGCCCTGACGATGGAAAGCCGTACCCCCGGCGTGGACAAGGTCGTCGGCGGATACCTGGTCGCCGATGGCCGGATGGGGGAACTGGTCAGCGGTGAACGACGGGTCGGCGCTCGCCGCGACGGCGCGCCCGCACAGGTCGTTGTCCAGGCGACTGACGAGCACGGGAGAACGCTGCACGCCGACGGCGAGGTGCGGACCGTGCTGCGCTGGTTGGGCTGGCCGGGACGGCTGACGTACTGGACGCTGACCGACTGGCATTGGGATGGTGTCCGCGGGTGGGGGGAGAATCAGGAGTTTCACGCTCGGGAACGCGCTCGGCACCTCGGTTGAGAGCGGATCCCTGACCGGCGGACCACGCTTCCTCAGCGCCGCAGCCGCACGATGAGTCGCTGCAGACTCGCGCTTAGGGACCGGGGCACATGGTCGGGATCCATCAAATCGTTTTCGGCCAGTGGGCTCGCCTCGTCGGCGATTGTCTCCTCGGTGAAGGGGAGCAACGTCCTACCGTGCCCGCGCAGTGCCTCGACGGTCTGTAGGAATGACCCGGATTTATCCAGGGCGCTTTCGAACTCCCCCACCGACACACCCAGGTGCTCGGAGACCAATTCATGCCGCATAGCGGTGATTTCTCGACGGATGTCGTCGGAGCCCTCTGACTGGTTGCCTGCGGTGGTGTCCACAGCCTCAACGGCCTCGATGGCCAGGTCGCACTCGCTGTCGAACCCCATCGACCGGTTGTTCAGATTCGACGATCCGATGCGCAGCAGACGATCGTCGACGACCAGCACCTTCGAGTGGACGTAGATCGCGGTGCCGCCGTCGGTCACCGGCCAGTAGATGCCCAACCGATTGTGCTGATCTGCTGCCCACAGCTCTTGGATGAGTAGATGACGAGCGCTGTCCATCGCTTGTTGCTCCAGCGGGCTTTCCGAACATCGGGGCAGCACGATGACGATCTCCGGTCCGTTGTCTTCTCGCAATCGCCCAGACAGCGCATCGACGAGGTCCCTGGAAGCCAGGTACTGATTCTCTAGATAGATCACGCGGCGCGCGGCGGCGATCGCTGCGTAGTTCAGCGCTTCGACCTCGCGAACCTCGGCGCGCCCGTCCAGTTCGGGCAGGGTACGCGCAATTCCGACGTCGACGTTGCGCAGCACAGGTTTCAGCTTGCTGGGCCACGCGACGTGCTTGGCTTCGACGGGCTCCAACAGTTGACCGGTAGCGGTGTGCCAGCGCTCGCGAGCTTGCTCACCGAGTGCGGCGGCCGCGGCACCGTCGACGGCCAATGCCACCTCGTGACGCGGACCGTAACTGCGACCCAGCGTTCGCCTACCGCGGTTTGTGTCCGCATGCGCACGCGTGTCCCATCTCTCGATGGTGAGGTCCAGGCCGCCGCAGAACGCCACCGCATCGTCGATCACCGCGATCTTTTGGTGATGAACTGCGCCGATGGGGTGGGCGCCATCGACGGCGAAACGAATTCGCTTGCTGCTGAACCGATTTACCAGCGTCACCGGAGTCAGCCCATACCAGATGCCGTCGAACGCCGGCAGCAGGCGCAGATTGGATTTGAGGAGATAGATCTCCAGACTTGGCCGCTTCCAGAGCAGCCAATAAATGAACGCGCCCAACTGGTTGGGCCCGGGTAGCGTCTTGGCGCCCCGCTCGAACGCCATCCTGGCGTCTAAATCCCAGGCGATCAACATGATTCGGTGTCGCGCGCGCAACATCGCCGTCTTGACGTGGCGAAAGTAGTCGGCCGCATCGATGATGCCGGCGAATTGGTCGGCACGTGCCACCCGCCAGCACGTCTGGCCGGGAATCAACAGTCGTTCGTCAGCCACGCCGGTGCTAACGAGTCCGACGAGTCAGCGCGCCCATACCGGTGTGTCTACCCTCCTGTCTGTGGCCGCGCAACGGCGGGCAAACACGCGTGTTTGACTGGGTGGCATCGTCCAGAGGAAAGGCAACGATGGCAGGCAATAGAGTCGGCAGAGTCGCCGGCAAGGTCGCTTTCATCACCGGTGCGGCGCGCGGTCAAGGTCGCGAACACGCGATTCGGCTGGCCGAGGAGGGTGCGGACATCATCGCGGTCGACATCTGCGAGGACATCGATGGCGTCGCGTACCCGGGCGCCACCGAGGCCGACCTCGCCGATACCGCGGACTTGGTCGAGAAGGCGGGCCGTCGCATCGTGACCGCCAAGGCCGACGTGCGGGATCTGGAGAGTTTGCGCGCCGCGCTCGAAGCAGGGGTGGCCGCTTTGGGCGGGCTGGACATCGTGGTGGCCAACGCCGGGATCAGCGGAGTACCCGCGCCGGCCGCGCTCATCGAACAATCAGCCTGGCAGACAATGCTGGATATCAACTTGACCGGGGTCTGGCAGACCGTGAAAGCGGCGTTGCCGCATATGACCAGCGGCGGTGGATCGATCATCCTGGTCAGCTCGATGTTGGGTCTCCGCGGCGGCGGCTACATGGCCCACTATGCGTCGGCCAAGCATGCCGTCGTCGGTCTGATGAACTCGCTGGCGAATGAACTTGCCCCGCAGTGGATTCGGGTGAACTCGATACACCCTGGCAACATCCTGACGCCGATGCTGGACAACGAGTGGTTCTGCCGGACCCTGCGACCGGATCTGCCCAGTCCGACCGTGCACGACGCCGGAGAGATCATCGGGCAATTCCACATGTTGCCCAAGCCGCTGATCGAGGCTCGCGCGGTCAGCAATGCCGTGCTCTTCCTGGCTTCCGACGAGGCGCAGTACATCACCGGAGCGGCACTGCCCGTGGACGCCGGGGCGGTCGCGAAATTCTAAAGCGATGACGACAACCGATGCGGCCCTGCAGGAAATGATCGACGAGTTTGCGCTGCGAAAGTTAGTCCATGCCTACTGTCGCGCCGTCGACCGCGGCGATATCGCAGGGCTGCGCAACCTCTATCACCAGGACGCGCAAGACAGCCACGGCGGATTCTCGGCGGGCACCGCCGAGCAGTTCCTGCAGCAGCTCACCGACTCGCGTCCACACATTCGGATGATGCAGCACCACATCACCACGATGAACTTCGCGATCGCCGGGGACTGCGCCGAAGGGGAGATCTACTCACTGGCGGTTCATACGCTGATCGGACGTAGTCGAGACATCGATCTCATCATCGGGGGACGCTACCTCGACAAGTACGAAAAGCGCAGCGATGCATGGAAATTCACCGAGCGAACGATCGTCACCGATTGGGCCCGCGTAAGCGATCCATCCGCGATGGACCTCAGCCACCCGATCACGAAAGACACGCTAAAAGGCTCCATGGACGCCGACGATCCCTCATTTCAGTTCTTCGCGCTGCTGAACGACGTCAATTCTGGCGACTGAGCAACTCTTCGACAAACCGCTCGATGAACCCGTCCAGTGATCCGTTACCGACGGGCCTGATGACGAATTTCGACAATCCGGCATCCAGGTAAGCGTCGAGCTGACGGTGCAACTGATCCCAGCCGGCCGCCACCAGCTCGCTGGGATCTAGATCGGGCCGCCGCTGGCGGACCGCTGCGGCCAAGTCCGCTGGCAACTCGCCATCGGCGACGGCTAACGAGATGCCGAAATGATCGTCGTCAATGTGGCGCCCGGCGTTCGCCGCGGCCACCTCGATCGCCGCACGTCCCTGCTCAGCTTCCTTCGGGGTAAGGAAGCTGCCCAGCCACCCGTCGGCCAGCGAGCCGATGCGCCGGAAGGCCGCCGCCGACGAGCCGCCCACCCAAATGTCCAGCGGCGGTACGGGTTGCGGCGCGACCGACGCGCCGGTCACCGTGAAGTACGTGCCGGCGTAGCTGGCGGAGTCATCGACCAATGCCTGTCGCAGCAGTCGCAGTGATTCGTCGAAGACTGCCGCGCGCTTTCCGTCCGGGACCACGAACACCTCCCGCTCAGCTGCGATCGCCGAACGCAACCCGAAAACCGGAAGAACCCTCTTCGGGGCAAGTGCTGCAAGCGACGCCAGCTGCTTGGCAACCAGCACCGGATGACGGCCCGGCAGTACCGCTACCGACGTACCCACTTTCAATCGCGAGGTGCGGGAGAGCGCATAGGCCATGCCCACCATGGGGTCCACCGCCTGGGAATACACCAGTTCGGAAAACCACAGCGAGTCCACCCCGCTTGATTCCAGCTGGTCGACAATGCCGGCAAGTTGCTCCGGGGAGGTCTCGGCCCCCAGTCCGACCCCGAACCGAATCTTCACGGGCTTCTCCTCACGTGTGGCTGCCAACGTAAGCAACACAGAGAGACCGCTATTTGCGTCCCGATTCCCGCAAGAGATTGGCAAAGGCCTGCGCCGCGGCCGTCACGCCCGCGTCATCGTTGGTGGCCACCAGATCGAGCAAGAGCCCGCGGGTGACAGCTAGGCCCAGGCGCACCAGCGCCGGTTCGTTCACCTCACCGGCTGCCGCATCCGCCGCTTCCAGCCAGCTGTCCACGGCACCGGGCACCATGCGGGCAAACGGCTCCTCGCCCTGGACGCCGCGGGAGTAGCACTCAAAGAACAGCCGCTCGAACGGGCGTAGTTCAGGGCGGCGCAGCGCCTCCCACATCGCGACGAAGCCGTCGGCGGGCTCACTGGGCAGGCTCGACAGGATGGCCATTTGACGGCGTTCGACCTCCTCGACGATCGCAAGAAGCAATTCGTCCCGAGAAGCGAAGTGGTGCAACAACATCCGGTGACTGGTGCCGACGGCGGAGGCCACGTCCCGCAGCGAACGGTCCCCAATGCCGCCTGCGGCGAAGTCGTCGACCAGCGCGTCGAGCAACTGCTGGCGACGCTTGACGTCAGGAGTGCGGGCCAAGAGCTTGCCGCGATTGCTCGCTGCGGCCCTTGAGGCCCTGCGCTTCCATCTCCAAGTAGCGACGCGTGGTGCGCAGCATGAGCCGACCGACCACCGCGCCGACGAGACCCCGCTGCTCGAGTTGCTGATGTGCCCGCGTGCGGCCGGCGGCGATCGGCGTCAATGTGTGGCTGGCCGTGGTGGTGCCGCCCGGGGCACGCTGCACCCAGGTCCACGAGACCCCGGGAAGCACGTCAGTGACTTCCCATACCAGCTTCGGCATTCTGGGCTGCTTGATCTCGAAACGCTTGCCGACGGCCAGGCCGGGCCCGTCGAGGGCCACCAGCCGGGTGACCGAGGCGGTCCATTCCGGCCAGCGCTCCACGTCGGCGAACACGTCCCATACCAGAGATGGCGGTGCGTCGATCTCGATGCTGCTCTCGGTAATCATGTACCAGATGGTACATGATTACTCGCCCGGACGGCTAGGCTCACAGCCATGGATTTCGAGCTGAGTCGCACCGACCTGCACCAGACCAGATTCTCTTCCGACCCTCCCCCGTCGCCGGAAGACGGCCAGGCATTGCTCCGCGTCGAGTCTTTCGGACTGACGGCGAACAACATCACCTACGCCGTCTTCGGCGAGGCAATGCGGTATTGGGATTTCTTCCCTACGGTGGACCCGAACTGGGGCAAGCTCAACGTGTGGGGCTACGCCCATGTCGAGGAGTCACGACATCGCGATCTGGCGCAGGGCATGCGCGTTTACGGCTACCTGCCGTGTGCCAGCCACCTGCTGGTCGTCCCGGATCGCATCAACGAAAAGGGATTTGTCGATGCCGCCCCCCACCGGGCAGCGCTGCCCTCGGCCTATCAGGGCTACCGCGACGTCCAGACCGATCCCGTCTACGCCGCCGACCGCGAGGCCGAGCACATTCTGTTCTTCCCACTCTTCTTCACGTCATTCCTCATCGACGACTTCGTCGCGGATGAAGGCTTTTTCGGCGCGGACACAATCGTCATCTCCAGCGCTTCGTCGAAGACGGCGATCATCGCCGCCTACCTGCTCGCCAAGCGGGCGGACATCCGGGTCGTGGGGTTGACGTCGGCCGGCAACAGGGAGTTTGTGGCCGGTCTGGACATCTACGACTCGGTTGTCTTGTACGACAACATCTCTGAGTTGCCCGGCGATCGTGCCGTTTTCATTGACATCTCCGGCGACGGGGCGATCCGGACCGCCATCCATGCGCACTATGGCGACCGCCTTGCGCACAGCGCCGCGGTCGGCATGACCCACTGGACGCAGATGGCGCAGGGCAGTGGCGATCTTCAGGGCCCAAAGCCCGTCTTCTTCTTCGCGCCGGACCGCATCAAGAAACGCGGCGCGGACTGGGGCACCGCGAAACTCGACGACCACGTCGCCGAGGCATGGGCACCGTTCGCCGAGTGGGCATCGAAATGGATTCGGGTCGAACAGATTTCGAGTGAAGACGAGATTCAGCGAGCGTACCGTGAGTTGCTTGACGGAAGGGTCGACCCGACAGCCGGGACCATAGTGACCTTGTAGGACGAGTGACGTTGTAGGACGACGTTTTGGCCTATGTGACGCCAAGGTGCCCTTGCGCTAGCGGTACGCGTTGACCTTCTCCGCGAGGTCGTCGAGCATCCGCAGGGATTGGTCCCGAGGTTTGGTGGGAAGCATCAGTGCCAACTGGCCGAATCCGAGTTCCTTTGCAGCATCCCAATAGTCAGGCTTAGCCGGGGCGCCGAACATCGCCAGCGGGACATCCCGTCCACTGCCCTGACGCAGTTGGTCGACGCGCTGGGTCAACCGCTCAACTGGCAGTGGATTCGAGATCCAGCCCGCGTCGTGGCGGATTACCCGCTTCACGGTGGCGTCGGAGTCGCCGCCGATGAAGATCGGCGGGTGTGGCTGCCGAACCGGTTTGGGACGGCAGTAGGCAGCGTCGAAGTTGACGAATTTGCCGTGATACTCGGCGGGTTCGGCGGTCCACAGCGCTTTGATGGCCTCGATGCGTTCGTCGAGCAATTTGCCACGTGTCTTCGGATCGGTGCCGTGATCCCGCAATTCCTCGATGTTCCACCCGGCGCCAACGCCGAACACGAACCGCCCGTTGGAGATCAGGTCGATGCTGGCGGCTTCCTTGGCCGTGATGATCGGGTCACGCTGGATCAGCAGGGCTATGCCGGTGAACAACTCGATGGTTTCAGTCACCGCCGCGGCCGCGGCCAAAGTCACGAACGGATCCAGGGTTCGGTAATAGATGGACGGCAACTCGCCGCCAAGCGGGTAGGCGGACTCCCGGCTCGCCGGGATATGGGTGTGCTCGGCTACTACCAGCGAGGCGAAACCGCGCTCTTCGATCGCGCGGGCGAGCGAGAGCGTGTCGATGCTGTCGTCGTTGACGAATGTGGCGATCCCGAACTTCATTTGAGCCCTAACGTCGAACCGTCAGAAAGTCTTCCCGTGCAACTCGGCGAGGGCGTGGACCTGCTCGAGGTAATGCTCCAGGGACTCGTGGACAAACCGGGCGGACAGTGTGGTGGTTCCGGCCGCGGCGAGGGAGTGCAGCGTGTCCTCGGTCAATGCTGGTTCCTGCACCGGATTGAGGGGCGCGTCGGCGGGCAGCACCACCTCGAACCCGGCGGGCAACTCCCAGGACTTCAACCACTCGCCCGCAGTGGCGATGGACACGCCGAACGGACACCACCCCTCGGCCAAAGTGACCGCCCGCCGCAGTGACCGCCTGGTGCGGCCACCGATCCAGATCGGCATATGTGACTGCAGCGCGCACGGGTCCACGGTCAGTCCGCTGAATGAGTAATACTCGCCGTCATATTCCGGCTCATTGGTGGGTAATGCTGCCCGCAGCGCGCGCAACGCATCGTCGGCCCGGGCGCCGCGGTCGTCGAACGGTGCGCCCAGCAGATCGAACTCCTCTTTCAGGGTGCCCACGCCGACGCCCAGGATGACGCGGCCGCCACTGACGTGATCCAATGTGCCGTAACGCTTTACGATCGCCAATGGGTGGTGGTAGCCGAGCACCAGCGTCATCGTCACAAGCCGGATCTGCTGCGTGCGCGCCGACACGTAACCCAAGGTGGCAAGGGGATCCCAGTAACGGGAGCCGCGCCGACCAGCCTCAGCCGACGGGATGCCGATGTGCTCGCTGCAGGTGAGGTGGTGATAGCCGAGTCGGTCGGCGACTTCGGCCACGCGGCCGATGTCTTCGATGCCGGCGTCCTGTTCCCAGGTGAAAGCGGCGCCGCCGATGTTGGTGACGACTGGTGTCGCAATGGCGAGTTTCACTTGATGCCTAACCGACGGCTGGCGGGGTGCCCCATAATTCGACCACCTCACCGATATTTCGCAGCATCACGTAGCGGTAGTCCTGCTCGGTCGCCTTCGACGTGGCGTCGGCGTAGGCGGCTCTGGCGCCGTCTTCGTCGCCTTCATAGACGGTGGTTGGCACCGGAGGTATCCCCGGGTTGCCCGGGTCTTCCGCCTCGCCGATCTGGACGCTCCACGAATTGTCAGCCATGCAGTCAGGCTACGGCCTAGTGTGGTCGGGGAAGATGACACCGCCTTTGCCGCGACGTAGGACTGACCAATGACAATCGACGACGAGTCCGTCACCACGCTGGAGGACCTCAGGGGCGATCTGGCGGGGCGCTACAAGTTCACGGCCACCGGCGGCGGCTGTGTCGACAGCGCCGTCGTCGAGGCCGACATGGCGGCCCTGGACCGTGACGGTTACGTCATCTGGGAAAACCTGCTCAGCGCCGAAGAATGCCGACGCATCCGCGAGGAGGTGCGCCCCTGGCTGGGGCACACCGGACGCAACTCGTTCGAGGGCCGGCGCACCCAACGCATCTACAGCGTGCTGAGCAGAACGCGGGTGTGTGACCGGCTCGTCGACCATCCCCGGGTGCTGGCGGTGCTGGACCGGTTGCTGATGCCCAACTATTTGCTTTCGGCGTTGCAGGCCATCAACATTCAGCCCGGAGAGGCCGCGCAGCTGCCGCATCACGACGACGGGTTCTACCCGGTGCCGCGTCCGCGCGACCCGTTGGCAGCCGCGACGATCTGGGCAATCGACGAGTTCACCGCCGACAATGGCGCCACGGTGTTGATACCCGGCAGCCACCGCTGGGGCAAGCGGCGACCGGGTCCGGAAGATCAGTCGCTACCTGTCGTCATGCCCGCCGGCTCGTGCGTCTTTTTCGTGGGGACGCTGTGGCATGGCGGAGGCGCGAATACCAGTGCCTGCGATCGATTGGCCGTGACCGCGCAGTACTGCGAGCCGTGGCTGCGGCCGATGGAGGCATTCAGCTTGTCGGTGTCGCGCGACATCGCCCGATCGGTCTCCGCCGACATCCGCCGCATGCTTGGCTACAGCATCCATCCGCCGTTCGTGGGCGCCGTCGACGGGCTGCATCCGCTGCGGCTCTTGGGAATCGAGCAGGACTGACTCGGGTGTTCGACGCGCTCGACCACGTGATTGTCGCTGTGCGTGACTTGGACGTCGCCGCACGGAGCTACACCACGCTGTTGTCGCGTCGCCCGTCGTGGCGCGGTGAACATCCGGGTTGGGGCACGGCGAATGCACTGTTCCGGCTGTCCAATACGTACCTGGAATTGATCACTCCGCACGGGGACGGACCCCTCGGGCAGACGGTCGCGGCCCGGTTGGATCGACACGGCGAGGGCCCGATCGGGCTCGCGTTTGCGTCGTCGGATCTCGCCACTGCCCACGCACAGCTCCACGCGAACGGCCTTGAGCCGCCACCGATGTCGCACGGTCTCGGCCGCGACACCGACTCCGGTCTGGAGCGGCGCTGGCGCAGCGTGCTGCTGCCGGAAACACATACCCGCGGCGTGCTGATGATCGCGATCGAGCACGAGAACCCGGATCGACTTCCGGAGGCCGCTCTGGACGGATCCGAGGACGCCGTGGTCACCGGGATCGACCACGCGGTGGTCCAGACCTGCGACGCCGATGCCGCGATCTCGCTATACCGCGACGGCCTGGGCCTGCGCCTGGCACTCGACCGCACCTTTCCGGACTGGGGTATGCGGTTGGTTTTCCTGCGCGTGGGCGGGGTGACCGTGGAGCTTGCGCAGCCGCTGCGCGACCCGCGGTCTCCGATCGACACCGATCGGCTCTGGGGGTTGTCCTGGCGCGTTCCGAACGCTGATGCGGCTCGAACGCGGCTCGCTGACGCTGGACTCGAGGTCTCCGACGTTCGCTCGGGACGCAAGCCCGGCACGCGGGTGATCAGCGTCAAGGACGGTACGTGTGGCGTGCCCACGCTGCTGATTGAGCGATGAGTTTTCGTCGCGGCCCCGGTCAGTATTGCTGTGACTCAACAACAAGTGGTCGTTGCGACCACCATCAGCGCCCCAGCCAACGTCGTCTTCGATGTGCTCGCGGACCCCAGCACGCACGCGGCGATCGACGGCACGGGCTGGGTGCGTGAACCGCTCAACGACCAACCCCTGACCGCGCTTGGGCAAATCTTCCGGATGGCGATGTACCACGACGACCATCCGGACAGGCACTACGAGATGGTCAACAGAGTTGTCGTGTACGACCCGTCCAGGGCCATCGCCTGGGAACCGGGACAGGATGTGTCAGCGCCGGGGGCCCGCCTCACAGATGCACCGAACGAGGACAACCTCGCGTTCGGAGGCTGGATCTGGCGGTACGACCTGAAGCCGGTCGGACCATCCGAGACCGAGGTTCAATTGACCTACGACTGGTCGGCGGTGCCGCCGAACTACCGGGACATCGAGTTCCCACCGTTTGCTCGCGGGCATCTGGACAACTCACTGGCCAACCTGGCCGGACTCGCCACGCGCGCGGCCTCGAAGGCATAGCCGCGTTGCCCAACGAGTAGCCGCTCAGCGATTTTCTGGTCCCCGGTACGGTGGCAACGAACGCAGCGTTGCTTGTAGCGACGGAGGCCGGCAATGAGGACCAATTCGAGTTGACACCAGTGCAGCGGTCGGGCGCCATCCTGACGGTCGCGCTCGCGGCGGCCGTTCTGGTGCAGTGCTCCCCCGCGCCGCCCCGGCCCGCCGCGTCATCATCGACCCCCCCGCCTTCAAGCGCGGCACCATCGTCGGGCACGGCACCGCCGTCCAGCCCGCCGTCATCGTCGCCCGTTGCGCCGCCGGCGCCCCCGGCCACAACCGTGCATCCGGTCACCGCGTCCGACCTCGGCTCGACCTGGCAGCCCGGTTGCCCCGTCGAACCGGAGCAGCTGCGACGCGTCGAAGTGGACTATGTGGGCTTCGACGGCCAAACCCAGCACGGCCGACTGATCGTGCACGAAGATCTGGTCGCCGACGTCATCGCTATTTTCGAGCAACTACGCCGGCTGGGTTATCCCGTCGACAAGATGCGTACGGTCGACAACTACCAGCAGGCGGACGACGAATTATCGATGGAGGACAACAACACGTCGGCGTTCAACTGCCGACGCATCCCTGGAACCAGCGAATGGTCGCCGCACGCCTACGGCCGCGCGATCGATATCAATCCGCTGATCAATCCGTGCCTGTATGTCAGCGGCTATTTCGAACCGCGCAATGCCGAGGCGTACCTCGACCGCAGCCGCACCGACCCCGGAATCATCCACGGAGGCGACCCGGCCGCGCGCGCGTTCACCGAGCGTGGCTGGCAGTGGGGTGGCGACTGGCGAACTCCGGACTATCAACATTTCGAACGGATGTGAACGCGCTATAGCCCTAAGGCCCGGGCCGTCGCCGTCGCCACCTCCCCGCGCAGATCCGACATCGGTGGACTACCCCGGGTGTGGATCGAGTTGGCCAGCAACACGATGTAGGTGTTCGAGCTGGGGTCTATCCAAATTGAGGTTCCGGTGAAGCCGGTGTGGCCGAAGCCACCGATCGGGAACACCATCCCCCGCACCCCGGACAGGGGCGTGTCGATATCCCAACCGAAGCCGCGCAGGTTCTGGCCGGGGATCGCGGGATAGCGCGGAGCTAGCAGCGGGTCCCGGGTATTCGGGTGCTTGGCGACAGCGTCGCGGGTGGCCTGGTTGGCCGCGCCGACTTGAGTAGCCGTGTGTCCCGGCTGCTGCGGGGTCGTCATCAGCTCCAAAGTTGTTTGCAGCAGCGGGAATTGGCTCGGCCGTCCGGCAAGCCGGTCAAGCAGCGCTTGCGCGAAGATACCGACATCCCGCGCCGTCGAAAACACGCCGGCATGCCCGGCCACGCCACCCATGCGCCGGGCCGTGGTGTCGTGGACGGTGCCCCAGAGCAGATGGTCGAGGTCGGGATTTTTGTCCGGCTCAGCTCTGCCCTCTTCGTCGCGCGCGGTCGGGGCGATGCGCGGCAACAATTCGGTGCTCCACGTCCCCGCCGGGCACGACGCCGGTGCCCCGCCTTGCGGCGCGGGTGCCCACCCGATCGCAGCGCCTCGAATCGTATGTGGCCCACAGGCTTTGGCCGGGGGCAGGTAGCGAGTGTCCGCCATGCCCAGCGGGGCGAAGACGTGTTCGGCAACGTAGACGTCCTCGTCCTGGCCGGTGAGTTTCTCAACCAGCGCGCCGAGCAGGATGAAGTTGATGTCCGAGTAGCGGAACCCTTCCCCGGGACCGGATTCAAGCGGCGTGGTCAGCGCCCGATGTATGCCCTCCGCTTTGTCGGCACGGTCCAAGCCCCACGGATCTTTGAGTTCCACGTCGCCCGTCTCACCGGAAGTGTGGGTCAGCAGCATACGAACCGTTACCTTCGCGCGCCGCGGATCGTTCGTCGTGTTGAAGTCGGGCAAGTACTGCTGGACCGGATCGTCGAACTGGACCATGCCTTGTTCGTAAAGCTCCATGACGGCGGTCGCGGTCGCCAGGATCTTGGTTAAAGACGCCAGGTCGAAGATCGTGTCTTCGGTCATCGGGTCCGCGGGTGCCGGCGATCCATCCAGTCCCGGCTCGCTGGCCAGTTTTCGCGAGCCATATGCCTGGCGAACGACGACTTCGCCGCCGTGTCCGACCAAAAGCACCGCACCCGGGAGTTTCTGCGCCGCGATCGCGTCGTTGATCAGCTTGGAGACGGGCGCGAAGGCCGGTGGGGTGGGTATGTCGGGCAGCTTGGAGATCGTGGCGCGGGCCGGTGTCGTGGTGGTGACCGGCGGCTGCGTCGTCGTGCTTACCGCGCGGGGTGCTTGATCGTTATGCCCGCAGGCTGCAATGCATGTCAGCGCCACGGCCCCGACAATCCCGATGGTTCGTCGCATCATCGCGGCCGTCCCATGACTGCCTCCCGCACCCGCCCCCTGGCGCGGACGAGCCGGCTGGCGGCATCGGCCGCGTCAACGCCGGCAAGCAGCGCGACGATCGCGGTCTTGGCATGACCCCCCGCAGCGGCTAAGGCGTCGGCCGCGGTCTGTTCGTCGACGCCCACCGCGTCGCGGACGATGCGCACCGTGCGGCGGCGCAGCTTGGCGTTGGTCGCGCGCACGTCGACCATCCGCGGTCCGTAGGCCTTGCCGAGTGCGATCATCACGCTGGTCGAGAGCGCATTGAGCACCACCTTCTGGGACGTCCCGGCCTTGAGCCGGGTGGAACCGGCCAACACTTCGGGTCCGGTCAGCAGTTCGATCACGATGTCGGCGCTCGCCTCGCTGCCGGAGTTGTTGACGATCGCGACGGTCAGCGCGCCCGACGCGCGCGCATGGTTGAGGGCCCCGATCACGTAGGGCGTGCGTCCCGATGCCGTGATCCCGACGAGCGCATCGGCGGAGGTCACGTCGGCGAGGTCGGCAGGGTCGAACGTGTCTTCGGCACCGTCGACCGCCTGGGTCAGCGCCGCCGGTCCGCCGGCGATTACGCCACGCACAATCTCGGTGTTGAACGTGGGACCGCACTCGGCCGCATCGAGCACCCCGAGCCGGCCGGGTGTTCCGGCGCCGGCGTAGATCAGGCGGCCGCCGTGCTCGAGGCGCGCGGCGATAGCCTCGGCTGCCGACGCGATTCGCGGCAGGGCCGCCACCACCGCCGCGTGCGCCTCCCCCTCGGCCGCGACGAGCAGCCCGACCACCTCTGCGATGGGCCGGGTATCGAGGTCATGCAGGTCTGGGCGTACCGCTTCGGTGGCGAGCGCGTCGAGGCTGTTCGCGGGAGCGGACGCGTGCACCCGAAGTACGTGCGGCTGGTGGATTTCGCTCAGCCGCAAGGTGCCGCCGAGCGCGTCGCCGACGGGCGAGACAAGTTGGATCCGGTTGCGCAGCGCCTCGATACCGGCCAGTCCGCCGACCATTGCCACCGGGCCGTCCCCGACCGCCCGGGCCGTCGCGGCCAGCGACTCGGCCGCCGTGTTCACGATCGCCGATGCAACGGAATCACCCTGCGCAGCAAGGACATTGGGCGCGAACGAGGCGAGCGCGGCCGCGTCGGTGAACTGTCCCGGCCAGCGATTCGGCGGACCGAAGCGGGCACTGGCGGCATCCAGCAACGCGGTGGCAGGTCCGCGACCGTCGTGTGCGCGCAGCGCCGCGCGTAACCCGGCGGCGCCAATCCACGCGCCGCCACCCTCGTCGCCCAGCCATGGTCCCCAGCCGTCGGCGGTGCGCAGCGCGCCGTCCGCGTCGATCGTGAGCGCGACGACACCGGTGCCCACGATCAGCACGGTGCCAGGCTTTCCGTCCAGCGCACCCGCGTGTGCGATCACGGCGTCACTGGTGACCGTGACCCGTTGTGCCCGCAGCGAATTGACGAGCGTATCGGCCAGCGCACGTGCCGCGTCCGGGGCCGTCAATGCCCCGGCGGCACCCACGATCAGTTCCTCGACCGGCCCGAAATCGGTGGCTAAGGCCAAGATTGCCGCGTGGGCGGCCCGGACTCCGCCCGGCGCCCCAAGGCCCGGCGCACCGGGACCCTCCGCCCTCCGGCCGCCGGCGGCGACCCGGCACGCGGTCTTGCCGAGGTCGACGGAAAGGATCATTCGACCCATAGTTTCATGAGGATCAGCGTGGTAGTTGCGACCGCTTTCACCGAGACTGAATTTCTGCAGACCTCTACTCGCACTTTGTCTGCAGATTTTCAGTCTCGCTGGACGGGCTATACCGGGTCAGGCCGCAATACCCAATTCTTGATTGATCTGGTGCCAGTATCCGGGACCGTCCAGCGTAAGAATGAGCCAGTCGTGAATCTGGCCGTTAGCTAGTACGAAGTTGAACGGAGCGTTGGCTATTGCCGCCTTCGCCTTCAACACGAGGGCATCGGGCGAGAGTATGTCCAGATTGCCGGTGTAGACAGTCGTCGGCGGGAGCCCCGCAAGTGACCCATTTATGGGGCTCACCCAGGGATTATCGATTGGCAGCCCGCCGGCCCACTGTCTGCCGAATTGCTGGGCAAGCCCGACCGGCAACAGCGGATCTTGAACGAATGCAATGTTGGGGTTGGTCATCGACAAGTCCAGCCACGGCGACAGCAAAACCATTGACGACGGCATTTGGCTGCCGTTCACCCGCATCTGCTGGAGCGCTGCGAGGGCGAGGTTGCCGCCCGCCGAGTCCCCGATCACGCTGACATTTGCGGCTCCATGTTGGGTGACTTGCGACGAGATGAAGTTGGCCATCTGCGGTACCACCAAGCCAGCGGTGCCTCCCTGCTGCAGCAACGGGTAAATCGGTACCTCAATGGTCGCGCCGGTCTGGTAGGCCATCACCGAGTAATGGATCCAGTGCAGGAAAGACGGCGGAAAGATAAACGCGCCGCCGTGAATGCCGACAACGTATTCGCCGGTCGGATTCATCGGCGTGATCTGCACGATACTCATCCCATTGGAGGTGCTGTACGACACCGTTTCACCCAATAGCAAATTCAGGAACGGAGGCGGCGAGTTGCCGATGAACCACGACAACGGCGGAACATCGCTGGCCAATAGCTGCAGGAGCGGGTTACCCGGCGTCGCAATGTAGTTGTCCAGCCCAGACAAGCTGAGCAGCGGCTTCACCGGATACAGCAGCGCCTCTTCAAATCTGGTGAACAGCGACGGGGTGCCGGTGAAAGTCCCGGTTTGCCCCGCGGGGATGGGCGGACCAGCGGGCGCGCCGAAGATGGTGGTGAAAATTTCGTAGCCCAACCGGTTGAAACCGGTGGCCACGTTGGTGGGGAACTGCTGAAGCTCCTGCTGGAAGAGGGTGACGGCGCCCTCGAACGTCTCCAGCGGCGCGGCACTGGCCGCCTCGGCCGCGGCGTAGGCGCTGCTCGCATTGGTCAGGGCCTGCACGAACCGCTCCTGGAACGTAGCGACCTGGGCGCTCAGCGCCTGGTAGCCCTGTCCGTGCGCGGAGAACAGCGCCGCAATCGCCGCCGAAACTTCGTCTTCGGCCGCTGCGACCAACCCTGTGGTCGGGGCGACCGCCGCGGCGTTGGCAGCTCCGATGGCTGACGCGACTTCCGTCGCATCGGCTGCTGCCGCGGTTATCCAGTCCGGCACCACCATCAACGACATAAGAACTCTCCCCTCGTCCCCGTTCCCGCAGATGTCGTCCCCAGCGCGTGCCGAGGTCCCGGCCCTTACGAAATCTATCCAAGGTGTCACCCGGCCGTAAGAGGAATTGGCAGAAAATCGCCAGCCGTTCCCCTCGTCACCGGCGGATTCGCTACCAGCCCGTGCCGGTTTGTAGGCTTTCGGGCATGCCGTTGAACAACGGCGAGGTCTTCGCTGGCTACGTGATTCAGCGCTTACTCGGCACTGGTGGTATGAGCGAGGTCTATCTCGCCCAGCACCCTCGCCTGCCCCGGCAGGACGCGCTGAAGATCTTGTCTCTGGCCTCGGCAGAGGACGACGAGTTTCGCGCGAGATTTATCCGCGAAGCTGAGCTGGCGGCGACGCTGTGGCATCCCCATATCGTCGGCGTGCTCGACCGCGGCGAGTTCAATGGCCGGCTTTGGATCTCGATGGAATACGTCGAAGGCGCCGACGCTGGCCGCCTCGTTCGGGAACGACACCCCCACGGCATGCCGGAACAAGACGTCTTCGACATCGTGGCAGCGGTGGCCGATGCGCTCGACTTCGGCCATGATCGCCGCCTGCTCCATCGGGACGTCAAGCCGGAAAACATCCTGGTCACCGCCGCCGACGGCCACCGGCGCAGAGTCTTGTTGACCGACTTCGGCATCGCCCGCAAGATCGATGACGTCAGCAACCTCACCGAAGCGAACGTCGCCGTCGGAACCATCAGTTACGTCGCACCCGAACAGCTTCTTGGCAAGCCGCTCACCGGCAGCGCAGACCAATATGCCTTGGCCGCCACGACGTTTTTCCTGCTCACCGGCGCGCCCCCGTTCCAGGACTCAAATCGTGCCGTGGTCCTGACCCACCATTTGAATTCGCCACCCCCGCGGGTATCGGAGCGTCGCCCCAACCTGGCGCACTTGGACGCCGTGTTGACCCGAGCGCTCGGCAAAGACCCCGCTCAGCGCTACCCCACCTGCGCCGACTTCGCCAGGGCCCTTACCCAGCAGGGCCCCGCGCAAAGCCCCCGAGCAACCGAGCGTCCAGCCACGCAGCGACTCGAGCGGGTGCTGATCCACGGGACGGCACGCGGGGTGCAGCGCGGCGCACTCGACACTGGACAACCGGTCGGCACGCTGACGTTCCAGCTAGTTCCCTACGACGAACTGGACAACCGGCCCGCCCATGTCCCGGTTCAGATGCAAACCGACCTCGTCACGGGTCAGCTGGAGGACGGCGACGAAGTCGAAGTCAGCGGTTTTTGGGACGGCGACACCCTGGACGCCGACAAGGTGGTCAACCTTTCGCTAGGCGCTCGCCCCAAGCAGCGCCGTGCCCCGGCCAATGCTGAAACGCCACCCGCTCCTGCTCCTGCGTCGGCACCCGCACCTTCACCAGCACCGGCACCGGCACCAGCACCGGCACCTTCACCCGCACCAGCACCCAAAAGCCGGAAGTCCCGCGTCGCCGTAATTCTCGCCGTCCTCGGTGTGATCGCGGTGACCGTGGCTGCGGTGCTGTACTTCACGAAGGGAACCGACAACACGACGCGGCCAGGGCCGATCGTCAAACCAGTGAGCGCAACCGTGTTTTCGCCGGACGGCGCCGCCGACAATCCGCAAGACGCCAAGTTGGCCATCGACGGCAGCCCCGGCACCGGGTGGTCCACCGTCACCTATCGGGACGCCGAGCCTTTCCCCAAATTCATTCAGGGCATGGGTCTGCTGCTGCACTTGCCGCAACCGACCGCGTTGAGCGTCGTGACGCTCGAGGTGTCCAGCACCGGAACCGAGGTGCAAATCCGCTCGTCGTCGACGGACAACCCTGCGAAATTGTCCGACACCGTCGAGCTGGCCCCGACTGCTTCACTGCAGCCAGGGAAGAACCGCATTGCCGTCAAAGACCGGACCGAGACGTCCAACGTGCTGGTGTGGATCTCCAAACTGGGCACCACCAATGGCGAGAGCCGCACGAAAATCTCCGACATCACGCTGCAGGCGGCGGGGTAAACGCCGACTGCCGGTCAGGCCGCAATGCCGAGTTGTTGATTAATCTGCGGCCAGTAGAGCAACCCAGCGGGAGTGAGCAGAATCCAGTCGTGAATTCCGCCGGCTTCCAGTACGAACTTGAATGGGGCACCTTGCGCCAGCGCTGTTTGCTCGAGGACGGCGGCCTGTTGTGCGAGTGAATCCAGCGAACCCGAGTAAACGTATGTCGGCGGAAGTCCGGTGATTGATCCATACAACGGACTCACCAGCGGGTTGGTCGTTGCAAGATTGCCCGCCCACAGCTTGCCGAGCCCTCCGGTCCCCACATCCAGCCACGGCGACAACAACACCATGGACGCCGGTAGGGGAACATTCTGACCGGCCATGTACTGCACCGCCGCTAATGCGAGGTTGCCGCCGGCAGAGTCGCCGACCACGCTGACGTTCTGGAATCCGTGCTGAGCGATCTGCGCAGAGATGAGGCCTGCCATCCGCGGCACCACCCCGCCGGCGGTACCCCCTTGCTGTACCAGCGGGTAGATCGGCACCTGGAAGGTCGCTCCGGTCTGGTAGGCCGTCACCGAATAGTTGAGCCAGTGAAAGATAGAGGGCGGAAACACGAACGCACCGCCATGAATGGCCACCACGTACTCGCCGGTGGGATGAGCTGGGGTGATCTGCACGACCCGCATACCGTCGTACGTGCTGTACTGCACCGTTTGGCCCAGCAGCAGATTCAGCAGCGGAGGCGGCTCATTTCCCGCGAGCCACGACAACGGCGGCAGATCACCGCTAACCAGCTTTTCGAAGAGACTTGGACCGGAAAGGAATGCGCTGATATCGGTTGCCACGCTCGCGGGGAGCTGCTGGACAGCCAGCACCGCCCGCTCGACGGCCGCCAAAGGCGCAGCGGCGGCCGCCTCCGCGGCGGCATACGCTTCGGTCGCGCCGGCCAACGTCTGCACGAAGCGCTGATGAAACGCCGTCGCCTGCGCGCTGACAGCCTGGTAACCCCGGCCGTGCGCGGAAAACAAGTCCGCTATAGCCGATGAGACCTCGTCCTCGGCTGCAGCCAACACCTCCATGGTGGCGCCGGCCGCGCCCCGGTTCGCCGTCACCAACGTCGAACCGATCGAGGCCACGTTGGTCGCCGCCGCGGACATCACTTCCGGCAAGCCAACAAAGTACGACAACGGACCGCTCCAACCGCTCCGGGCACCGGCTCAAAACGAGTTGGCCAGTACCGATCGACCAGGTAGCCGGAGCTTATGTGCACGCCGAGTAATCACGTCGCAATTTGCAGAAATGACCCGGAAGAGCGTTAGATTCAGCATGCGAGCGTGGTCAGAGCGGTTTGGTGGCGACGTTTGCTCTCCACAGCGCGGGGTATATGCCTGGCGAACAACACCGGCGCAGCGCCGCGCCTGAGAGCGGTGCTGACGGCTCGACGAAACTGATCGCGCCCCCGGAACGTTCGGTTCTCCTGCGGCGGGGAACCGTCCCTTGACATTGACCCACTGAGACCACTGGTACCAGCCCGGCCTTTTGGCAGCTGCCGAATCGAACGAGGACATTGATGGCTGTTACCGACGTCGCGCAGTATGCGCATTTGAGCGAGCTTGACGTTCAAACGCTTGGCGCCGAACTCGACGCGATCCGTCGAGACGTCGAAGAGTCCCTCGGCGCGCGCGACGCCGCCTACATCCGCCGCACCATCGCGTTTCAACGCGGACTGGAAGTGGGTGCGCGCTTCGTGATTGCCGCTAGCCGGTCCAAAACGGGATGGCTTGCGGGCAGCGCAGCGCTGGCCTTCGCCAAGTGCGTCGAGAACATGGAGATCGGCCACAACGTCGGTCACGGGCAGTGGGATTGGATGAACGACCCGGAAATCCACTCCAACACCTGGGAATGGGACATGGCCGGACTGTCGTCGCAGTGGCGGTATTCCCACAACTACATCCATCACAAGTTCACCAACGTCCTCGGTATGGACGATGACCTCGGCTTCGGCGTCACGCGGGTAACCCGTGATCAACCGTGGCAACCGCGCCACCGGATGCAGGCGCTGCGGAACCTGTTGCTGGCGATCGGTTTTGAATGGGGTATCGCTCGTCATGGCTTCCACGCCGCGCAGCAGCGCGCCACGACAGCAGAGGACAAGAGCGCACAATCGCGGGCGGTCCTCAATAAGGTCGGCCGGCAGATGGCCAAGGACTACCTGATACTTCCAGCCCTGAGCCGCTCTCGGTGGCGCCGGACATTGGGCGCGAATATCGCTGCCAACACTTTGCGCAATCTATGGGCTTATGTGGTCATCTTCTGCGGCCACTTCCCCGATGGGACAGAGAAGTTCGCTCCGGCGGTAGTCGAACAGGAAAGTAAGGCGCACTGGTATTTGCGTCAAATGCTGGGGACCGCGAACTTCAACGCCGGTCCGCTGCTGGCGTTCTCCAGCGGTAATTTGTGCTATCAGATCGAGCACCATCTTTTCCCAGATCTGCCCAGCAATCGTTACCCCGAGATCGCCACTCGGGTGCGAGCGTTATGCGAGGCGTACGACGTGCCCTATACCACTGGCCCGCTGCTGGGTCAGTTCCTACAGACGGTGCGCATCATCCACGAATTGGCGCTGCCAGACCGCTCAGCAAGCACCACCAGTGCCGGCGACGCAGACACCACCGCTGCCCCGGCGCAACCTCCAACAGCGCCGGTACGTCAATGGCGGCGTACGGCCTTCCGGTTCCGTGCGACGCGCCCCAGACAACGCCTGTCCGTGAGACGATCAGCAGATGCCATCTGAGCGGACCGTCCCATGACCGTCGTTCTGGCACTCCGCTGTGCCGACGGCATTGTGATGGCCTCCGATTCGCAGATCACCGATGGCGGGCGAGGTCTCACCTACCCCGCCCAGAAGCTGCATCCGCTGGGAAGGCACGCCGCGTGGGGCGGCAGCGGATCCCGCGCTGTGCTCTACGACCTGGAGCAGATCTTCAACTCAGAGGCCGAGTCCGTGGTGGAGGCCAAGGAAATAGGCCATGCCCTGCAAGCGCGGGTTCTTCCGGTGCTCAAGCATCACTACGAGAATTACATCGAGCATGTCCCAGCCCAGCAATCCGCGGGCACACCAGCCACTTACGTTCTTGCGGCGGGCTATGCCGGGGACACCCCGTTCATCATCGACGTGGACCCGAACGGTCTGGTCGGACACCACGCGCAGACCGGCTTCCAAGCCATTGGCAGCGGCGCGGCCATGGCACAACAGGCGCATGCTTTGTTGGCGCACTTTCGCATGACCGAGCGCGACGTGGACCACGGCGTGGTTTCCGCGCTGCGAGTGCTCGACGCACTGGATGCTTCCTCGCCTAGCGTCGGGGGCCCGATGGATATATGCCGCATCACGCCGGACGGCGCCCAGCACCTGAGCCCCGAAGAAGTGGAGAAGGTCCGGGGGCAGATCAGACGTTGGGTTGAACTCGAACGAAAAGCACTCGATCAGCTTTTCGAGTGACCGTCGGGTGGGCCCGGCTCCCCCACCTCAGCCCCCGGTGCCGGTCAACTGTTGGCGCGCAGTCCCTTTCGCTTCGCGAGTTCCTCCTCGGGGACCTGTTCGAGTACGGGTCGCCCTGGCACGCAGAACATCGTGAGGACGAAACTACAAGGAATGTCGGTGCGGTTGTTCGCGTCCTGATAGTGGATCGCGTCACCGCCTGGTCCCCAAAACGCATCTCCTGCGCGAAGAACGCGTGGCGCTTCACCCTCGAGTTCGAACAGCATCTCACCGTCGATCATGAACCCGAACCCCGGGCCGCCAGGAAGCCGATGTGGCGGGTAACCAGGCGCGCCCGGTGCATGTTTGATGAGAACGGTCAACACGTGGGCATCTTCAGGAATCAACGGCGACCGCACTTCCTGCAGCACCGTCATCGTTGAATTCGATTCGGAGTCAGTCGTATTCAGCAACATGTCAAACGGCTGCCATTCCCATTCAGTTTGCTTCAATGCGGTGGTTGGTGTGTGCGTCGATCCAGTCCGAGTATCGAGTGGTGAAGATGGTGGCGTTCTCGTCAGGTGCGAGGGTGTGATCATCGATCACCGCACCGAAGTATGGCGCTTTTGGGTCGGTCACAACCCGACGTTGATCACCAATGGCGGCAAGTCCGGTGCGGACGAAGTCGTCCATCCCCATTGCTTCCGGTCCGGCGATTTCCGTTACTCCGTTGGTAGGACGTCCGACGGCCGCGTGCGCCACCGCGGTTGCCACATCGTCCGCCGCCATAGGACGGAACAAGGCGTGCGGCAATCTGACGATGTCTCCGTCGGTCGCGGAATCGGCCAAGCCGACGGCGAATTCGTAAAACGGAGTAGCCCGCACGATCGAATAGGGCCGTCCTGATTTCTTGATCAGGTTTTCTTGCGCTGCCTTGGCGGTGTTGTAGCCGCTATCGGGCATGATCTGCGCACCCACTACGGACAACGCGACATGGTGTCCGACTCCCGCTTCCTGTTCAGCAGAGAGAAGATTCGTCGTCGTGGTCGTGAAGAAATGCATTACAGGCTCATCGTCGAACAACGGTGAGTCCGCGACGTCCACCAGGACGTCGGCACCCGTGACGGCGTCGGCGAGACCCTCACCGGTGAGTGAGTCGACGCCTGATCGACGTGAGGCGATGATCACCTCGTGTCCCTGCGCGGAGAGCTTGGCCGCTACTTTCGACCCGATAAGGCCGTGACCGCCAACGACTACGATCTTCATGACGAACCTTTCAGAGTGCCTATTACTGATTTGATTTCTCGGAGCGTCGCATCGCGACCTGGTTGCGGCTTCTACTTGCTGCCGGATCCGACGATGGCGACGACCTCGATCTCGACGTGCTGGTCGGGCAGCGCGAGCGCCTTGACGCCCACCGCGGTCCACAGCGGCAGATGTTGGCCGAACCGCTTGCGGAACTGGTCCACCATCAGTGACATGTGTTGTTCACCAATGGAATTGTCCGTGGTGGGGACGTGGTAGGAGTGGACGTTAACGACGTCGAGCCAGGTGGCGCCCGCCTCGGCGAGGGTCTTTTCGACGTTGTCGCACGCCTTGCCGATCTCGTCCTCCAGAGACGTGACCGACAGGGTGAAATCCGCCTCCCAGCCGCCTTGGCCGGAGATCTCGATACGATCGCCGACGCGCAGAGCCTGGCTGTAGTAGTTACGGGCACGGGCGATCTCGCCGTACCCGGGGGTGTCGAAATATTCGAGACTGGACATGTGAGGGCTTCCCTTCATTGGTTGGTCAGTTGTTGGTCCGGGTGCTCACGTTGCCCGGACGCGAGTAGGGGTAGTCAGAAGCGTTGCTCCGCAGCGCTTGTGAAATTTTGTTGGCCATCAGATGGGCTCACCCGGGAATTGCAGATTGAAGCGTTTGCACAGTTCGGGGACGCTGTCGACATCCATCTCCAGGTCGTACCTTGCGCATAGTTCGTCCAGGTTCTCTGCCGATATCTTGTCCACACCGCCGAAACCAGCTAGCTCGTCGAAAAACTGCTCAAAACCTGCGGGAGAGATGATCTCAAGGATGCGAGCGGGCTCATCGCCCGCGTTCCAGAAAGTGTGCCATTGGGCTCGCGGCTTGAAAATGAAGTCGCCAGGCCCGCCGTAGAGCACCTCGTCGCCGAGCAATGCGCCTACGCGTCCCTCGATAATCCAGCTGTACTCATCTTCGTTGTGGTGGCGATGCAGCGGTGAGGCCAGCGCTCGGGGGGACATCGGATGTTCGAGGACGGAGAAACGTCCTTCGGCCTGAACCTTATCGAGGATGTGGCGGACACCGACTGTGCCAAGGAATACCGCCTTGCCTTCGTTACGGCCGACAGACTTAGCTGGCGGGCCGCCCGGCCTCAAGATGTCGTTTGTCACTGCAATCTCTCCCCAGCCTTCTCCCATGCACAGGACATTCGACCTAGCTCATTCGCATTCTATTGTCCGGTGCGACAGTGATTTTCGTGATGCAGGCCTGCCGCGTCACGGTCCGGTCAGTTGCGCCCGGCCATGACGCCGCCGTCGACGTTGAGGATTGCGCCGGTGACCCAGCCGGCTTGGTCGGAGAGCAGATACATGACGGCGTTGGCGACGTCGGCGGGGGTGCCGACTCGACCCAATGGATGAAACGGCGCGAAACTGTCGAGCGTGGCGTCGATCTCGTCTTTCGGGACCCACCGCTCCAGAGCGGGGGTCTTCACGGCAGCCGGCGCCACCGCGTTGACGCGAATCTTGTGCGGGGCAAGCTCAATAGCCAGATTGTGGGTGAGCGCGTGCAACCCCGCCTTTTGCATGGAGTGCCCAGCCGACGGGGTTCGGCCGATCGCCTGGTGTGCCCACATGCTGCCGATGTTGACGATGGACCCACCCTCGCCCCGGGAGATCATGCCCGCAACGACGGTCTGCGTCAGAAAGAACAGGGCATAGTTGAGCTCCATGTAGGAGTCGTAAAACTGCGCGTCATACTCGAGAAATGGCTTGGGGATGAAGAATCCGGCCGCGTTGACGAGCAGTGTCGCGTCGCCGTGATGCTCGGAAAGCACACGCTGAACGTCAGCGACCGCACTGCGGTCGGCCAGCTCGGCAGTAATCCCCCAGGCCTCGCCACCCCGGCTAGTCAGTTCAGCGACAGTGTCGTCGACCCGGGCTTTCGAGCGTGCGACGATCACCGCGCTGCCACCATGCTCGACAACGTCAAGTGCGACCTGGCGGCCCATGCCGGCGCTGCCCCCGACAACAATCGCCTTCTTGGCCTCAAAATGCATAGCTCGAAGTCCCTTCCGGTTCTCCTGAGGCTCCGACTGGACCCCCGCTTGCCGTATCAAACGGTGCGTAACGTACGAAGCTGTCTACTCGTACTGAGGCTGCGGCCAGGCGGGGTGAACTGTCATCACCCCAACCACCACTTCACCCGGGTGAGTAATTCCGGCACCGTGAACGGAAGCGCGAACAAATGGATCTCGCGACGGTTCCGGTCTGAGTGCCGGTCGTACTATCTGCCGCGCCCGCTCGCACCGCATCAGGCGGGCGCCGATGAAATCGTCACCACCATCAGGCCGGTGGCCGAACGACCGAGTCGGACGGCACGCTTGACCTAGGAGACGCGAAGCACAACCTTTCCGCGCTTGCCGTGCTCGGTGGTGCGAGCGAAAGCCGCTTCGAACTGGTCCAGCGGAAAGACGCTGTCAATCTGCGGCTGTAGTTCTGGCAATGCGCTGAGCTGCGCACCGTCCGGCTCCACAACGAAGTACTGGGCCCCGGGCGCCTCAGCAGCGATCGTGACGACCCGCGCGGCGCCGTCGGCACTACGTGCGAGCGCATCCCCGCCGGTGGTGTCGAAAAGGAGGTCACAGGCCTCGCCTTCTTCGACCAAAACCGCCCCCAGGTTACGGGCGAGTTGGGCGGCAATGTGCCCGACTCCCCCACGCGCGCCGGTGATTAGCACCCGCTCGCCCCTTCTGACGTTGCCGTGAACGACCAGCGCCTGCCACGCGGTTGTCCCAGGCATCGGAAGCGCTGCCGCCTGCTCAACAGTTAGTGCGGAAGGTTTGGGCGCGAGTAGGGATTTCGGGACCGCCGCGAACTCGGCGGCGACGCCATCGCGATCAAACGGCGTCAGTGCGATCACCTCCTCGCCTGTCGACTCGACGACGCCACACAGCTCATAGGAGGGAGTCGCAGGCAGCCGATCGGCCGACCAGGTCAGCTCATCCCGCGTGATCGCCGCCGCGTGGACGCGAACGAGCACCTCGTCGGGACCTGGTTCGGGTCGGGCAATCTCCTCGAGCCGCAACCCATCAGCGTGCTGGCGTAGGGCCTTCATCAAGTCTCCTTCGTAGACGGGATCTCACAACAACAACCGAAAGCGCTACTGGACTGTCTCTTCGGGGCAGCGGTAGCTCAATTCGCGACCTCGCTGAACGCACTTGAAACCACTATGTACGCCACAAACGCACCTCAGCTAGGACGCCCGCACGCGGTCTGACAACCCCGCGTGGATCTGGATGTCTTGAGAGTGCGGCAAGACCGGGTGAGGTGTCATCCCCCAACCGCAGATTCACCCGGGTGAATAATGCACGGCCGCGTAAGCGAATTCGGGTTTCGGCATGTAACCCGTCAGCTAAGGAAGTCCTCCAACTTGTTATGTCGTACGAACGGCCACGGCACGGTCTTATCAGTGTGTGAAGGATCAACGGGGAGAGGTCGGTTCGGTTGCGGCAGAAGGGCTGCTGGCCAGCGCCGGTTGTACACCGGGCCGGTCGCGGCACAACGCCGCGATGTCGCATGGGACAGGTCCGCATCCGGAGGACGGATTGGTTATCAACAGCGCGGCGCACAACGCGCCCAGTGCGAATAGTGCGGCGCTCACCTCCAACACGTGGGCTAATCCGGCGGCACTCGCAGTGCCGGCGGTGATCAAGCCCATGGACCCGATCGACATGAGCACGGCCAGTCGCGAGACGGCGTTGTTGACCGCCGACGCCGAGCCGCTGTGTTCGGTCGGCACTGAGGACAGCATCGCCGAGGTCAGCGGTGTGATTGTCGCAACCAGCCCGACGCCCAGTACGGTCATCCCGGGAACCAAGTCGGTGATCGCGTGGAACCCATGAGGTTTCGGGCGGATCAGCAACAACCCAATCCCCGCCAAAGTGGGACCGGCGATCAGGAAGGCGCGTGGTCCCACCCGAGCGGCGACGCGGCCGACATGACGGGCGAACACGAACGACAACGCCGGGATCGGCAGGGTGGCGAGTCCGGCCGCAGTGGCCGAGTAGCCGCCGACTCCTTGGGTGTAGAGGGTAACGGCCAGCGAGCCCAGCGTCAGCGCGCCGTAGACGAAGGCGGTGACCACATTGGCGGCTGTGAAGTTCCGAAAGGTGAACAGCGGCAACGGAAGCATCGGGGCCCTGCTGCGGTGCTGCCACCATACGAAGCCGACCAACGCGACAATTCCGATCACCAAAGGTGTCATGACCATCGGGTCGGTCCAGCCGTCGCGTTGCGATTCGATCAGCGCGTACACACTTGCGCCCAGCCCGACCGCCGACAGGACCACCCCCGCGACGTCGACATGGGCACCGTCGACCCGCCCCGACATCGGGCACAGCCAGAACGTCAGTGCATACCCGATCCCCATGGGTATCGCCGACAGCACGAAAATCCAACGCCAGCCAAGGAAATCAACGCACAATCCACCCAGCAGGGGGCCCAACGCGAAGGCGATGCCCGTCCACCCGGTCCAGACGCCGATCGCGGCGGACTGGTGTGCTTTGTCGAAGACCGAGTTAATCAGCGCCAGCGACCCCGGTACGAGGAACGCCGCGCCCAGGCCCTGGATGAGGCGCGCGGTGATCAACGTCGCCGGTGAAGTGGCAACAGCCGCCAGGACCGAGCCCACCCCGAAAGCCAACAGCCCGAACCGCATCACCGGAACGCGCCCGAACAGATCCGAGATGGATCCGCCGGGCAGAATCGCGGCCGCCATCGCCAACAGGTAGCCGTCGATGATCCATTGCTGCGCGGCCAGGCCACCACCGAGGTCATGCTCGACGGCCGGCAACGCCAGGTTGACGACGGTGGAGTCGAGGAACGCGACCATCGACACCGTCACCGCAACCACCATCGCGCGGCTGGTCGGTGCCGCGTCGCGCAACGTCACTGCAGGGGCCGAAGGTCGTCGTGATCGCGGTTAATCGTTGTCCTCCTAGATCTTTCGCTCCCACACTGACGAACCGCCCCGCCGGATCACTGCGGTGGACCGCTCACCACCGGTCGAAATGCAGCACGTCATCGAGCGGAACCCGTCTGGCGCGGCGGAAGGTCGTGCCGGTGTAATAGGCGGTGGGGATCGTCGTGGCGTGATAGACGTTGTCGGGCAGTCCGAGGATGGCCCGCATCTCGCCGTCGGCCATGATGGTCACCCCGGTCCACGTGGTTCCCAGGCCCCGCGAACGCGCGGCCAGCATGTAGCTCCACGTGGCCGGCATCACCGAACTCCAATATTGATTGGCGTTTTCGCGCGTCAGCGCGCCGTCGCCGTCAATGACCTCGACGCACGGGATCATCAAGACGGGAACCTCGCCGATGTGTTCAGCGAGGTACGCCGCGCTGTCGGACACTTTGCGCTGCTCGCGATTGCGGGCGGGGTTGTCCTTGAACCGATCGGCGACCGCGAACGGCGACGCGACGATCGCGTCCCACGTGCGGCGGTAGACATCGGCGATGGCGCGGCGCTGTTCGGTGTCGGTGACCACGAGGAAGCTCCAGTTCTGCACGTTGGCCGAGGTCGGTGCCTGCACCGCGATATCCAGGCATTCCCGGATCAGTCCGATGGGAACGGGTTTGGTCAAATCGAGACGTTTGCGCACCGATCGGGTCGTGGTCAGCAGTTCGTCGGTGGACAGGTCGACGATCGGGTAATCGCTCATGCCGGCAGGATGGCCGTCACTTCGACCTCCACCCGGATGTTGGGCCACACCAGCCCGTCGATGATGGCGAACATGGCGGCGGGTCGGTGCTGGATGAATTCTTTGCTCACGGCCAGGTAGGCGGCCGCGTTGTCACGGCTGGTGACCCATTGGCGCATGTAGACGATGTCGGTGAGTTTGGCGCCGGCCTTGCCGAGCGCGGCTTCGACGTTGGCCCAGCACTGGCGGGCTTCGTCGGTGAAGTCTTCAGGCAGGGTGCCGTCTTCGCGCACCCCAGGTGTGCCGGAGACGAAAATCTGTGTGCCGCGGCCGGATACGGCGACAGCGTCGGCATAGTGTCCGATGTGGTCGGCCACTCCGGTGCGGATCGGGGTAATTGTGGTCATCGAGACTCCTTGGTGGTGTGGGGTTTGTTCGACTGAGTTCCTGAGATGTCTTTCGCGATGACGACTCCGCTGGCCTCGTGGCCGGCGACGACATGCGCGAGGGCGGCGGCGGCTTGATCGAGGCCGCAGGCACGCGGGGTCGGCATGCTCAACCGATGGGAGGCGAGTAGCGCGGTGAGGCGGTCGAGTTGGGCTCCGTCGGAGCGGACGTAAACCGCGGTGACGGTGATCCCGCGGGTAGATGCGGGCGGGTCGGGGGTGATGGTGGCCAGTCGGCCGCCGTCGGAAAGCGCGGTCATCGCCGCAGCAGCACCGCCCAAGGCCGCGTTGGCGACCGCGTCGACGGAGTCGTTCGCCAATGCCCTTGCGCGTTGGGGCCATAGCGGATCGCGGTAGTCGATCACTTCGCGGGCGCCGTGGCCGCGGACCCGGTCGGCGCTGCGCGGTCCGGCGGTGGCGAGCACATCGACCCCGCGCAGGGCGGCAAGCTGGACGATGAGCCCGCCGGTGATTCCGCCCGCGCCATGAACAAGCAATGTTTCTCCACCGCTCAGGGCTAATGCCTCGGCGACCACCTGCTCGGCGGTCAAGGCCGGTACGGGAAAGATTGCTGCGGTCTCCCACGAAAGCTCGGGTGGTTTGTGGGCGAGCGATGCGACGGGTGCGATCACGGTCGGCGCCCACGTGCCCTGGTCGCGTAGGGGTACGGGGTGGCATAGCACCTCATCGCCCACTTTGAATCCGCTCGGCTGAGCACCGACGGCCGCGATGACCCCGGCGGCCTCAACTCCGAGAGCTAGCGGCGGCCTCGTGCCCACGTCCCAACCGCCGTAACGAACGATGTTGTCCCAGTTGCCAACCCCGGCGCTGCGAATGTCGATGAGGACCTCGTCGGCCGCCAACGGTCGCGGGTCGTCCAGTTCCAGGATCTCCACTTTGCCGCCGAGCGTGCGGACCCCCGCTACCAGCATGGTCACGCTGCGACGACCGGCCACTCGTGGTTCATCGTATTTCCTCTCATGGATTTGATTCGCTTATGCGCTCTTCTGGGCTTGCTGCGACTCGCTTTTCGATAGCGGGGCAAGCTCGGACTCTTGGGCGACGAGCAGATCCCAGATTTGGTTCACCGTCGGGTGTGGCGCGACCGCGTGGCGTAGGAGACTGACCGGGACCTTCGCGACGATGGCCAGGGTGGCTGCTTGGACCAGTTCCGAGAATTCCGGGCCGACGAACGTCGCTCCGAGCAGCGTGTTGGTCTCGGCGTCGATGACCAATTTCGCCCATCCGTGGAAGCCCTCCCTGAACAGGGCCAGGAATGACAGTGTGCCTGGGTAATGGGCCGTTCGGGTCCGTACCGCAAATCCTTCCCCGCGGGCTCGGCTTTCCGTCCGCCCGACCCAAGCCACTTGCGGCTCAGTGAAAATGACCTGGGCAAGGCTGCCGGCATCACGGGCACTCAACTCGTTCTCGGACAGTTCTCGGCCCGCCGCCCGGGCCGCGATGATCTCGGCCACGAGGCGCCCATGGTAGGTCGAGATATGGGACAGCCGAGCCCGCCCGGTGGTGTCTCCCAGAGCATAGAGCCAGTCCCCTGCGACACCGACCGCCTGGAGATGGTCGTTGACGGCGACGAACCCGCCGCTGGGCAGGCCGAGTGTTTCCAGTCCGATGTTGTCGGTATTGGTGTGCCGCCCGGCAGCCAGGATGAGCTCGTCTACCTCGATGGTCTTGCGGTTAAAAGTTGCGGTAACAGGGCCGTCCGCCGCGGGACGCGATACCGCCGACAACTCGGTCTCCAAGTGAATCGTGACGCCCTGGCTCCGCAACGCCTGCGCGACCAGTTCGTGCACTTCGGGTTCGCAGCGCGGCAGAAGGGTGCTCCCACGCACCAGAAGCGTTACCGCAGAGCCTAATCCGGTCAGGATGGTCGCGAACTCGACACCGACAGGACCGCCACCCACCACCAGTGCCCGTGGTGGCACCTCTGTCATAGTCGTCACATCACGATTGGTCCAAGGGCGTGCCTGCGCCAACCCGGGTATCTGTGGCACGTTAGGGCGCGTGCCGGTGGCCAGCACCACCGCGTGGCGTGCAGTCAAGACGGCTTCGGTGGTATCTCCCACGGCATAAGCCACCCGCACCGTTCGTTCGCCGTTCAACCGGCCGAACCCATGAAACACCGCTGCACCGGCTTCGCGCAGCGACGCTGATCGGTCTTGGTCCGAGAGATTTTCAATGATCGCGTCGCGTTTCGCGAAGACCGCCGCAACATCCAATCTGGCGTCCGAAATAGCCTCTCGCACACCAGGGACCGCCTTCGCGAGGTTGAACACCTCAATTGGGCGGAGCAGCGTCTTGCTCGGGTTGCAGCCCCAGTAGTGACACTCCCCACCGACCAGGCGATCCTCAACGAGCGCCACCGAAAGGCCCAGGGACGCGAGCTTTCGCACTGCGGCCACTCCGCCCACGCCGCCACCCACGACGATCACGTCGAAGTCTTTACCGGCTTTCATCTATCCTCGGTTCGCTCACGAGTGTGTGGCCGTCAGACTCACCCGTCACAACGAGCCGGCTCCAAACGGTTGAAAGTTTCCGGATTGAATGAGGTCCAGTGGTGTGGGACAACGATCTCGTGGATGTCGCGGATGTCGTGGATGTAGCGGATGTCGTGGATGTAGCGGATGTCGTGGATGTTGTGCCGAGCACCGCGTAGGCCGCGGCCGCACTCGCCGCTGAGAAGACGCTGTAACTCAGCGGTGATTCGATCCCGAGGGATACGGCCATCGCCGTTCCAAAGACCATGAGCACCAAGCAAGTCGCCGTCCCGACGAGTTTCGGCCACCAGCCCGCGATGAGTAGGACTCCCAGGGTTGCTTCGGTGGCGGTGGCAACCCACACGATGACGGTCAATAGCCATCCAGAAGCAAACGGGACAAGCTGGTGAGTGTATTCGGCGAAGCGGGCCATGCTCCCCCAGCTTCCCTGTCCGAACCGTTTCCACCAACCGAACCGGTCGGCGACAGCGGACAAAAAGGCCGCCGCCAGCGAGAATCGCAGTGCCATCCGGACGATTCGGGTCGGATCAGGGGTGCGCATGGGCTTCTCTCGTAATCCGGAGCGTCGTGCAAGTGTGAATGCCGATCGGTGCGAACAGTTTCCGTCGGTGACGCGCTGCCTCATCTTGTTGCGTTGTCGTCGGTGGTGAGCGGGCCGTCTCCGGTATCAACCAAGAACACTGCGAGCAATTCAGCTGGTTCGGTGGCGCTGGCATTTTCACTGACCGTGTGGTGCGCCCCGGGCGCTTCACTCCACGTCTCGCCGGGGTGATAGACGCGTGCTGGCTCACCTTCGACTTGGCTCCGGATCGCTCCGGAAATCACGTACGCCATGATGAACGCCGACCTGGCATGGTGGTGCGGCCCGCTTTTGGCTCCCGGTGGATAGTTGACAGTCACTGCTTCAAGTGACTTTCCCGGAATATTGGTCGTCTGATTGAAGACCGAGCGGACCACCGGCTTTTGATTCGAGCTCTCCGGTGCCGACTGGGCGTGGCAAGCAGACGCGAGCAACACCGCGACGGTCAGTGCGAAAACCGGCATTTTTAAGGCCATTTGTTGCCTGCTTTCCCTCGAGAGGTCTAGTGCGGCCAGCCGACGTAACCGCACGACGTCCGATGCCCCCCGTACGCGCGCAGTCTCGCCATGTTCATCCTTCTCGGTGTTCGGCTACGCGCAGGATCGTCTTGCCTGCGATTCGCTTGCTGGGAGCGAATGCAGCGGCAGCTTCGGCCAGGGGCAGTACCGCACCCACCACCGGGGTGAGGCGTCCATCGCGTACTCGCGCAGCGAGTTCGGCGAGCTGGGCGCGGTCTACTTCCACTAGGAAGAAAATCGCCCGCCCATCACGCGGCAGGGCCTTGGGCGGCTCGGCGATGGTGACAAGCGTTCCACCGCCCCGCACCAGTTCGGCCGAGCGGGCGAGGATCTCTCCGCCGATGACATCGAACACGACGTCGACTTCCCCTGCTTCCGATAGCTTTTCGGTGTCCAGGTCGATGAACTTATGGACGCCGATCTCGTCGGCGCGGTCTCGGTCTGAGGTTCGGCCGGTACCGATGACGCGTGCGCCGACCTCGCGAGCGAGCTGCACCGCAATCGACCCGACCCCGCCCGAAACACCGTGGATCAGCACCGTTTGTCCGGCGGCGAGGCGGGCGTGGTCGAACAGCCCCTGCCAGGCAGCCAAACCAGAGATGGGCAGCGCCGCCGCCACGGTATGGTCGATGTCTATCGGCAGCGGTGCGAGATTACGGGCTTCCACGGCGGTGTACTCCGCGAGCGAGCCGTTGCGAGCCCAGTCGGTGATCCCGAACACCCGCTGTCCGACGCTCAAAAGCGTAGTCCCGTAACCCAACTCAACTACGACGCCGGACAGTTCATGGCCGGGCACGCTTGGCGTCCGGTCCCGGCCCGCACGGTCGATCCAGGTGTGCGGCCAATCAAGCTCCCCGCGTGTGAAACCCGCGGCGTGTACCCGCACGACGACCTCGTTGTCAGCCGGCTCGGGATACGGGATGTCGGTCAACGACAGGCCAGCGACACCAGCGTCACGATCCGAAACAGTAATGGCTTGCATTACAGGTCCCTTCTGATCGCGGTCGTTGCCGTGCGGTCCGCCGCGGACTGCGGTTGTACGCTGACGAGCTCAAGACCAAGGTCACGAACTCGGTCGAGGAGTCCGTAAAGCTCCGACTGGTCGCGAATTTCACCGGTGAACACGGTTTCGGCTGCACCTGCCTCCAGGCGCATTCCTTCCAGTGCGCAGCCGAGCCGTTCACTGACACGGCCCCGAATGCAGATCCGGTACATCGTCGACTGCATTTGTCCTCCGCTCGCGAACTGCCGATCAGCATGCACCGATGCCGGGTGAGCCGTCATCACCCAGCGCGCCAATTCACCCGGGTGATGCGCGCACAGTTAGGGCGCACCCAGAACGGCCGCGGTCTCATCGTGTCGGCTCTGGGTTCAGCGCCGCCGCGCAACCCACGCATAGGCGCGTGCCCTGCCGGTCGACGAAGCTGGGTGATTCGCTTGCCTTTTCGCACGCTTCTCCGCATGACGTGCACTGGGTGCCGGCGGTGGCCGCTTGCCGGTCAGGTGGCGCCCAGATCACTGCGCGTCGCCGCGCGCCGCGATTGCGCTCTTGCCGCGCGGTGTAGTCGATCAACCCGACGGCGGCTGCGGATCCCGCGCAAATGGCGCCGGCCACGCCGAACTCGGTGAGCTGACCATTGACCAACATCAGGAGTGCATAATCGCCGGCCACTACCGCCGCGAACAGAGCGGCAGCGCGCGACCCGGTCATTGTGCGGGCCCCTCGGGCCAGATCGGACGCACGGCGAAGACGCTGCGCAGGTATCCGGTGGGACGCCCGCAGGTGGCGCAATATGGGTGCACGCCGCATCGGGATGCCAACTCGCGTCTGTCTCCCACGTAGGTCGCCATCGCCCATTGCACTGTGGCCAGGCAGGCTTGACAGAGCGTCTCGACCACGTCGCCGTCTGCCGTCAGGCCCATCTGGTCACATTCGTCGATGGCGTGTATCTCGGCGACCGCCACCGCCGGTGCGCCGCAGGTGATGCCGGTGGACGGCGCCTGGGCACTGCACATGGGCTGGAGGGCGTGAAGTTGATCCTCGAGCGCGGGGACAGCGGCCGTCGCGCCACCCATTGTCCGGTGCACCCAGCGCCGGGCAACAGCGGCGGCGTCCCGCATTCGATGCGGCAGCCATGGTGTTCGTGTGGTGTCGGCGCCGTATTCAGCAGGCGACCGTTGAAATTGGCGTGGCTTCATCTTGTTTCTCCGATTGTGCCGATGGATTCCGCAGCGACCTGTTTTCTCGCCTATGAGGTCCGAACGCTGATCCGGCACATTTCCGGCGCCCCGTACGATCGGCTTGCGGTCTGTTTAGCCAGCATCGGCCGACGAGGGATGAGTGGACATCACCCGGCGAACTGATTCACCCGGGTGATTGGTGGCGCACTTCGAGCCCCGCCAGCGGCGCGACGAACGGCACTAGAAGTGGGGACTTGGGGCCCATCCGAGTCGTCGGACGAGTCCCCCGGGGCGTAACCCCAGAGCTTGGGTAGCAAATGCCGATGGCTGCCGCTTCGCGACGATTATTGTTAGCCAAGGCTTTTGAGGCGGCAAGCGGAGGTTTTCAGGCGATGCCGTAGTCGTTTATCTTGCGATAGATGGTCGCCCGCGACATTCCGAGAGCGCGGGCCGCCTCTTGTTTTTTGCCGTCGTTGTCTTGCAGGCTACGGACAATAGCGTCGCGCTCGAGGGCTTCCATTTGGGTCAGCTTCCGGCGCGTGATGGAGCGGCACTCCGGCGGCAACTTGTCGGCGCTGATGATGCCCGATCGTTGGCGGGCAACGGTTTCGGTCAGAACCCGCCGCAGCTGCGAGACGTTGCCCGGCCACGGCAGCCTGCTGAGGTGTCGCATGGCATCGGGTGCCAGCTTCACGTCAGCGCCCCGGGTGATCTCGCGCAGCAGCAGCGGCACCAACTCCTCGAGGTCGTCGATCCGATGTCGCAGCGCCGGCACTGTGACGGTATGGCTAAACAGCGGCAGTAGCTGTTTGACCGGTGCTGAAGGAGGTGCGGGACTTCTGGTGGCTGCGATCCACCCCCGGCCCGGGCACGCGGCCACCATCGAGATGATCGATTCAAGTGTGTCCTCGTCGATGTCATCGACATCGGCGATCACCACGGCGAAGTCCTCGTCACCCAACTGAGTTGCCAGCTCGGCGACCAGACGCGTGGCGCTGGGAAAGGTCTCGGCGCGCATCAACCGAACGGTTCGGCCCGGTTTCACATACTGCCCGACCGCCTGCGCCAGCCGCGCCCGGCCGGATCCTTTCTCTCCCTCCAGCATCACCCAGTCTCGGTCGCGGCAGCACTGCCGCACCTGCTGGCAGCAGCGCAGCCAGGCGGTGTCGCGGCCTGCCAGGCCAGGGATCTGCGGGTGCAGCGGTTGGGCTATTTTCGGCGGGTGCGAGCTGGTCTCCACGGAAAGATCAACGCGGAAAACGACATTCGGCCGGCCGCCGCGCAATGTCGAGCGGTCGACGGTTGTGATTTTGGCAATGTGCCCGCTCGGCAGCACAGCCAGTGCGGTGCCCGACAGCGTGGAGCCGAGCAGATCCGACGCGTGTTCGAGCAGCGCGGTTTGTTCGTGGCCGTCCAGCGTCCGACGTAGGTAGGGGTTCATCAACACCACGTCGCCACCGATCGCGAGCACACCGCCCGTAGATCGCTGTGCCTGCTGCAGGTACGCCTCCAGCAGAGCGGTTTCGCCCTCATGAGCGACCACCCGCATCCGGTCCTCGATTTGTCGACTGGCGCTGGTAGCAAGCGCGAGCAACAGTGGATCGGATTCGTCAGCCAGACAACTCAGATTGACGGCGCCGATTACCCTGCGCGTGATGGGATCCCGAATCGGCGAACCCGCGCACGCGAACCCGGTGAACATCGCGACGTAGTGCTCGCCACCACGGATGAACGCGGGCTGCCCGGTCTCCAGCGCTGTACCAATCCCGTTGGTGCCGGCCACTTCTTCGGCCAAGCTATAGCCCGGCACGAGGCTCACTGTGTCCAACGCGTTGAGGATGGACACATTCGGGGCGGTTCGTTCCATCACCACCCCGTCGGTCGATGTCAGGACAACGCTGACAGCATGCGCGGCCAGGTCATCGGTGACGCGTTGCAGGATGGGCGCGGCCGCACGCGCCAGTCGCGAACCCATATTGGGTTCACGTACATACGGGAGTTCGACCCGGTCGGGGTGCACGCGCAGGGCCTGTGAACGACGCCAGGAGTCCAGCACATTGGGCGGCAGACTGTCGTCGCCTGGGGAACGCACCGCGTCGTGGGACTCCACGGACAGGAACTTTTCCCTGGCCCGCTCAACTTCGGTCACGCAGCCCACCTGCGACGCCATTCCCCAAACTACCTCGACTCTGACTCGCGGTCACCAAGCGACGTTGCGCCACAGGTCTCCGGTGATCGCGAGTCTGGGTGTCGCTTTGCTGTAGACATCGAACAGTCACTTTACGCCGCTGACGGTGCCTTGCTTGTACTAAGCGGCACGTTGGCCACGCAAGCGTTGTCGCCCGATGACGACAGTGCAGTTCCGTGTCGCCTCAGCGTCTCATTTTGAGACGCTGACCCGGCTCATGTTGAGACGTTCACCAGGCGCGCGCCGCGGTGTCATAGATCGCAGAAGCCAATGCATCGCCACAACCAAAAGAGGAGACGTGCGGTGAACGGATACGGGGTGAGCTCGGCTCACGAGAAATTCATCAGGCCGTTGCCGGGACGCTGGCCCGCCGGTCCGAATATTCGCCTCCAGCGTGCGCATGAGGTAACTGTGGAGATCCCGTCTGACTCGATGGCACCCGATTCACCGCAGACGGGGCGGAGGAATACCCCTAAACTGACTGCCAGCGCGAGCGGTGGCGATAACGGTGGACGACACGACTGGGAGGTCTTTCGCCCGGCGACGTCAAGTCGGCGGGCGGCGGTGCGCGTGAGCACAGCGGGAGCCTCGGGGAACGTTCGCATTCCGCCGCTTCGCGGGCGGGCGGGCGAGTTGAAGGTGCTCGGCGAACTGATCGCGGGGGTCGCTCAGGGGTGCGGCGGCGTACTGGTCATCGAGGGGCCGCCGGGTATCGGCAAAAGCCGTTTGCTGACCGAGGTCTTGACGCTCGCCGACAAGGCCGGCGTTCGGGCACTGTTCGGCGAGGCGTTCGAGTACCAGCAGACGGTGCCGTTTTTCTCGCTCTTCATGGCAACCCTGCGCGCGGATCCCCCTGTCGGTGATGCAGAGGCACTGCGCCGGTTGGGCGCGGAGGCGGATCTCAGCTACTGGGTGGTGCGCGATCTGCAAGCAGCGATTCATGCGGCCGCGTCGCGAACACCGTTGGCGATCCTCCTCGAGGACATCCATTGGGCCGACAACGCCACCCTGCTGGCGTTACGGTCGCTGGCCGCGACGCGGCCGGATGCCCCGGTGCTGTGGGTGCTCACCGCACGAACGGGCGCCGGGGGTCCGGGGGTTCGCGAGACGCTGAGCGCCTTGGAACGCGAGGGTGCCGAGTTTCTGCGGCTGACGGCCATGAAACCGAAGGCGGTCGCCGACCTCGTGCAAGACGCGGTGCGAGCCAACGCGGATGCGTCGCTGCTAAGCCTCGCCGACAAGGCGCACGGCAACCCGTTCCTGCTAACAGAACTCCTGAGGGGACTCGACGAAGAGGGTCGGCTCGACGTGCGGGGCGGCCGCGCGGGCGCTACCGGAGACACGTTGCCGCGACGGCTCAGTGACACCATGCAGCAGCGACTTGGCCAGCTCTCCCCCGCGGCCAGCCAAGTCGTGCGGGTGGCGGCGGTGCTGCCGGACCGATTTTCGGCCCGCCTGCTCGCCGCGATGCTGGAGCGCCGTCCGGCCACCTTGTTATCTGCGGTGGACGAGTCAGTCCGCGCCGACCTGCTCATCGAAGACGGCGATCAGATGAGGTTTCGTCATGACCTGCTGCGCGAAGCGACGCGGCAATCTTTGCCCCAGTCGCTGCGCCGGGCAATGGAACGGCAATCGGCGAGCGTGATGCTGGACATGGGGGCGGCGCCCGAGGAGGTCGCTACCCAGCTTTCCCGCAGCGCGGAGGTGGGTGATCAAGCCGCGATCGCCGCACTGCGCGAAGCCGCGCGCTCGGTGGCCAGTAGCGATCCCGCGGCTGCGTCGGATTTGAGCATGCGTGCGTTGGAGCTCCAGCCTCCCCATGACCCCGGCCGTGGGCAACTCGTGACGGAAACCATCGTGTTGCTCAACCGGGCCACCCGCTATGAGCAGGCGGAAAGGTTGGCCGGCAGCACGCTGGCTGCCGCGTTGGCACCCGAAGAGGAAGCCGAGATTCTGCTACGGCTCCGGACGCCGATCACCGACACGACGACCCAACACATCGAAGACAACCGCCGCGCACTTCAGTTGCCCCACCTCAGCGACGTCACCCGGGCACGGCACCAGGCGTGGTTGGCGTACAACCTGGCGATGTACGGCCTGCACGGACAGGACAGCGCGGCAGCCGACGAGGCGGCGGCCACCGCCGCAGCGACCGGCGATCTCGAGTCGATCATTCTGTCCGGAGTGGCACTTTCCTGTCTGGACTGCGCGGACGGATATCCGGGGCGCGGGTTGCACCGCGTTGAGGAACTGCAAGCGTTGGCCCCCGCGGGTGACATGACCGCTCATAACCTCGCCGCATGCCATCTGGCCAATCTGCTTGCCGTGGCGGGACGGTTGGCAGACGCCGCGACAGTGGTCGGGAAGTACACGGAGAAATCCCAGCGGGAACGCGACGGCATGGCGCTTCACATCTGGGGTCTGACGGCGGGGGTGGTGCACCTGGCCGCGGGCCGGTTATCGGCTGCCCGCGCCAGCACCGAGCCTTTGCCCACACCCGGGCGAACGGGGTCGACCTTCGTCAGCGCAATGCGCATGTTCACCCTGGCCGATGTGGCGGCGCGCACCGACGACCGGACGTTGTTGGCAGAGGCGATGAGTGAAGCGCGCGACGCGTACGTCACCGGTTCCCCCGCGGTGCGTCGCGGGGCGGCATGCGCGCTGGGGCTGGCCGCGTGGCAGCGCGACGATGTTCACGAAGCGCTGCGCTGGCTCAGCGGCGACATCGCCCTGCTCGTGACACCGTTCCTGCCGACCGTGTTGGATCAGTTGACTTTGACCGCGCGGGTAGCCTCGGCCGCGGGCGACGCCGGCCTTCGAGCGCGTCTATTGGATGCCGTCGACATACTCGAACGCGAGCGGCCGGCAGTTCCGTTGTTCGCCACGGTCGCGCAACACACTCGCGGGATCATCGAGCGTGACGCCCAGGCATTGGTGGCCGCTGCCGAGTTACTTCGTTCCTCGGAGCGGCCACTTCTCTACGCAGGCGCTGCCGAGGACGCCGGTGGCGAGCTCAGTCGCGCACAGCGCAACGCCGAAGCGCTCGACCAGTTGAACGCAGCTTTCGACACCTACATTGAGTGTGAAGCGATTAGTGATGCCCGCCGGGTCGGCCGCGCGCTGCGCCTACTAGGTGCGGAACGCCGCATCGTCACCCACCCGCGAGCGCGAACCGGCTGGGACAGCCTCACCGACTCCGAACTCAAGGTCATCCAGCTGATCGCCGACGGCGCGACCAACCGCGCTGTCGCCCAGCAGCTGCACCTCTCCCCGCACACCGTCAAGACCCACGTACACAATGCCTTCGCCAAGCTCGGCATCACTTCCCGAGCTCAATTGACCCAGGTTGTGCCCCACTCGGATTGATCGGTAGCAAACCGAAGGTGACGTGCCCGGCCTACAATGACGTGCACCGCAATGGAAGTCCGCTAAATAGTGGTAGGCAGGACACTCGATGGGGCCTTCACCCGGCCTTTCTGACGTCGACGGGCAGCGCTGGGTCACATCGCCAATTCGTGGGCGCACAGACGAGCTGAAAACCGTAGGGGCACTGCTTTCCGGAGTCGTCGAGGGGCGCGGGGGCGTACTGGTCATCGAGGGCCCGCCCGGCATCGGTAAGAGCCGGTTGCTCACCGAGGTCGTAGCGCTGGCCGAAGAGTCCGGGGTCCGCGCGTTATTCGGCGAGGCTTTCGAGTACCAGCGGACGGTGCCGTTTTTCTCGCTGTTCATGGCGACACTGAACGCCGACCCGCCGGTGGGAGACGCCGAGGCGTTGCGCCAACTGGGCGGCTCGGCCGACCTGCGCTACTGGGTGGTGCACGATCTGGCCGACGCGATCGGTGCCGCGGCCGCACAAGCCCCGCTGGCGATTGTGCTGGAGGACATTCACTGGGCCGACAACGGCACGCTGTTGGCGCTGCGGTCGCTCACCACCGCGCGACGTGATGCTGCGGTGTTGTGGATCCTGACGGCCCGCACCGGGGCCGGCGGGCCGGCGGTGCAGGAAACGTTGTCGGTGCTGCACCGAGCCAATGCCACGTTCTTGCGGTTGGGAGCCCTGACGCCGGGTGCGGTCGCCGACATGGTCCAAGACACCGTGCGGGCGAGGGCAGATACGTCTCTGCTGAATCTGGCCGCCAAAGCCCACGGCAATCCGTTTCTGGTCAGCGAACTTGTCCGGGGGCTGGGCGAAGAGGACCGACTGGATGTCAGCGGCGGGCGGGCGGTGGCCACCGGAGAGGAGCTGCCGCGGCGTCTGGGCGTCGGTATGCACCAGCGACTCGACCTGCTCTCCGAGAGTGCGTCGGAGGTGGTGAGGGTGGCCGGCGTGCTGCCGGACCGGTTCTCGGCGGGTTTGCTGGCCGCGATGCTGGACCGGCCGCCGACGTCGTTGCTGTCGGCGCTCGAGGAGGCGGTGCGCGCGGACCTGTTCGTCGAGGACGGCGAACAGTTGCGGTTTCGGCACGACTTGCTGCGCGAAGCCACCCGGCAATGCTTGCCGCAGTCGCTGCGGCGGGCGATGGAGCGCCAGTCGGCTTCGGTGATGCTCAGTATCGGCGCCGACCCGGCCGAGGTAGCCACCCAACTGGCACGCAGCGCCGAACCGGGCGACCGGGAAGCGATCGACGCGCTACGCCGAGCCGCCCAATCGGTTGGCCACGGCGATGCGAGCGGAGCCGCCGACTTGAGCAAGCGCGCGTTGGAGCTTTTGGCCGCCGACGACGCTGAGTACGGATCCCTGGTCGCGGAAACAGTGGAGTGGCTCAATCGGGCCAGCCGCTACGGCGAGGCCGAAGAATTGGCTGTCCTGGCGCTCTCGCGGGCAGCCTCGCCTGAAGTAGAAGCCGAGATCCGTCTGCGGCTGCCCGCGCACACCAGGCACAGCACCCAGCGGCGAGCTGAGGAAAACCGGCGGGCGCTTGAGTTGAGCGACATCAGTGAGGTCACCCGGGCGAGGCATCTGGCGTGGCTGGCCTACAACATCGTGCTGCAGGACAGGAGCGGGCAACAGCAGATGGCCCCCGTCGAGGCTGCCGAAGCCGCGGCAGCCACCGGTGATCTCGAGGCCACGATCATTTCCGAGCTCACTCTCAGCCTGCTCGATGTCGGCGAGGGGTACCGGGTGCGCGCCCTCGAGCGCCTGGAAAGGCTTTGTTCGCTTGGTTACACGAGTGATGCGGCTTTGGCTCATGGCTTAGCCGCTATTTACTACGCAATCCTGCTGGCAGTGGTCGGCCGACTGGACGACGCGGCGGTTCGGGTCGCTGACAACCGGCCCGCCGCGAGGTGAATGACCCCGCTGATGGCGGTCCACAAATTGAGGACCATCGCGTTGCCCTGCCGGCGGGCCTGCGCGATGCCGTCAGCGACCCGAACCGCCGCGTCGTCCAGTCGGCCGACCACTGCCAGCAGGATTGCGTAGTAAATAGCGGCTAAGC
>NZ_LZLQ01000110.1 GCF_001673315.1 Mycobacterium asiaticum | reverse complement strand
GCGAAAATCCGCAACCCGCACAGCCAGGCGTCACCTGCCGGGCACCGGCATGACGACGACGGTACCGCCCGCCCCGGACCCCTCGGCGAACGCGCCGACTGGTGGTGGTACACGCCGTTCGAACCCCGGCCACCAGCTGATATGTAGACAACTCTGTCAAGCGGCGCGGCCGCCTCTATGCGCCGCTTTGCGTCCCCGCGAGTCCGTGCGGTGAAGGTGTCGGTCCGCGACGCGGACAGACTGATGTATGCAGGTTTGGCCACCGCAGCAGGAGGTTTCGCTGGATCGCATCGGGGTGTCTGGGGTCGAGCGTCGACCCGATCGGGTCTGCGCATAGTTGGGTCGCGGGCCGATCCACGTGCTGAAACAACTTTCGTAGCGTTCCGCACGGTTTTGCGCTGACTATCAAAAGTGATTTTCAATCATCTTTCGGATATCCGTGCCAAGCCACTTCGTCAGTTGATCGCAATGGCTGCGGATGAAGAAATGATCGCCGGGCATGGTCACGGCTTCGAACGACCCGGCGGTCACTTCCCGCCAGCGAGGAAGTTCAGCCTGGTCAAAAGTGCGGTCGTCCGCGCCGCCCAGCGCTGTGATGGGGCAGGGTAACGGCGGTTCCTGACGGTAGACGTAGTTCTCGCAGGCGGCCAGGTCCGCGCGCACGATCGGCAGCAGGAGTTCCATGAGTTCTGCGTTGTCCAGCAACTCCTTGGGGGTTCCGCCGAGGTCGGTTAAGCGCCCACGCAGCTCATGGTCGGGCAGCACCGACAGATGCGAACCGCGGGCTCCGAATTGCAAGCTCACGGGGGGCCGGCTCGCCGAGGCGTAGATCTTCATTGGGAGCTGAGCGCGCCGCCGCCGCAGCTCGCGTGTCAGTTCGAAAGCCACCAGCGCGCCCATGCTGTGGCCGAATAAGGCGAACGGTCCATCGAGGTCGGCGACGATCTCCCGGGCAAGAACCCAGGCGATCTGATCAATAGCGGGTAATGGCGTCTGTCCGAAGCGACGGCCATGCCCGGGGTAGTCGACCGGCACCACCTTGACGTACGGGGGCAACCACTGACACCACTCGGCGTATACCGACGCACTCCCGGCCGCGAAGGGGAGACAAAAGAGCCGAAGCGGCGGCGGGTCCGCTCTCAAGCGGTGGACTCTTCGTGCCGCAGAGCCGCCTTGACAGACTGCGGCGCGGCCAGCCAGTACGCGAGCCGCTCCACCGTCGCCCCGTGGAGGAGCTCTTCGAGCGGCGGATGGCAGCCGAATGCCATCGCTATCCGCTCACTGACGACCATGGCCTGTATGGAATCCCCACCGCTGTCCAGCAGGCTGTCGTTGGGACCGACCGGACGACCCAGGACGTTTTCCCAAATTCGTCCGAGATGGGCGCGGGCCGCGGCGAGTGCGTCGCCGTCCTTTGCGGGGGCCGCGCGCCGAGCGGCGTAGAGGCATTGCAGCTGGGTCTCAGCCGCGAAGTCGGGCAACGGCGCCAACCCTCCTTCGGCGATAGCGCCGATGGCCTCCTCGTACGCGTCGACGATCAAGTCGACTTTTTCCTCGGAGATCATCCGCGGATCGAACTCAATGCCTACCCCGAGCGCACCCGCTTCCCTACTGAACACCGTTACCAGCGGCAGGTTCGTGTGCTCAATGATGTTGCGCCGCAACACCGACGACTTCTCGAGTGTTGGGTCATCAGGCCCGCCGGCATCCAGCTCGACGTAATTGAATGCCGTTTCGAACAGCTTTCCGACGCCGATGTCGCGCTGAATCGTACGCAATGGCACGCGGCGGTGCGGCAGTCCCTGATGCTCGGCGGCGAACATGGCACCGACAAGCTCGCGGTAATTGGGCGCGTTCAGCTTGACCCGTAGCGGAACCGTATTCAGGAACATGCCCAAAATGCTTGCGGCGTCTTCTGTCTCGGGGCGGCCATTGACGACAAGTCCGGTGACGACATCGTCGCTGGCGGCCAGTCGACCCATGACCACGATATGGGCGGCCAGCAGCGTGCTCTTGATCGATACTCGCTGCCGCCTCGCGAGCCCACGCAAGCGCGGCTCGATCGAGTTCTGGAGTTGGCGGAAAGTGACGCGAAGGCGCCTGGGTCCGGACGGAGTGGCCGGAAAAAGACTTGGCACCACGTGGTTTAACTGCTGCTGCCAGAAGGACCGCGACGGACTGCCGATCGCTTCCTGCTCGAGCATGATGAAATCGCGGAAGCGTGCCTGCAGGGGTTCACGGGCCGGAGGATGTCCGGTTGAGCGGAATGCGTCGTAGGTTGTCAGCAAATCCCGCTGCAATTCCATCACGCTCCAACCGTCAAGCAGAGCGTGGTGGAAGCTCAGACTGAGGTCGAACCGGTCATCACCGCGCAAGTGGATCACCACATCAAGCGGCGTCCGGGTCCGCCATTCGATCGGGCGGCGTGCTTCGAGCTCCATCCATTCCGTCAACGCGTTATCTTGTTCGGTTTCAGGCCGATCGGACACATCGATGACCTTCAGCGGGATTGACCCAGGCTCGTGCACTAGCTGCAGGGGCACCGAATAGGCGGATAAGTCGAATGTCGTGCACAGGATTTGGTGTCTTCTGGTGACGTCGGACAGGGCCGACCGAAACGCGTTTTCGTCCCACGGAGCCTGCACGAGGTAGTTGACTACATCGTGGTAGACGCTGGGTCCGTCGACTCGGCTGTGGAAGAGCATGCCGGCCTGCAGGGCCGAGAGCGGGTAGGCATCCTTCACATCCGACGGAAAAGCGCCCTCGGAGCCCTCCGGGATCAGCAGTTGTCGCGTGGCTCGTGCGACCTTGAGTGTTTCGCGAGGCGTTTCAGTCGGCACCAGTCCCGCCGCAAGTTCGGCGGGGGTCTGCAGCCGGAAGAGGTCTTGTACGGACACCTGCAGGCCGAGCGCCTTGGCCTTGGCTGAGAGCTGCACCGCTCGCATGGAATCGCCACCGATGTCGAAGAAATTGTCCTCCGCAGCGACCGAGGCCAGTTGCAGAACGTCGGCGAAAACGCTGCAGATCTGGTCGACTACCGGACCGATGTCCGCGGTCGATTTGCGGACGAGCCTAATCGTGGCGTTGCGGTCGATGCGGATCGTGTCATTCACATCGATTCGCATCGGGGCGTCTCGGCCGACATCCTTGGGAGCTGCTGCAGCTACCTCGGGTGGCGCAGGAGGCGTCCAATAAGCCGGCAAGGCTGCACGATTGATCTTGCCGTTGACGGTCAGGGGCAACGACTCCAGGGTGACAATCCCCGACGGCAGCATGTAATCGGGGATGCGGGCTGCTAGTGCACGGCGCGTCTCCGCAAGCGGCAATTGCTCGCCGCCGCGGGTGACGACATACACAACCAGGTGTGGCTCCCCGCCCTCGGTGCGCACCATCGCGTAACACGCCATTACGTCATCCAGGCCGAGCACCGCCGTCTCGACCTCGCCGAGTTCGATACGGAAACCGCGAAGCTGGACCTGATGGTCGAGACGGCCCAAGTACTCGATCTCGCCATCGAGTAACCGTCGACCGCTGTCACCAGACCGGTACAGGCGCTCTCCTGAACGGAACGGGTGCGCAATGAATCGCTGTGAGGTCAGTTCGGGCATCCCCAGGTAGCCCTTCGCCAAACCCGGACCGCCGACACAGATTTCGCCCGGCACACCGTAGGGCACCAGGTTGCCTTCGGGATCGATGAGTAGGCACTCCAGGTCCGGTATGGGGCGACCGATGATGGAGCTGTGCGCACCGAGGATGTCCCCCCGCGTCAGCCGACGGAACGTGACGTGCACTGTTGTCTCGGTGATGCCGTACATGTTGATCAGCTCGGGATTCGAATCACCGTGCGCTTTGATCCAGGGGATCAGATCGGCGAAAGTCAACATCTCCCCGCCGAAGATGACATAGCGGAGGAACAGGGTGCTCGGATCGTCCGCGTCGGCGTCACGCACCAACCGGAACGCCGATGGCGTTTGGTTGAGCACGGTTATCCGCTCAGCGGAAAGCAATTCGCGGAAGGCGGCAGGGTTGCGGCTCACCAGGTATGGCACGACCACGACGCACCCACCGTGCAGCAGCGCTCCCCACAGTTCCCACACTGAGAAATCGAACGCTATCGAGTGGAACATCGTCCACCGATCGTCGCTGGTGAACTCGAAGAGCTGGTCAGTCGCGGTGAACAACCGCATCACGTTCTGGTGGGTCACTGCAACGCCTTTGGGGCGACCCGTCGAACCCGATGTGTAGATCACGTAGGCGGTGTCTTCGGCATCGACGTCGGTGTCCGGGAGGTCCGGTACGGGGTCGAGGGCAGAATTGACCGCGCTGATCACATCAATCTCGATAGTCGGCGCCTCGCACTCTGCCACCACATGTCGCAGGGCAGATTCAGTGACAATCACCGTAGGGCGGCAGTCGTCCAAGACGAGTTGGACTCGGGAGGCCGGCCAACTCGGGTCGATTGGTACGTAGGCGGAGCCGGTCTTCAAAATGGCCAGGACCGCGATAGGTATGCGTTCCGTGCGTTCCAAAAGCAGGGCTACTTTGTCGCCGCGCACGACGCCCTTGGTCATCAGTAACCCCGCTAAGGCCGTCGCCTCGCGGTCTAGCTCAGCGAACGTAAGGCTCACCGGTTCGGGCCCGGCAAACTTCACGGCCTCCGCGCCGGGGCGCATCTTCAGCTGCGCCGCAAACGCACGATGCAGTGTGGGGTGCTCGGGTGGATAAGCTTGGCGCGCATCGACATTCCGCAATTCCGCAGCCTCGGCGTCGGTCAACATTGCGAATCGCTCCAACGGAACATCCGGTTCGGACAATCCTGCTGCCAACAAGGTCACCAGGTGAGCGCCCATCCGCTCGATGGTTTCCGCATCCCACAACGCCGTGCTGAAGTCGAAGACGAGCTGCAACTCGCCTCCAACGTCACACGTGTCTGATTCCAGACTCAGACCCAGCTTGAACAGAGCTCGCCCCGGATCATGCGGTACGGGGCTGACCTGCAAGCCGTTCAGGTTCGGACCCCATGCGCCGGGAATTTCCGGTACGAACGAAACCTCGATCAGCTGGGCTCCCTTGGGCATGCGTGAGCCGAATCGCTCGACCAGGTCATCGAATGACATGTCGGTGTGGGTGTAAGCCTCGGACAAACGCTCCGCCGTGCGAGTGGCGTGCGCTTGAAGGGTTAGTCCGGACGCGAGGTCGGCCCGAATCGGTACGAGGTCAGAGAAGTACCCGATAGGCGGCACCGGCATTTCGGTCGGCCGATTCGGCACCGGCACGCCGACAACCACCGTTTCTTGGTTGGTGTAACGGCGCAGCAGATATTGCCACATTGCCAGGATGATCGTGGAGCGGTCTATGTCTGTCCTGGTGGCAAAATCGTCGAGTTGTGCTCGGACATGATCTGCTAACCGCGTAGTGACTCTGGCGCCCTGCAGGGACGGCCTGATCAGCGGGGGCCGGTCGGTGGGCAACTCGAGCCGGGCCGGGATACCGCGAAAGGTCTGGTCCCAATAATCCAAGCTCGCCTTCGCGACCGGATCCGATGCCCGGGCGACTTGGGCGCTGGCCAGTTCGCCCATCGTTATCTTGGTGCTGTCTCGGCGTGGCTGACGTGGATCGGCATAGAGCGCGGATAGCTCTGCGAACATCGTTGCCTCGGACCAAAAGTCGGCGACGATGTGGTGGTAGTTCATCCCCAGGATGACCCGGTCATCCTCGACCAGGATGATCAGCGCGCGAAACGGTGGATCGACCGCGATGTTGATCGGCTGGCCCGCATCGGCGTCAATCACGCGACGCCACAGCTCTTCACGGATTACGCCGTCACGGTCGCGTAGGTCGTGCATCTGCACCCGTGTGGGGCGACCGACGACCTGCACGACGCCGCGCTCTTTCTCGGGAAAGATCGTGGCAAGCCCTGGATGATGTTGGACCAGAAGGTCCAGCGCGGCCCGCAGCCGGTTGACGTCGACGTTGCCGCGCAGTTCGAAATATCGTTGCGAGCAAAGTTCTTTGCCTCCGCCGCTCATTCGGTCGAGCAACCAGATCCGGCGCTGAGCCCTGGTCAAGGGCGCCGGTTCAGCATGCCGGGCCGCCGCCGAACGGACGCGCTCGGCATACTCCTCCACGGTGCAGGCCGGGTCTTGAGCCAAAACTCTGATGGCGGAGGTGAATTCGGTTCCAAGGCGTTGCGCGGTGCGCGCGGTGAACAAATCGGAATCGTATTCAAGAAAGCCGCTCAGGCTGGCGCCGTCGTCGACAAACGACGCCAGCAGGTCGAACTTGGCAGATCCAGAGTCGATGGTGACGGGCTGCACGTGCGACTCTTCGATCTGCAGCGGAATGACGTCACCGTCATACAGCGTCACAGCAGCTTGGAAAATTGGGTTCCGGGTACCGACACGTTCGGGTCGCACCACGTTGACTACTTCGGGAAATGACAAAGCGGCGTGGTCCACCACCTCGCGAATCTCGTTGCGGGTGCGCACCACCAGGTCCGCAAAAGCGGGATCATCGCCGAGCCGGCAACGCAACGCGACCATATTGGCGAAGTTGCCGATGCTGCCCTCGACGCTCGGGTGGCTGCGGCCGGCGGTCACACCCCCGACCACCATGTCACGCTGCCTGCCATAGCCGGCGATCCATGTCATGAATGCCGCGACCAGCACACTGTAGGTGGTCGCGCTCTGTTGACGGGCCAGGGTCCGTATGGCCTGCCGGTCGGCTTCGGAAAGCGAGATCCGCACCCGCGCGCCGCGGAACCGGCCGAGGACGGGCCGTGGAAGGTCCCGGGGGAGTTCGATTTCCGCGGGCGAATCATGCAGGTGGTCGCGCCAGAAGTCTTCCAGTTGAGCACGGCGGTCTGCATCCAGCAGACGGACTGTCCAATCGACGTAATCGACGGGCTGAACATCCAACGGCGGCAGGGACTCTCCGGCGCCGAGAGCGGCATAGGCGTTGCTGACCTCTACCGGCAGCAGACCGGCGGCCGACCATCCATCCGCCGCGATGTGGTGCAAGCACCATGCGACGTAGTGGTCGTCAGCAGCAAGGCTCACTCGAAGAACACGGATGGGCAGTTCACGGAAGAGGTCGAACGGCCGAGCGGACATCTTCGCAAGCAGCTCTAAGGCGGCCGCCTCACGTCGGTCGGGGGGCGTATCGCCGAGGTCGGCGCGCTCTACCTGAATCGGCCTCGGGGGCAGAATACTTTGAACCGGCTCACCCTGGCGGGACGGGAAAATGGTCCGCAGTGCTTCGTGCCGCGCCACGACTTCGCTAAACGCGGCCTCGAGCCGTTCAATGTCGACGGGACCGCGGATTCGGACCGCCTCCGGAATGTTGTACGCCGCCATAGTCGGCACGAGCTGCTGCAAATACCAAAGATTCGCCTGTACCGGCGACAACGGCAACGGTTTGCTGCGGTCTACCGGTGTGGGTCCGGCCAGGGCAACATCGTCGGTCGCCGAGCGTTGGCCGCGCCTCTCCTCGACCAAGGCGTCAACCAAGTTCAAGGTGGACGCCTCCACGAACTCCCGCATCTGCAGCGTCACCCCGGTGCGCTCCCGGAGACGCATGATGACGCGCAGGGCCGCCAGCGAGTGCCCACCGATGCTGAAGAAATCTGCGTCGGGGTTGGTGATCGGTATACCGAGAATCTCTTCCCAAATTCCGGCGATGACTAGCAGCCGCGGAGGGAGAACACCGGCGCCAGCTCCGATGTCATCGAACGAAATATTCGGCAGCGCAGCAAGATCCACCTTTCCCGCCGGGGTGCGCGGAAGGGAATCGAGCACGATGATCGCCGCAGGCACCATGCTGGTAGGCAGTTTGTCACGGGCGTATTCGAGAGCGGACGCAGAGTCGAGTGTCTCGTGGTCCATACCGCCGACGAGGTAGGCGACGAGCGCCTTCTCACCGGGCGCGCGGTCTCGAACGTCGACTACTGCCTGCTGCACGCCGGGGTGCCCACACAGGACACGTTCAATCTCACCGGGTTCGATTCGAACACCGTTGACCTTCAATTGCCGGTCCATCCGCCCCAGGAACTCCACGGTCCCATCGGGACGCTGACGTACCCGGTCACCGGTGCGATAGATCCGGCTACCTGGACCCGGTGTGCGAACATCTCGACGGAATTTCTGGGCGGTGAGCGCGGGAACGCCCATGTAACCCAGTGCAACTCCAGCGCCTCCGATCCACAGCTCGCCCGGTTCACCCTCGACCGCAAGGTCACCCTCGGCGTCGACAATGTATAACCGGGCATTCGCGATGGGACGACCAATCGGAGCCCAGGACGCTTCGTCGTCGAGGTTGACGCGCCAATAGAGGGCATCGATCGCCGCCTCTGTCGGCCCGTAGAGGTTCACCAGTTCGGTATTCGGCAGCACTTCGGCGAATCGCCGTGCCAAAGCGAGAGATAGCGGCTCGCCACCGCAGAACACGTACCGGAGGCTTCCGCACTGGTTGAATCCGGGCTCGTCGAGCAGCACGTCGAGTTGTGATGGCACGATCTGCAGCACCGTGATGCCGAACTGTTGCACGTGCTCGACGATCGTCAGCGGGTTCCACTCCCGTTGAGCTGGGCTCATGAAAACCAGGCGGGCGCCCGAGACGAGCGGCCCGAATATTTCCCACATGAAGATGTCGAAACCCGGCGAGGCGCTCTGCAGGATCGCGTCATCGGCGCCGAGGCCAAACTCGTCGCGTCGCCACAAGAGCTCGTTCGCGAACGAGCAGTGCGAATTCAGCACCCCTTTGGGTCGGCCCGTGGAGCCGGACGTGAAGTTGAGGTACGACGGGGCATCGGGATCTGTGTTCGCGGAGTAAAGGGCCACCTCGCCGATGCCGTCCACTTGGATCAACTCCGGGGCATCTGGGGGGAGGATGCCGCGAGTGTCGTTGTCCACGATCACGCACCGGGCACCCGAGTCGGCCAGCATCCCGGTCACCCGACTGAGCGGGTGGGCCGGGTTCAGAATGAGTAATACGGCGCCGGCCTGCTGGACGGCAAGGGAGGCGATGGCGACGTGAACGGTGTTGCTCAGGAAGACACCGACAACGTCACCGCCCAAGACGCCGAGCTCGGCTAGGCGACCGGCGAGGGCGTCGGCATGGTTGCCGAGCTCGGCGTAGGTAATTCGCACTGGCCCTTCACATTCGAGCGCCACGGCATCAGGTGCACGCTCGATCTGCGAAAAGACGAGACCATGAACTGTCTGGCGATATCCCGGGCGCTCCGGCCCGATGATCGGCAGGCCGGGGCCGTTCGGTCGATTGCGCGGCCGCAGGATCGCGTCGGGGGCCGTGCCTCTCTCGGCCAGCATCTCGTCCAGCGTTCCGACCGTTTCGGCATAGGTGGGAAGTACCTGATCGAAACCTTCTTCCAACCTCAAAGAGGTTGCCGCACGAACCCTTTCGCTGTGCCAGGCGCTTTCGATGAATGTCATCGCCGCAGACCCCGGCCCGACGGCCGCCTCGAAGATCGCCCAGATGCAGAACCAGCCGAGATTGTAGAAGGCGTTGACCGAATTATCCTGAACCAGCTCCTGCGCTGAGGCCCGTAGTCTGCTGGCCAAGTCCTCGTCCGGAGTGCGTTCGGCAATCCACGTATAAACGGTGTCGGAACGGGCTGCGAGTCTTGCGCCCAGCTCGGTCAGCAGCGCCTCGGAGGGACCCTCTCCGATACGCAAGAAGCGCGCGTCGCGCATCAATGAAGAGACCTGGTTGCCTTCGACGTAGCCACGCCAGCCCAGCATTTGCACGGCGTCGTCCGCGGCCCGGAACGCAAATTCCGAGGACGCGACCTTCAGCGCCAACGAAATATCTTGCGGCGCATCGGGATCGGCCGCGACATCGCTCAGCAACGCGTCGACGGCCGTGATCTCTGACGTGATGCGCGATAATCTTCGCACTACCTCGGGATCGGCGAGGAGGCGGCCGGTGGCAACCTCGCGCCGGGAGGCAAAGCGGTACATGATTTGCATGCAGCGCTTCATCACGCCCAGTGAGATCGCTCCGGTACAGATCCGCCCAACGCGCAGACCCGTTCCGACGACATCCAGGCCGTCACCGATCTCACCGAGAATCTGCCATGGCGCCACCCGGACGGCGTCGAAGCGGATCGCCGAAACCGGCACCGACTGGAGACCGAGGGTGTCCTCGCGCTGAAGAACTCTCACACCCGGACTGTCTGCCGGTACCACCACCGTGGTCAGCGCGGCGCCTTCGTCTGTGCTGAACGGGACTAGGACCACAAACAGTCCGGCCCACTCGGCGCCGGTGATACATGACTTCACGGCATGGATCACCCAGTCGTCCCCGTCCCGGGTCGCCGTGCTCGCGAGTAACCGCGGATTAGAGCTCGAGACATCAGACTCGGTGATGGCGAGGGTTCCGACCGTACTGCCCGACAACAGTTCATCTAAATACCGCTGTCGCAACGCTTCCCGCCCATACAACAGGACGGACTGCACCGCAGCGTGATGGACCGTCAAAGCCGCGGCACGGCCGACATCGGTGCCAGCAATCCGCTCGACTACCGGCAGGAATCCTTCGAGATCAATCGTTGAACGCTGCGGCGAGGTCGAGACACGCCAAAAACTCTGTCCATCGTCAAGCTCGCCGAGGGGCCCGATGGGGACTTCGCCCCCACCCGCCGCGTCCAAGCGGCTATTCACCGGGGAAGCGCCATCTCCTGGGACAGGTTTTCTGGTGGATTCAGTTGTAATGAGACCTACCTCAGCTCGCATGTCCTGGCCAACCCGTGGCCGCCATCAAATGCCGCGCTCGATCATGTGCTACTTCGCGCAGTAGTTTAGGCCCTTGGCTTGCGAGCAACTGCAAAATGGTTCAGCGATGTATTTGTATTGAGTATGAATCGTGACATCGTGACGCAGCATGGCATGCACTAGTCAGGTAATCCCTAATCACGGCACTAGGCGTGCGCTGGTTAAACACGCCGCTACGGTCCGGTTGGGTGGGCGGTGATCACTGGTTCTAAGTCGGATCGGGCTCACCGCGTCTGCGCGACTTCCGGGGCGCATCCCTGCCCGGTGACGCCGTTTTTCAGACATGATTGCGCATAAACCCAGTTCACCGGGTTGTGCCGCATACCACGGGTGACCGCTGGGGCTGGGCATCGGGACCGTCGGAGCGCTGGAATGGGCGCCTAACGACTGTCTGCGGAGCTCTGAGAAGCCGATCCAGAAAACTCCGCGAGTTCGAACGCAGCTCTCAAGGTTATTAGGAGAGCGTGCATCCGCTGGACGAATACTTCTTAGCCGACTACCTAGCGACGGTCGGTTCCGGCTGCTACTGTTTGCGTGGCTTTCGCCGCCACGCCTCGAACTTGCAAGCACAGTGAGAAACGCGTCCGGGTCCTTCTCGACGGGATGGTCGATAGAAGTTCCGCGCCAAGAGTTTCGATGCAGAACTTCCCGACGAAGGAGAATTCTGGATGAATGTTCAGTGGCCTGAAGAACTCGAGGAAGTGCTGGCCGGCGATCAAGTGTTGGCGATGGCCTCCGTCACCCCCGCGCGAGGTGTGGTGGTGACTCCGATGACCAACTTCGGACCACACGACCGGAGCACTGGAACGGCAAGAGTCAACAGCTCGGCGAGCGCCAACAAAAAGCTGGATCGTACTCGGCGGAACCCGAACGTGGCCTTGGCCTTTCACACCCGGCATTTCAGCACAGCAAGCAGCAGGCAGTACGTCCTCGTGCAGGGCACCGCGACCATCGGAGAGCCGATCGAGAACTATCCGGCCACTTTGGGCGAGCGCTGGAAGGAGAAGGAGGGTCCCCTCCCCAACGCCGTCTGGCGTCGTTGGCTGAGGATCTACTACACGCGCCTGTCAGTAGACATAGCGGTGCGGCGCATCATTGTGTGGCCAGACCTACGGGCCGGCGGCGAACCGACCATCATCGGTGAAGCCCTCAGTCCTCCGCCATCGTCACAGCGCCCGCCCGCCGGCGGGACCGCGGCCCGCGTCGATTGCGACCGCGTCGCCAAGGCGGCAGGCAAACTGGAGAATTTGCTTCTCGGTTGGGTCGGAGATGACGGGCTGCCTGTGGTCGTGCCGGTGAGCGTTAGCACTTCGGGCGGAGACGGCAGCGCTGTGCGACTCGATGCCGCCGCTGCGATTCTTCCACCGGGGTGCCGACGTGCCGGGCTGACCGCACACGAATTCAGTTGTCATCCCACCAGCGAACATGAGCGGCTTTATACCGGTTGGCTGGAAGTCGATGACAGTGGGTGCACCGCCAACTACTACCCGCACACTGATTTCGGCTTTTACATTCCGCCGTCAACGCTGCTGTACCGGTTGGCGATGGGCTTCTTTACCCGGCGGGCGGTGCGTAGCGCGCCGCATAAAATAAATGCTGGATGAATGAGATCGGACGGGACGGGTTTCACGCGCTGTGATGCCGGTGTTCGCCCGGTCCGGCTAGCGCGACCCCTCGGCTTGGTGTTTGAGGGGCCTGTCGCGCGTCAGAAGCAATTTGTATGGATTGGCGACGGGATCTTCGAAATCCCTTGAGCCGTTGCGATCGGTAACCTAGGCTGCAATTGCGTCACGCATTTGGAAGTGGTTGTCGCGCAATCATCCTCATTGCAACGCGGAGGCCGAACATTCGATGGTTCCTGGACGGTGCCAAAAGCTCGGAGGAGGCACTGCGGCATTCGATTCACAGCTTGTGTTATTTGGCCCAGACGGCGGCAGCAATTGTGGATAGCGCGTTGTTGAGTGTCGCCACGATGAATGACTCCCGATCATGAACGCTCACGTGGTGACGCGTGACATGGGTAATCCGATTGTCAAGCAACTGAGCGCGGACGGTTTTGAGGACGCGGTACAGATCGGCCGAGGTGGTTTCGGTGTGGTCTACCGCTGTACGCAGGTCGAGTTGGATCGCCTGGTGGCGGTGAAAATCTTGACCATTGACCTTGACGAGAACCGTCCCCGGTTTGAGCGCGAGCAACGGGCGATGGCCAAATTGACGGGCCACCCCAACATTGCCGCGGTGCTCCAAGTCGGCGAAACCTACGACGGTTACCCGTATTTGGTCATGCCGTTCTACCGCCACGATTGCCTGCAGACCGAAATCGACCGGTTGGGCCGGTTATCGGCAGAAGACACGCTGCGAGTCGGCGTCAAGATCGCCGGAGCATTGGAGTCGGCGCACCGGTTGCAGATCGTGCACCGCGATGTAAAACCCGCCAACGTAATGGTCACCGACTACGGCGAACCAGCCCTGACGGACTTCGGCATCGCACATATGTCGGGTGCCTTCAAGACCGAGTCGGGCGTCTTCACCGGCTCACCGGGATTCACCGCCCCCGAGTTGATCCAGGGCGAGCCCCCTGATCCGGCCTCCGACGTCTACGGTTTGGGCGCGACCCTGTATTGCGCGCTGAGTGGCCGCGACCCGTACGCCCGTCGAAGCGGCGAATCCGTTGTCGCCCAACTGATGCGCATCACCACCGAACCGGTACCCAGGCTGACCGACTTGGACATCGACGCGGACGCTGACGTGGCGGCGGTCATCCACACGGCGCTTGCTACGAACCCGCAGAATCGGCCGTCGGCGGCCGAATTCGGTGAAGCGCTGCAAGACCTGCAGACTTATCTGGGGCTGCCCGCGGATGAGATGGCATTGCGCGGCACCGCGCGGCCGGCCCGGACTGGTGCCCGCTCGGCAGCACAGCCGTCGGCGCGTCGAAGCCGAGGCAATCTTCCCGCGCCGTTGGCCGGTTTCGTTGGGCGCCAAGCCGAGCTTGGTGAACTAGGCGGCCTACTTTCGACGTCGCGGCTGGTGACCCTCGCCGGAACTGGCGGAGTCGGCAAGACCACCCTTGCCCTGCAGGCCGCCCGCGAGCAGGTGCCGTTATTCGACGACGGCGTATGGCTGGTGGAATTCGGCGACCTCAGCGACGGGGCGCTGCTCCCCGGCGTCGCCGCAGCCGCCCTGGGCATCCATAACCGAGCGGCCACACCGTTGGTCGATGTGATGGTGGAGAACTTCGCCGATCGTGCGGCGCTGGTGGTGTTCGACAACTGCGAACAGGTCATTGACGCTGCGGCACAGCTCATTGAAAACCTCCTGGAGGGTTGCCCACGACTGCGGATTCTGGCGACCAGCCGCGAGGTTTTGGGCATCGCCGGCGAAGCCGTCCTGCCGCTGGCTCCACTGTCCTACCCGGAAGCTGACTCGGTGCCCAACCGCAGCAAGCTGGCCCGATATGACGCGGTGACGTTGTTCGTCGAGCGTGCCCGCGCCGCCGCGCCGCGCTTCACGCTCACCCAGCACAATGCCGCAGCGGTCGTACAGATCTGTGCCCAACTCGACGGCCTGCCCCTGGCGATCGAGCTCGCCGCGGCACGATTGCGGGTCATGGCGGTCGAACATATCGCCGATCGCCTCTCAGACCGCTTGAAGCTGCTCACCCGCGGCAGGCGCGGCGCACCCGCCCGCCAGCAGACGTTGAGTATGTGCATCGGATGGAGCTATGACCGGTGCACGCCGCAAGAACAACTACTGTGGGCCCGGCTTTCGGTGTTCGCCGGGAGCTTCGAACTGGATGCCGCGCGAGAGATCTGCGCCCACAACATGTCGTCCGAAGATCTGCTGGATGAACTATGCGCGTTGGTGGACAAGTCGATCCTCATCCGCCAGGAAGTCGACGGGGTGGTCCGCTTTAAATTGCTGGCCACGCTGCGCGAGTACGGGCAAGCCCGTATCAGTACCTCCGAGGAATACCAGCGGTTACAAAAGAATCACTTGGACTGGTACCAAAAACTGCTGGCCCAAGCAAAGGCCGAGTTCTTCAGCAAGCACCAAGTCCGCTGGATCCACCGAATCCGGCGAGAGATGACCAATCTGCAAGAAGCTCTGCAATTCGCGGTGGGGAATGCTCCGTCGGAGGTGCTGGAGATGGCGACCGCCATGCGCCACGTCTGGGCAGCCACCGGGATGCTCCAAGAAGAACGTCGATGGTTGGAGCTGGCATTGAGTGCCACGCCCTCCGACGCAACTCCGCAGCGCATCGACGCGTTTGCCGCCCTTGCGATGGTCGCGAATTTCCAGGCGGAGTGGTCGACCGCGGCAACGTGCAGTATGCAGGCCCGCGCACTCCTCGCCGTGATGCCTTACCCCGTGGCAGAGGGCTTCGTTGATTGCGCCGAGGGGTTCGGCGCCCTGCTGCGCGGGGAAATCGAGCAAGCGCAAACCCTTTTCGAATACGCGATGGCCATCACTGACGACTTCCAGGTCCAGACCCTCGCCATGATGATGATGTCGTGGCGGTTCTCCGTTGCTGGTGACGCCCAACGCGCCCTCGATTGGGCGGAGAAGGCGCTTGCACTGGCAGAGCCGGTTCACGAAGCGGTGAACCGGTCATACGTGCTGGGCGCTGTCGGGATCAGCCGCCTGGCTCTGGGCGACGTGCAGACCGCCGAGCGCGTGCTCATCGAAGGCCTGCGGTTGTGCCGGTTGACCGACGCGTACTGGACCGGTGCCCAGTTCCTGGAAGGGTTGGCGTGGGTTGCAGCCGCAAATCACAATCCGCGACGTGCCGTGGTTTTGTTGGCCGCGTCGGCGGCGGTCAGCCGCGCTTGCGGTATGGGTACCACCACCATCGCTTTTGCGGGACTGTTCCACGAGCAATGCGAACGTCAAGCACGCCAGCAGCTATCGGCTAGCGAATTCGAAAGCGCCTCAATGGAGGGTGACTCGCTGAACTTCGACGAGGCAACCGCCTTCGCATTGCAGGAGACGTAGAAGCACGTGCCCCAGGGCTGAATATTTCCTCCCGCATCGGCAGCTGGTGATTCCAGCCCAGGCGACACCGACCCATCCTGAATCAAAACGCCTGGGACAGTTCAGTTCTCACCCACGTAGCCAGCGTTTCAGCGGCGTCGAGGTACCGACCACGCCGCCGTAGAGACCGCGGCGTGTCTTCTCGACTTCTTCGATCACCTCCATGGCCTGCAGCGTGCGCAGCGGATCACCGCCAGCAGGAGGGCCCCAGCAAAACCGACAGAAAGCTCTGTGCTGATTGGGCTTTGCCCCCGCTGAGCATCCTGTGGGTACCGTGGGCGTCGCGTTTGTAAGCGGGTTGAAAATGCCCGCGCAGGTCCGCATCGCCTGGACACCGGTGCCCCCGAAAGCACGCCGCACACACTCCGCGAATGGCGCCGTTTACGCACCTGTTACGTCTAAACTGCTCGCAGGGTTGACACGCCGCACTAACTCAATGAACGGAGTGATTCCGGGGTGCACCGGATCTTGCTGATGATGCTGGCGGTAGCCGTGCTGACCGCGCCGCCCGCACTGGCAATCACACCGCCTCCCATCGATCCCGGAGCGCTTCCACCGGATGTCACTGGCCCCGACCAGCCCACCGAGCAACGGGTCCAATGCTCTGCGCCCACGGTTCTACCGGATTCGAGCTTTCATGACCCGCCGTGGAGCAACTCCTACATCGGGGTCACCGAAGCGCACAAATTCGCCACCGGCGCCGGAGTGACGGTCGCCGTCATCGACACCGGAGTCGACGCGTCACCGCGTGTGCCCGCCGAACCGGGCGGCGACTTCGTGGACCAAGCCGGCAACGGGCTGTCCGACTGCGACGCCCACGGCACCCTCACCGCGGCCATCATCGGCGGCCGGCCCGCGCCCACCGACGGGTATGTCGGCGTCGCGCCCGACGCGCGCCTGCTGTCGCTTCGTCAGACATCGGAAGCATTCGAACCCGTCGGCTCTCAGCCCAATCCGAACGACCCCAATGCCACACCGGCAGCCGGGTCGATTCGGAGCCTGGCCCGGGCCGTGGTGCACGCCGCCAACCTCGGCGCCGGCGTGATCAACATCAGCGAGGCGGCCTGTTACAAGGTGACCAGGCCGATCGACGAGGCGAGCCTGGGCGCGGCCATCGACTACGCAGTCAATGCAAAGAACGCGGTGGTCATCGTCGCCGCCGGAAACACTGGCGGCGACTGCGCGCAGAATCCGCTGCCCGACGCGGCCAACCCGTCCGATCGCCGTGGCTGGAACAAGGTGCAGACCATCGCAACCCCGGCGTGGTACGGGGACATGGTGATCACCGTGGGCGGCATCGGCCAGACCGGTGTGCCCAGCTCGTTCTCCATGCACGGCCCATGGGTAAATGTCGCGGCACCCGCTGAGAACATTGAAAGCCTCGGTGACCGCGGTGAGCCGGTGAACGCACTGCAGGGCAAGGAAGGTCCGGTTCCAATCGCCGGCACCTCGTTCGCCGCTGCCTACGTGTCCGGTCTTGCGGCCCTGGTCCGCCAACGGTTCCCCGACCTCACCCCGGCGCAGGTGATGAACCGGATCCGGTCCACTGCGCGGCACCCGGGCGGCGGCACCGACAACCTCGTCGGCGAAGGCGTCGTCAACGCCGTCGCGGCTTTGACGTGGGACATCGCTCCTGGACCGGCGACCATTCCCTACACCGTCCGACGGATGCCGCCGCCGGTCATGGCGCCCGCACCGGATCGCCGGCCGATTACGGCGGTGGCCCTGGCGGTCGGCGGACTGTTGATCGCGCTGGGGCTGGGCGCCCTGAGCGCGCGGGCGCTGAGGCGCCGATGAGCAGTCCGATCCGGTTGAAGTTCAGCACCGGACACACCTTGATCCTGGCGGTGCTGGCACCGGCGGCCATCCTGGCGTTCCTGCACACCCGCTACTGGTGGGCAGGCCTGGCGATCGTGCTGCTCGGTGCCATCATCGCCTTCGTCACCTTCTTCGGGCGTCGGATAACCGGTTGGGTGGCAACGGTATTCGCGTGGCTGCGGCGGCACCGCAAGCCACCCGACGTTCCGTCTGAGCCGGAAGTCGGCGCCACGGTGAAGCCGGGTGATCACGTGGCGGTGCGCTGGCGGCGCAGCGTCCTGATTGCCGTCATCGAACTCAAGCCGCGACCGTTCACCCCGACCGTCATCGTCGACGGACAAGCCCACACCGACGACGTGCTGGACACGCGGCTACTGCAGGAACTGCTTTCGGTGCACTGCCCCGATCTGGAGGCCGACGTGGTGTCGGCGGGCTTCCGAGTGGGCAAGACCGCGGTGCCGGATGTGGTGAATGTGTACCAGCAGATGATCGGCGCCGACCCGGCCCCGGCCAACCGTCGGACCTGGATCATGCTGCGCGCCGATCCCGAACGAACCCGGAAGTCGGCGCAGCGCCGCGACGAAGGTGTGGCGGGCATGGCCCGCTACCTGGTTGCCTCGGCCACGCGGATCGCCGACAACCTGGCCAGCCACGGTGTCGACGCGGTGTGTGGGCGCAGTTTCGACGACTACGACCACGCCACCGATATCGGCTTCGTTCGCGAAAAGTGGTCGATGATCAAGGGTCGCGACTCCTACACCGCGGCCTACACTGCCCCGGGCGGTCCCGACATGTGGTGGTCGGCGCGTGCCGACCACACCATCACACGGGTCCGGATCGCGCCGGGTCAGCCGCCGCAGACCACCGTGTTGCTGACCACTGCGGGCAAACCCAAGACGCCGCGCGGATTCTCGCGGCTGTTCGGTGGGCAGCGACCCGCCCTGACCGGACAGAACCTCGTCGCCAACCGGCACTGCCAGCTCCCGATCGGCTCGGCCGGTGTGCTGGTGGGTGAGACCGTCAACCGGTGTCGGGTGTACATGCCTTTCGACGATGTCGACGCCAGCCTCAATTTGGGTGATGCTCAGACGTTCGCCCAGTTCGTGGTGCGTTCGGCGGCAGCGGGGGGCGTCGTGACCGTGGGGCCGCACTTCGAAGAGTTCGCCCGATTGATCGGCGCGCAGGTGGGGCCGGCGGCCAAGGTGGCGTGGCCGAACGCGACGACTTATCTGGGTCCGCATGCCGGTGTCGACAAAGTCATCCTGCGGCACAACTTGATCGGCACGCCCCGGCACCGCGAATTGCCGATCCGCCGGATTTTGCCTCCCGAAGAAAGCCGCTTTCAGCTGGCGTTACCCAAGTAAGCGTTATCCAAGAATTTTGCTGCAGGAACCGCCTACTCCAGCGACGATAATGGTTAGAGCATAAGGAGGACGATCCGATATGACTCAGCCGCAATCCGTGAAGGTCGATCAGCAAGAGATTCTTTCGCGGGCCACCGAGGTCGAGGCGCCGATGGCGACGCCGCCCACCGATGTGCCTGTGGCGCCCAGTGGGATCACCACCGCCATCAACGCGACCGAGCAGATCAAACTGAACGCCGAGAACATGCAAATGTTCCTCGAGGTGGGCGCCCGTGAACGGACGCGCTTGGCGACTTCACTGCGTAACGCGGCGAGGGCCTACGGGGATGTCGACGAAGAGGGTGCGGCCGCGCTGGACAACGACGGCGGCGAGGTGGCCGGCGAGTCGGCCGGCGGCGTGGGCGGTGACGAGTCGGCCGGACTTCAGGACACACCGCAAGTAGCCGTGGCAGGCGACGACGGTTATGCGGATATGGAAGCTACGGCAAAAAAACTCGAGGCCGGAGATCAGGGAGGATCTCTCAGCAGAATGGCCGAGGGTTGGCACAAGCTGAGCTTCGCGATGCAAGGCGACATCAAGCGCTTCCGTATTTTCAAGAATTGGGAAGGCGACGCCGCCGAAGCCTGCGAGAAATCACTGGACGATCAACGGATTTGGATCGACTACATGGCGGCGAATGCCACCGCCTTGGCGCAGCAGGCAGATTATCTGGCGCAGCTGCAGGTTCGGGCCAGACAGGCGCACCCGTCGTCGGCGGCGATCGCGCTGGTCAGGGAGTCGGCTCAGGAGGGCAATAAAGACGCCATCAAGATGTACGCCGATTACCAGAAGAGGTCCGAGGAAGTGATGAACGATTACAACACCAAGGCCTCGACTCAGATCAAAGCGTTCAAGCTGGAAAAGCCGCCCAAGGCGATCAAGATCGATCCGCCGCCACCGCCGCAGACTCCGGGGCTGATCCCCACACAGGTGATGCAGGTTGCGGGCATGGCCGGCGGATCCGGCAGTGGCATGCAGCCCCCGATGATGATGCCGCCCACCGGCGGAGCCGGCGGTGGTGGCATGCCGGCCGGCGTCGGTGCCGAGCTGACCGCGGCCGGGCGCGATGCGGCCGCGAGCCTGCCGGATGGTCTGGGCGTCAAGCCGATGTCGCTGGGCGGTGGCGGCGGTGGCGGAGGTGGCATGCCGGCCATGCCGCTGGCTCCGGCGACCGGTGCCGGTCCCGGCCTCGACGGTCAGTCGATGCGACCCGCGGGGGCCGGCGACATCGCCGGGATGGGCGCTGCGGGCGCCGCGCGCGCTGGCGGGATGGCCGGCGGCGGTATGGGCATGCCGATGGGCGCTCACGGCCAGGGCGGCGGAGGCTCCAAATCCAAAGGCTCCCAACAGGATGACGAGGCGCTGTACACCGAGGACAGGGCGTGGACCGAAGCTGTTATCGGTCAGCGCCGCCGGCAAGACATGAAGGAGTCGAAGTGACCAACTCGGAATTGGATCCGCATGTCGCGGCGGCGCTGGCGTTGGCGGCGCGATTCCAGTCTGCCCTCGAAGGCACGCTCAACCAGATGAACAACGGAAACTTCCGTGGCACAGACGAATCCGAGACTGTCGAAGTGACGATCAACGGACACCAGTGGTTGACCGGTGTGCGCATCAACGATGGCCTGATCCGTGAAGTGGGTGCAGAAGTCGTGGGCGCGCGGGTCAACGAGGCCCTGCAGAACGCACAGGCGTCGGCGACCCAGTACAACTCGGCCGCCGGCGAACAACTCACCGCGGCGCTCGAAGCGATGACCAAAGCGGCCAATCCGGGATTTGCCTAAAAACTTTGTTGCTATTGAACTTTCGGCGGTACAACGCCGTCATTTGCGGTGCCCGCGGCATCGTCGAGATCGCGAAATTGCCGCACCTACCAGGCAATAACCTCAGTTAGGCTTGATAACCATGACGTCCGATAACACTCAGCGGACCCGGGTTGGCCGGGGCCGGCCCGAGAGTGGCGGCTGCGCGCCGGGCGGACGAGGAGAGTAAGCGATGGGCATTCCGAGACCGACGGGCGAATATGCCGGTCAGATGCTTGAACCCGGCGGCTGGCCGCAAGCCGACGAGGAAACCTTTTACGACCGTGCGCAGCAATACAATCAGGTACTGCGCAAAGTCACCGACGTCATGGATTCCACCCGCCGTCAACAGGTCGAGGTTTTCGACGGAGGTGTCTGGTCGGGCGGCGCCGCCAACGCAGCCAATGGCGCGCTCGGCACGAATCTGTCCGAAATGAGTACGCTGCAGGACTATCTCGCGACCGTTATCACCTGGCACCGGCATATCGGCAATTTGCTCGTCCAAGCCAAGTCCGAAATAGGCAACAATGTCGACGCTGCTCAGCGCGAAATCATCGTCCTGGAGAACGACACCGAACTCGAAGCCGAAGCACGCCAGGCCGCCATCGAGGCACTGGTTCGGGCAACCCATGAGGCCAACACGAGTTTGGTCGCCGAGACCGCGGAACAGGTTCGGGCGTCGAGGGATTGGAAGCCGCCGCACAACGCGCTCGAGGAGTTGCTGCACCAGGTGACACCGCCGACTCCGGAGGTGCCCACGGTGGTCGTTCCGACTCCGAGTGCACCTATCCCGGTGGGGCCGACCCCGACGCCGTTCGAGCCGACCCCGGCCAACCCTTACCAGCCCGTCGGTCCGGGCACACCGGTGACGCCGGTGACCCCGACCCCATTCGATCCGGTGAACCCGACCCCGGTCACCCCGATCACTCCCGTTCCGCCGCTGACGCCGGTCAGCCCGGTCACACCCGTCACCCCGATCCCGCCGTTGCCTCCGGTGACGCCGGTCAACCCGAGCCAGCCGGACCGCCCGGTCGGTCCGGTTACGCCGGTCACGCCGGTCAAGCCGAACCCGGACCAGCCGGCCAAGCCGGTCACCCCGGTGAACCCAACGCCAGCGCCCGGCCCCGCGCCGGCTCCGGTCAACCCGACCCCGACCCCTGCTCCCACCCCGGCTCCGCCCGCGCCCGGCCCGGGACCCGTCGGCCCGTCGCCGGACTTGCCGTCCCGGCCCGGGGATCCCGGCACGCCGTCCGTTCCAGGTACACCGGGGACCGAACCCGCGCACGTGAAGCCGGCCGCGGCCGTGGATGTGCCAACGCACTCCGGTCAACCGGCCGGCCCCTCCGGCGCACCCTCCCACCGTGGCGACGACGCGGCGCCGGCGATGACACCCGCAGCGGCCACCGGTATGCCCCCGGCAGCGGCGCGGGGCTCCTCGACCGGACTGGGCGGGGGGACCTCGGCCGGTGCGAGCCCGAATGCCGGTGCGGCCGCTGCGCCCAGCGCCGGCACCCGTGCCGCGGGTGGCAGGGCGCCGTTGGGTGCGGCTGGTAGGGCACCTGCCGGCGTCTCGCCCAAGGCGGCGTCGGCGCGCACCGCACCGCCGGCCCGGCACAATGCTCCCGACCGGGGTGCCCAAGACGCCCAAGACCCCCAAAAGGACAAGCCCGGTTCCGCGGACGACGTGACGGCGTTGCCGTCGGTCCCGGTTTCGGCGGCACGGGCGGCGCGGGACGCAATGGCTGCGGCGTCGGGTGCCGGCGGCGCCAAGAAAGACCCGCTGCGCCTGGCGCGACGGATCGCGGCCGCACTCAACGCCCGGGACAGCGGTGGCGACGACGACTACGGGTTCTTCTGGGTTACCGCAGTCACCACCGACGGCGAGATCGTCGTCGCCAACAGCTACGGGTTGGCCTACATCCCCGAAGGCGTCCAACTGCCCGCCAAAGTGTTCATGGCCAGCGCCGACCGCAACGTCCCGGTCGACGAACGGGCCCGCAGCGCCACCTACCCGGTGATTGCCGTGCAGACCTGGGCCGCGTACCACGATCTGAAGCTGCGCGCGGTGATCGGCACCGCGGAGCAGTTGGCGAATTCCGATCCTGGCGTGACGAAGATCGTGTTGGAGGACGACGACATCCCTGACACCGGCAGGATGGTCGGCCGGCCGAGGCTCGAGGTGGTGGACCCGGCGGCGGCTGCCCAGCTCGCCGAAACCGACGATTTGCACCTGGTGGACCTGCTAGCGCCGGCCCCTGCCGACGCCAATGCTCCGGACGATGAGCGCCACATGTTGTGGTTCGAGTTGATGAAGCCGATGACCAGTACGGCCACCGGACGCGAGATCGCACATCTGCGGGCATTTCACGCCTACGCCGCACACAGCCAGGATCTGGCTCTGCACAAGGCCTTTGGTGCGGCAGACGCCGAGGTGCAACGTCCGGCTGTCGAAGAGTTTCTGTACTGGCGCTATGTGGCGGGGCTGCTCGACAGCGCGATTTCGCAAGCCACCTAATGGGCGGGCGGAGAAGCGGTATGGCAAACATTGTGTCGAAGGGCTCAGGTGCCTGCGCGGGGTCGTTCCGGGGCGCCGTGCGCCCTACTACGCCAAATTGGCGCCTAGGGGGTTGCGGCACGTCCGGTAAAATTTTCCCGGTGGGAAACCTAGTGAAGGGATGCGGCGATGGCTGAACCGCTAGCCGTCGATCCCGCTCGCCTGATTGCCGCAGCGGGCAAACTCACCGACTTGGTTTTCCCGGCACCTCCGGCGCCCATCGCGGCGACCGGTTCCGACGCTGTCTCGGCGGCGATCAACGAAACGATGCCGGCTATCGAATCCCTGGTCACCGATGGGATGCCCGGTGTGTCCGCCGCCCTGAAGCGGACCGCCACCAGCATGGGCACGGCGGCCGACATCTACGCGAAGGCCGATCAATCGCTGGGTGAGGCGTTGCGGCAGTACGGGTTCGGGGCGGACGGCCAATCGTTCGGAGCCAGCGCGCTGGGAGCGGTGACGGGTCTGGGCGGCGGTGCGGCCGCGGCAATGCTTGGCGCCCCGGTGGCTGCGGCGCAACAACTGGCGGGAGCTGCCTCGGCTGGGGCGGTCTCGCAGGTCGGTGCGGCGGTGGAAGCGCAGGCGGCGGCGCTGTCGCCCCGGATCGCCGCGACGGTGCCGCAACTGGTTCAGCTTGCTCCGATGGCGCAGCAGATGGCGCCCATGGGGCAGCAGGTCGGTCAGAGCGTGCAGCAGGCGGCTTCCCAGGCGGGTCAAGGTGGACAAGGGGCGCAACTCGCCAGTGACACCAAACCTGCCGACGAAGACAAAAAGGACGACCAGGACGACCAGGACGATAACGACGCCGCCGACGGTCAGCCGGCTGAAGGAGCCGCAGCGGGCAGAACCACGCTGGTCAGCGCTCCGATCGAGGGTGCCGGCGGCGGCAAGCCCGCGACGGGTTCGGTCGCGGCTCCGATCTAGAAGCGCAAATTGCGCACCATGTCGTAGACGCCGGTGATCCACAGCAGCAGCGGAATGATCGAGGCAACCACCGCCCCGTCCAGCAGTTCGGTGATTCGCTTCATCACCGGCGACAACCGCTTGATGGGGGCCATTGCCCCGAAGATGATCAGTGCGATCACCACCAGCACGAGATAGCCGGTGAGGATCAGCCACGCCCACTGTGGGTACCAGAGGCTGAGCCGCGCGGCCAGGCCCGTGGGGATTGCGGCGGTCGCGGCCAGCAGCGCCCACGCGCACCATCGATCCACGTACAGGCGCGAGCGAAAACCGCACAGCACGGTCAGCAGCCCGGCAACCACCAAGCTGTGGACGAAGAAGTGTCCGTGCACCACGACCGCTACGGCCCCGACAGCCAAGATCAGGGCGCCCGCCGTCACGTACCCGACCAACAGCTGCTTGGCAAGCTTGCTGCGCTCGGTCAGCCGCGCAGCCGATGCGGGTACCGAAGCGATGATGGCTTGCCACGTGGGAGTCTCGTCATTGGTGGCGTCCTCGGCGGTCACCGGGTCGAGCAACTCCTCGTTGTCCACGGTTTCGCCCGGAACGGGGATGGGCGGCAACGCGATTCGCGCCACCGCGACCGTCAGCTTGGCAGCATTGGTCACTACGAAAAGGCCGAACGCGATCGCGCCGGCCGGTACCCAGTGTTGGTGACCGTAGCCGGTCGCGATGGCGGCGCCGACCAACGCGATCATGGTGATCACCACGAAGGAGGCCACCTCGTAACGCCTGCGTGGACCGCCACGGACCAGCAGTGTCAGGAACAGCACGGTCGTTGCCGCTGCGGCGAGTTGTGGCGCTCCGAGCGAGTTCACTCCGCGCGGCAGCGGGACTGCGATGGCCGCCGCCGCTGCGAGCAGGGGATAGGCGGCGAGCAATAGGCACTCGCAGAGTTCGGCCTTGGCGTAGAACCGCTTCGCCACAAACGACAGCGCCAGGGCGACGATTCCCAATACCCCCAGCGCCACCGGCCAGTACCAGCTACGTCCGGTCGTCCACCACGCGCGCATGGCAATGGCGGTGAGCGGCAACGCCAGGATCGGGATGGCCACGCAGATAAAGCGGTCGACCGCCCTCCGGTCGAACTCCGGGGATTCATCGAGCACCGCGATCGCGTCGATGACGTCCTCGACCAGTGGCCGGTAGCGCTCTGTCCGGCTGGCCGATACCAGGGTCAGCAATGACCCGTCGACGACGCCCGCCTCGTCGAGGGACTGATCGAGCCGCAGCGGCGGGGACCCCGGCCGGGCGAAGGTCCAGACGCCCTGGGCGGCGAAGTCGAAGCCGCCCAAGGCATCCGGCGGGGTGTCTTCCAGTAGCTCGGCGAGGACGGCGACGGTCTCGTCGATGTAGGTGGCCATCGGGGTCGCCGCGGGCAACACCAGATCGGTCATCCGATTGCCGGTAAGGACCGTCACCCGAGTGGTGGCGGGCCTGGCGGGGGTGGACCCAGCGGCGCTAGCGCCGGCGGCAACAGCAGGTGCGCTCAACGACGTCCCGCCCTTTCAAAATCGTCGGACAGTGCCGCGGCCAATTCGAGCACCCGGCGTCGATAGCCGGGGCCGAGTCGGTCGAGCTGAATTTCGGTACCGGTGGCGATGTGCTTGTCCCATGGCAGCAGCACGACCCGGTCGGGCTGAACCAATTGCTGGAACTGTCGTACCAACTGCTTCTCCGGGACGTTGGTCTCACCGAGCGCGACGTGGTTGATGACAACTACGACACGGCTCAATAAGTCCTGAAAACCACTGTGCCGCAACCACTCCAACGCGCTCTCGGCCTGCCTCGCACTGTCCAGGGACACGTTGGTCACGATCACGATCGCCGAGGCGGTCTCCAGCACCCCACGGGTCACCGGATCGAACAATCCCGGCCCGCAGTCGGCCAGCACCAGATTGTAGAACTTCGACACCGTGTCGACGGCGAAGCGCAGGTCGTCGCCGCTGAGTCCGCGTTGCGCCGTGGTGTATTCGGCGGTCGGCAGGATTTCGAGATTGTGCGCGTTCACGCTGGTGTGTGCGCGCACGTCGTTGTAGTGCGACAGGTTCTCGTCGGCGACCAGGTCCGCGATCGAAGACGGTGACGTGCGGCCCGCGCGCTCTGCGAGGTTCCCGCATCCGGGGTCCGCATCCAGCACCAGTACCCGGTCGCCCCGCACCTGCGCCAGCATGGTGCCCAAGGTGACGGTAGTGGTGGTCTTGCCGACACCGCCCTTGAGGCCGAGCATCCCGATCTGATAGGAGCCGCGTGGTCTGCGGCTGACCCTGGCGCGTAGCTCGTGTTCGTGCTTCTCGTCGGGCGACAGACCCAGATTGATCCGGGTCAGCCGGTAGACGGTGCGCCGCCATCCGCGTTGCGGGAGAGGCTTTTTGGACGGCGAACGCTGCTGTGGGGCCCGCTCGGGAGCCGGCGCCGGAGCCGGAGACGGGATGGGGATCTCCGTGGTGGCGACGGGTTGTTCCGCGCTGGTCGCCCGCGGCGCTGGTGGTGGTGCCGGAGGCGGTGCTTGCGGGGGCGGGATCGAGGTCGAGGGCGGATGCACCGGAATTGGGCCGGACGGGGCCCGGCGTCTACCGCCGGACGGCCCCCCTTGGACCGGGGGTCCTGGTGGCGCGACGCGACCACGTACGGGCGAAGTCGGTTGCTGAATATCGCTGGGGGGCATCGGAACCCGGAAATACGGGCCGGCTGCTGGGTCGGGTTCGCCGGATTCGGGGTCGGGCAGGTAGCGGTGTCCGCGACGTTCTCGTCGCGACGGGGGAGCGGCGGACGGTTCCGGGCGCAGTTCTGGGGGGGTCGGTGGGGGAGGCTGGCCCTGCCGATGCCCACCGAGGCGCACCCTGCGGGTCGGGCCTTCGGGTGGTGGCTGCGGCTGTGGCTGTGGCTGTGGCGGTCGGGCGGCCGGTCTTGGGCCGGAGGGATGTTCGGGTGTGGGTCGGCCGGTGGTCGGCGCCGGTCCTTCCCGGGACTCAGGAGCGCGCGACGGCGGGTTGGGGCGGGGCTGCCGCGGCTCAGGGGGGATTTCTGTTGGCGCCTTGAGGGTTTCGCGTGCAGCGGGTTGCGGCTCGGCTGACGCGGGTTGCGGCTCGGTTGGTGCCGGTGGCGGCTCGGCCGGTGCCGGTGGCGGCTCGGGCGGCGCCGAGAGGGTTTCGCGTGGAGCGGACTGCTGCTCGGGTGGTGCCGGTGCCGACTCGGCCGGTGTGGCGGCGGACTCTTCCCGTTCGGCGGCGGCCTCTTCGGGTTGGGGCGTTCGTTCGGGCGGCGATTGCAGCGAGAACTGTGGGAGCTCGTCCGGCGGTGTAGGTGCCGGCCCGAAGATCGGCATCGGCGGCAGCGGCGGTCTGGATCCCCCGGCTGCTGGTCCGGCTGCCGGCGCGGCAGATGCTTGCGGCGGTTCGAATTGCGGCGGTTCAGGCGGTGGCGCGGGCGCGATGTGCGGCGGCTCGAACTGCGGCCTCTCGAACTGCGGCGGTTCGGGCGGTGGCGCCGGTGGCGGCGGAGGCGGGGGCGACTCGGGCAGAGCCGGTACAACCGGCGCCGCCGGAGTGGACATCTGGGGCGGAGGAATCGGCTGCGACCAGTCGATGGCGTCGGAGCCGTTGTCCCCGTTGCCTTTGGACGCCGGGGGGTATGAAGCATTCGGATCGAAGAAACCGCCGTCGTCGTCCGAATCGGAATCCTGCACGGGCCGAAAGAGTTTGTCATAGTCGGCCGGCATGAGAACCTCTCAGAAGTTCGTCAAAATGAATAAGCACGAGAAGGGGCGAGATCCCCCGGATGGGTTGAACTCGCCCGATCTCGTGCTTCGAGATTCTACGCGTACAGAGGCGTTAGTTACGCGAACATCCCCGTCACGTTGCCCTCGGTCGACTGCATCGCCTGACCGGCCTCGCTGATGGTCCGAGCCAGGTTCTGCAGGGAGTTGTTCAGCTCCTGAGCGGTGCCGTCCCACTTCTGCTGAACACCCTGGTAAGCCTCCGAACCGCTACCACCCCAGGCGGCGGCGAGTTTGGTCAGGGACTGCTTACCCTCGTCGAGCAGGGAGTGAATGCTGGTGACATTTCCCTGAATGGTGCTGGCCGCGGCTTCAATGCCCGCGAAATTCCACTGCTGTTCTGTCATCTTGTTGCTCCGTTTCTTGGTGGTATTTGAGGGGGAATCAGAAGCCCATTTGCGAGGACAGCGCCTGCTGCTGCTCCTCGTCGGCCCGGGAGTATTGGACGCCGGCCTGACGGATGTTCGTCGAAATCTCGTCCAGCTCAGCCTTTTGCTTGTTGGCGGCCTCTTGGAAACGCACCACGGCGGCCTGGGCGGCCTGGCCGGCGGCACCCTGCCATTGACCCTGCAGCGACGCCGCGGTGGACTCGACCTGGTCGATCTGGGTCTTCAGATCGCCCGAGATCCGCTCGAAGTTACCTGCCTCCTGCGCGAGGGCAGCGGCGTCAGTCTTCATCTCTGCCATGCTGACTACTTTCTCTCTTTCCATTTCTCGCCGTGGTTGGCAAGTCTTCCGGCCGGGTTTGGCCGGGAAGTCTGTTGTTGTTCCGGGGGATCACCAGTCGTCCTGGTCGTCCCACAGATCTTCTTCGGGCTCGTCGGTTTCGTCGGCGAGCGCCGTGGGGACCGCCAGGGCGGTCCGGGATCCGCCACCGGCCTGGGCGCCCTGGCCCATGGCGCCGGCGCCAACCGGGGCCGAGCCACCTGTGGCCGCCTCACCGGCCGCCGCCGCCGGCATCATCGCGGGACCGGCAGGCTTGTCGATCAGGCCGGTCATCAACGGTGTGCGGGCCAGCGTGCCGCCGGCACCGGGCAGCGCTTCCCCGCGCATCAATCCCGCTCCCATGCTGGCACCGGATCCACCCGCGAGCGGGTGGTTGGACAGTGGGCTGGCGCCCACCAGGCCCAATTGCGTGGCTTCGTCGTCGGCAAGCCCGGTGCTCGACCCGGTGCTGCTGCCCATCTGACTGAACATCGAGGTCATCTGCTGTACGGGCTGAGTCAGTTGCTGCATCGGGCCGCTCAGTTCGGCCACCTGGCCGGCGGTGGCCGGCAGCTGACCAGCCACGTTGCCGATGCTGGTCGGCATGCCCATCAACGGGTTGGAGGCCATGGCCTGGCTCATCCCCGGGTCGAGGATCGCCGTCATCGGTTCGATCTTGTCGAACATCGTGTTGACCAGCGTCTCGGCCTCGTACACGTCCATTGCCACCGCCGCCTGGGTCCACATGCGGACGAAGTAGTCGATCTCGGTCAGGGCGATCGGGATGGTGTTGATGCCGAAGAAGTTGGTGGCGGTGAGGACCGCTTCGGTGACGTGGTTCATCGCGATTTCCGGGAGGGACGGAGTCGTCGCCATCGCCTGGGTGTAGGCGGCCGCCTGCGCGGTCGCCTGCATCGCCCGCGTCTTTGCCTGAGTGGATGCGGTCTGCAGCCAAGTCACCATCGGCAGCGCGGCATTAATTGCTTTGTCGCTGCTACCCCCGGTCCATGCTTCGCCGAGGGAGTTCAACCGCGCGGTCAATTCGACGGCTTGCGCATCGAGAGCCGCCGCCAGTGCTTCCCAGCCTGCGGCCGCCGCCAGCATCGGAGCCGGACCAGCCCCGGCCATCAGCCGTGCGGTATTCAGCTCGGGTGGCATGGCATGCCAGAACATAAGATCAACTCCCTTCTGACTTCGAATTGTGGCGGCTTGTAACTGAAAAAGGGCGCCTTTTGACTTTGTTCAGTTGGTATTTGTGTTTCGGTCCCAAACGTCACTGGTTTTCGCCGAAACAAACTCGTGTTGCGTTCTCGGTTTGTCCGCTTCGAACTACCGTCGGAACTGGCTTCCAACTTGCTTCCAAACTTGCGTTGAAATAATCCTAACCGCGGGTTGGGGGTGGTCCGAACACTTATTCTGCGAGGTCATCCGGAGGCTCGATGTAGGGCGCTTGAATGACCTCCTTTCCGTCCGGCGAGACGAGAAATGCCTGGCCAGGAGGCCGCCGCTTCACCTTGAACTCGCTCGACGGGAATTCCTGCTTGTCGCCCGAAAGGAACATCGTCGGGGCGCCGGAACCGAAGGCCGCGCCGACGAACTTGTCCATCGTGGCCTTGTACGCCTGGCTCATCTGGCAGGTGACCACGATGTGCAGTCCGATATCGGACGCGGCCGGCAGCAATGGCGCCAGTGGCGCCATTGGCGGCATGCCGCTTGCCGCACCGACGATCATGTGCCAGTCGTCAACGAGCAGAACGACATCGAACCCACTCCACCATGAACGCGAACGCAACTGAGCCGACGTCAGATTCGTTGGAGGCAACCGCTTCTTCAGGTTGACCGCCAGCGCCTGAACGGCTTCATCGAGACTCGCGCTGTTGCGGTTGATCGCGCCGGCCTGCAACAAGTGCGACTGCGGCACCGCGTCCAGCAGACCGGAGCGGTAGTCGGCGAGCATGAACCGCACCTGGTCGGGACTGTTACGGGCACAAATGGCACGGGCGACGGCGTGGGCAATGGTGGTCTTGCCTGACTTGGCCGCACCGAATATGAGCAGATGCGGGTTGGTGTGCATGTGGCTGTAGGCCGGTGTCAGGTCCGCCTCGCGCAGTCCGATCGGAATTTCCCAACGGGTGCGGTAGTCCGCCTCGGGGCCAGGTGGGTTCGGATCGAGTTCGTGCAGATGGATTCGTTCGGGCAGGACTCGAACCGGCGGCGCCTGCTCGGTGGTCTGCGATGCGATGTGCGCCACGCCCGCCGTGATCGCCTCCACCAGGTTCTCGGTGCTGTGCACACCGTCGAATCTGGGCACTCCGATCATCAGATGGTGCTTTTCCATCGACACCGCTCGGCCGGGACGGTTGACCGGAATCTCCCGGGTGATGCGGTCGATCTGCGTCTCGTTGACATCGCCGAGTCGGAACTCGATCTTGGTGCCGAGGTAGTCGCGGACGCGCGACTTCAGTTCGGTCCAACGCGGTGTCGAGATGATCACGTGCACGCCGAACGCCAGGCCCTGGGCGGCCAGATCCTGCACGGGTGCCTCGAGTTCGTTGAATTCACTGACGAAGCCCGGCCACCCGTCGATGATCAGGAACACGTCGCCATAGGGATCGGCCGCGACGGGCTGGTTCGGATCGTCGCGCAGCTGCCGATACATGGCGATCGAACCGACGCGGTGTTCTTTGAACATCTGCTCGCGTTGCCGCATCACGGCCTGCATCTCGGCGACCACCCGATAGACCTTGTCGGGCTCTGACCTGTTTGCGATGCCGCCGACGTGCGGCAGATTCTCCAAATAGATCAGGCCCCCGCCGCCCAGGTCGATGCAGTAGAACTGCACGTTGCGCGGGGAGTGGGTGGCCGCGGCCGAGAGCACCAATGTCTGTAGCAGCGTTGACTTTCCGGTCTGCGGCGCACCACCGATGCCGATGTTGCCGCCCGCACCGGCCACGTCCACGCCCCACACCTCCTGCAGGTGCCGGCGCGGCTCGTCCATGATCCCGAGCGCAAACCGCAAGGGCCGCCGCCGATCTCGAGCGACGAGTTCGTTCAGTGGTGCCGGATCTTGCAGCGGCGGGAGCCACATCTTGTATGCCCGGGATTCACCGGTGCCCAGCTGATCGAGCACCACCTCGCGCAGCGCCCGTACCTCCGGTTCGGTCGTCAAACGGTCACCTCCTCGGCCATGGGGGCTGCGGTGAACCGGCGGATCCGCACAGACTGCTTGGCCATCGCCGAGCCGTCCCGCGGACCCGAACCGTTGGTGTCGGCGATCGCCGGGGGAATGTAGGGCCCGCCGATGTAGAAGGTGCTGAACTTGACCGGATCCTCCATGCCGACGCGAAGGAACCCGACGCCGCTCTCCTTGTTGGTGATGTACTGCGCCTCCGGGGTTCCGATCACCGCCTTGGACTCATGAGAACTGGTGGTACGCAACGCGATCCGGTAGGTGAGGTTGGGTTCGAGCTTGTCGATACGCACGCCGCCGGTCTGCAGTGACTGGGTGGCCAACAGCAGATGGACCCGCAGGGACCGGCCCACCCGGCAGATGCGGTCGAACAGCCCGATGAAGTCGGGGTGACTCTGCAGCAGTTCGGCGAACTCGTCGACGACGACGAAAAGCGTTGGCAGAGGCGCTAGATCGGCACCCCGCTCACGGTACTTTTCGTACTCGGCCACCCCGGACAGGGCACCGGCGGCCCCCACCTGCATGCCCGCCTGCCGCAGGATGTTCTGCCGCCGGTCCAGTTCGCCGGTCAGCACCTCACCCATACGGCTGACCAGTTCGGCCTCCTCGGCCATGTTGGTGACGACGGCGGCGGTGTGCGGAAGCTTCTCCATGCCGAGGAAGGTCGAACCGCCCTTGAAGTCGGTGAGCAGCAGGTTGACCTGGTCGGGGTGGGTCATCGCCACCAGGGACAGGATCAGGGTGCGCAGGAATTCGGACTTTCCGGACCCGGTGGTGCCGATCAGCATGCCGTGCGGTCCGGCGCCGAACTCCGCGCCTTCTTTGATGTCCAGATACATCACGTTGCCGGTCTTGAGTTCGTGACCGAACGGAATCTTGAGCCGATCACGGTCGGTGTCGGTGTACATCCGCCAGCGCGCCGGCGTGACCTCTTCAACGCTCTTGGCGCCAACCAGTTGGTGCCACTCGTTGGCCACCTTCTTCTGGACGCGCTGCGTCTTGTCCAGAATGGTGCCGGTGATCGACCATCCGGCGAGCTTCCTGGCCACCCGGCCCGCCTCCAGCGGCGTCATGCTGTCGCAGTTCGACGCGACCAGCCGGAACTGCTGGCCGGGTAGCCGGTCTTCGGCGGTCCCGTCCTCGTTGACCCGGACCCGGTAGGCCGACCCGCGGTGATTGCCCAACGTCACCACCGTGACTCCGGCCCGGCCGTCCGGCGGAAATCCCGCCTTGCCGCCGGTGAGGTCGACCACGACGACGTACGGACCGGTGGGCAGGGCGTCGGGGGCGTGCGGACCCCGCGCGGCCAGATCGGCCAGTCCGTCGGGGCGGGTGTAGATCATCCGGACCGGACCTGCGGCGTCGGTCTCGGTTTGGTGCTGAACGTGCGGAAGCCATTTGAGCCAGGACCAGTCCGGGTCGTCCGGGTCCTCGGTGAGCACCCGGATCTGCAGCAGGTCCGGCGGATGGAACACCGCCAGATGACAGATCATGGCGGCCAGCATCCGATCGGCGCCGGGTCGGTGTCCGCCGACGGCAATCGTGGGAAAGGTGCGCAGTTGCAGCAGTTTCGGACAGTCGTGGATCAAACCGTGGGTGCGCAGGAACTTCACCACCCACATGTGGCTCACCGGTTCCAGGTATGGCTGCGGCGCCGCGGTGGACGCGGCCAGTTCACCCCCGACGGCGGGCTTCAGCAATCTGTCCACCGCCGGCTGGTCGCCCGTGCCGATGCGGGTGGCCGCGTAGAAGTCGCTGTTGGCCGGCCGGGACCACTGCCGCTGTGTTCCCACGATGGACAGCAGATCATCGGGATGCGGTGCGTGGTAGGAGAAGAACGCCACCTGAGAGCTGGCAGAAGAGGTGACGCGACTGCGTAGGCCGGCCAGGTAACGCAGATATTCCTTCCGGTCGGCGTTGATCTCGGGCACCTTCTTACCGCCGCCTCCGGTGCCGCCGGCCATGCCGCCGACCATCATCATGACCATCATCAGCGGCATCATCAGCATGTAGGGCGACAGCTGCTTGGTACCGCCGACCAGCATGATCGCGATCATGCCGACCATGCAACCACCCATCACATAGGGGAGCGCCTTCTGGACGCCGGAGGGCGGAATGTCGATGCCGAGGTCGTCAGGTGGCGTGAGGCTGATTTCGCCCGGTGTCAGCCGAGGGCCGCGGGTAATGGTCGGGGTGAACTTCTTTGTCGTCATGCTTTTCCGGCCTTCACTGGGGTGCTCCTGGACTTCCACCCGGAACTTTTCGCGGATTCGGGTCCGACGGCAGCGTTTCGTGTTCGAGCATGGCGGCGTCTTTGGAAAGCACCGGCCCATCCACCAGCAGCCGAATGATCTCCCACGGCGCGGTTTTCGGCGAGCTCAAACCCAGCGCCTTGGCCGAATCTGCGTCCGGCACCCCGTAGCGCACCCCCTCCGGGTCGATGTAGTACATCGATTCGCCGTAGCGCGGATCGGGTGACTGCAGTTGGACGAATTTGCCGCCGTCGATGTGAATCGTTGCCGTCCCCTGGATCTGTTTGATCCCGCTGCCCATCGATGACACCGGTATCGGCAGATGACGGCCGGACAGCACGGTGGTCTTGGGCGCCTGGTCTCCGGCGGCGCGTTCCCAGCTCCAGCACAGGGTCGGCTCATCGGGTCGGGACAGGATGTTGAGTTGTTGGTCGGGCAGCGGGGACGGGTAGACCCGTTCCGGGATCTGCACGACGACGTTGGGCAGCACCGCGGGAGGTGCTACCAGACCGTGGGATTGGGTGGCGCGCAACGCCGCCGCGGTAGTCGAGTTCACCATGGCGATGCCGTCCGGCAGCACCACGTAGTACCGCGGCCCCTTCTCGGTGTGAATCTGAAATACCGACCCGATCACCAGAGCATCGTCCAGGCCAACGGTATTGGGTGCTCCGGCCCCGGGTATCGGCGGAAGCTGCCAGGCCCCCTGACTGGGCAGCGCGTTGAACATCCCCTCGGAAATGGGGACGGCCTTCGCGGTGACCGGAATCCCCATCGCCGAGGTCAGCGCGCGGTCGTTGAGATCGATTATGTGCCGTCCTTTTTCGGTCACGATCCACTGCTGGCCCTGGTAAGACGCCAACAGTGCCTCGTTGGCCTGCACCGGGTCTATCGAGGAGTCGATATGCAACGGCATCGCGATCACCGAGGTTTGTATCGACGGCGAAGCGGTGTCGGCACGCTCGACCGTGTCGCACAAGGTCCAGATCGACGAACTTCCGCCGGAAACCGGTGTGGCGTAAGGGGCGCCGGGAATGCCGAGGGTCTGGCCCAACGGCATCCTGGTCAGCTCGGAGGATTTCACTGTGGCGGGGTTCGACGGGTTGCCCAGCACCAGACGCGCCGAGGTCAGGTTGTAGACGGGGTGCAGCTGCCCGGACAGGATCACGTACAGCTCGTTGGTTGCCCGGTCGGTCAGCAGGGTGGTGCCACCGAGCTTGCCCTGGGGCTTGAAGTACGCCAGCAGTCCCGCGCCCACCAGGATGATCACCGCGATGGCAATGCCGAGTCCCACTGAGCGGCTGTAGAACTGCAGCGGATCGTCGAACATGCGGGTGTCACGCCGAACGATGGCATGCTCGACCCGGCGAAGCAGGAAACGCCACCCGCTAACCTGAACCTTGGTGGTCAGGCGAAGCCCCATGGTTCACTCTCTCATGTTGAGGTGTGCATGCACCGCGGCGATTGCCTCGGCCATGTCCGCGCCGTTGATCTCTTGTAGTCGGTCCACATCCAAAGCTTCGATGTCTAGGCCTTGGGCCAGCCGCATGTCGCGGCACTGTTCGGCGGCCTCGACCAGTTGGCGTGCGTAGCGGCCGTTTCCGGCAATGTCGAGGGCCTGCCTGCCTCGCGCTGTGCGCGTGGCCAACGACTTGGCCGCTGCCAGGAACTGCTCCGCCGCCTCGACGCTCAGCGTCGAGTCATTCGCGGCGGCAATCACTTTCGCGATCTCCAACAGTTCATCGGGTGTGTAGGTGTCGAATTCGATGCGGGTGGCGAAGCGCGACCGCAACCCCTCGTTGGTCTCCAGCAACCGGTCGATGTCGTTGCTGTAGCCGGCGATGATCACCACCAACCGGTCGCGGTCGTTTTCCATCCGCGCCAGCAACGTGTCCATCGCCTCCTGGCCGAACGGGTCGGTGCGGCCGTCCCGTTCCTGCACGAGCGCGTAGGCCTCGTCGATGAACAGCACACCGCCGATGGCCTGATCAATCGTCTTGGCGGTTTTGACCGCTGACTGGCCCTCGTATTCGGCGACGAAATCCTTGCGGGAGGTCTCGATGAGCTTGGGCTCGGCGATGACACCCAACCCGGCGAGGATGTTGGCGACCACCCGCGCGATGGTGGTCTTACCGGTTCCGGGGGGCCCGGTGAAGATCATGTGCTTGCTGGGCTGGGCCACTTTCATGCCCTTGGCGGCGCGGACCCGGGCCATCAGTGTGGCGGCGCGGTACCGCTCGATCTGGGTCTTGACCCGACTCAGCCCGATCTGCCGCTCCAGTTCGGCTTGGGCCTCGGCCAGCAGTCGATCCCGACCGGAGGTGTCGGTCACCATACTGCCCGGGTCCCAGGGATCCGACCGGGAAGCGATCTGTTCGGCGGTCGTCGTCTTCAATCGATAGGACGGATCCTTCAGTGCCGCCGACACTTTCGGGTCGGGATGAGTGGTCTGCAGCCACTCCAGCAACGCCACCGCGGCTTCCTCGTTGCCCTGGCCGCGCCGGGCCATGGCCAGGTACCACGCGATGGCCCGTGCACACGCTTCACCGGCGGGCGAGTCGTTGGCTTCGGTCAGCCGGCGTTCGGCTTCGGTGAACAAACCGAGGTTCGCGGCGGCCACGCCGTGGGCTACGCCCGCGGCGCCGGTCAAGAACTTGTCCGGCCACTTTCCGGCGCCCTTGACCTCGTCGATCACGTCGGTCCACCGTTCGGCGGCGCCGTAGATGACGGCTTTCAGCCATGACACCAGGTGCTCTGATCCGGCGACCGCGCTGGCGTCGATCGCCTCCACCGCATCGTCGTAATTGCCCTGTGCCGCTTCGGATGCGGCGAAACCCATCGTGACCGCGAGCGGCGAGGTGACCGGATAGGTGATGTCTCCGTAAAGCCCGCCGATGGGCACCCTGGCGTTCACAGCACTCATCGAGATTTGCGCGGCGCCGGACAGCTGGCCGAAGTTGCGCCGCGAGTACCAGGCGCGGAACAGCGTCACCCGGTCGGTGTCACCGCACCGGATCCGGCCGACCCAGGCATCGCAAGCCGATTCGTCGTAATTGGTGATCTCGGTGAACAGATCCAGTGATCGTGCCTCCGACAACGGCAGCATGCCGACGGCACTGTCGAACAGACCGGCCAGGCGATCAGTCATTTATCACCGTTGTAGCGAGCGGTGTAGTCGACTTCGTAACGCGATGCGAACACCTGTTCTTGGTAGGCGGCCGCTTCTTCGGGGGTCGGCAGGTTCAGCGTTGCGCCGACGAACTCGTGCAGCAGTGCGTTCTGCTGGTCGTTGCCACCCGTCATCTCGCCCATGTTCTCGACCATGAAGGTGTGCTGCGCGGCTCGCCCTTTCTGGCGGGCCAGGTCCGCGATGACGAAAATCTCCTCGGCCAGACCGGATTCGCTCATGCTCGAGGCTTTGTCGGTCACCTCGACCCGCTGCACGCGGCCGTCCATCAACGCCGTCACCGACACCGACCCCGCAGGGTTGGTCACGGTGAACATCGCCAGGTCGGGTTCCTCCTCCTGATCGGTGAGTCCGTCGAGGGCATCGAGCTCGGTACCGTCGGCTTCCGCCGATTCGGTGGGCGGGGCGTACTCGCCCAGCGCGTCCAGCGACGACGCTTCGTCAACGGCGGCCCCGCCAGAGAAATCCAGCGCACCGAGATCGTCGCTGTCGTAATCGGTTCCGGGCATGGCGTGCCTTTCTGCGTGTCGGGAGGGGAGTCAGCCTCGGGCGGAGGCGGGCGCGTGATCTAACCAGGAGCCCGCGGGCAGCAGCTCCAGCAAGCTCTCCAGCGCACGCTGCAGATTCTGCTGCGTGCCGGGAAGGAAACTTCCGTAAAGCTCGCCGCCGACGCGGCGGGGCAGCGACACCAGTCGGCCGTGCTCGGAATCGAGAACGCCTGCGGCCGCGGGTGTGTGGGTGGTGGTACCACCGGGATGGCGCTGGGTAGCGATGATCTCCACCCACCCGGTCGGGTTGCTGACGATCTCGGTGTAGATGCGTGCCTGCGCGGGCGGGACACCGTGCCGGGACAGCTGTGCCGCCGTCGTGCACTCGGCCAGTTCGCTTGCGACTCCGGTGAGTGGTTCGACGTTGGCGGGTTCGGCGGAACCCAGAACGACGGTCATCATCCCGGCCAGTCCGACTTGCGGGGCCACCAACTGCAGCACCAGCATCTCGCCGTCCCGCACCGCGATGACGTGTGTGTCGTCCTTGCGGCACACGGTGAATCGCACCATCACGCCACCGGCTGAACCGCCTTGGTCCCGCCGCCACCACCGGCACTCCAGCGTCCGGTCCGCCCTACTGACGGTGTCGACCATCGTCGCGACAGCGGGGTGGGGCTGGCCGTTGTGATCCAGCACGCCCTGTGTCGCGAGGTCGCGCCGCACCTGGTCCCACACCACGTCCCGCAGGTCTTCCTGTGGGATGTTCTGCCGGATCCCCAGCACGACGGGGAAATCGACGAGGTGCAACCGGTCGGCGATGACCAACATGCCGTCGATGGTCACCTCCACGCCGACCACGTCGTCCGCGAGGCCCGCGCCACCGGAACCGAGCGGACCGGACATGATCAGGCGAAGATCTTGTCGATGACGCCGGCCAGGCCCTGGTCTGCGTTGAGGTAAGCGGTGGCGGCCTTGAGCAGGTTGGAAGCGAGTCCGCCGCTGACACCCTGCAGTCCGTTGCCGGTGTTGGTGCGGTTGGTCTCCACCTCCCGAAGCGCGGTGTTGAACTTCGATGTGAACGAACCGTGTGTGAGGTCGACGCGTCCGCTGATGCCGTTGACCGTGGTGGTCGCGGTTTTCAGTTCACCGACGATCTCGTTCTGCATGTTCGAAAGCACCTTCAGGAATGAAGGAACGACACCGAGAATTCCGGACATGGGGATAACCCTCCTCTAGGTCTAACGTTTTACTCGCTATGGCTTTGGCTTGCTATGGGTTTGGCGGGTTACTGGCTAATTGCTAAAGGACGGTTCCCTGTTGGCCTTGTTGGCCGCCGGTGGTCGCGTCGACGGGTGCCCGCTCGGCACCGGCGGTACCCGCGCCGGCGCCCTCTTCGTCCCGACCGTCGTCCTGCTGCGCTCCCTGTTGTGCCTGCGAGGAGATCATCTGTGCCTGCTGACCGGCCATGCTGCCCATCTGGCCCGGTCCACCGCCGGCCGCCATCAGCTGCTGCAGTTGGCCCATCGTCGAAGAGATGGATGCCACCCCGGGCAGCTGGGCGAAGTTCAAAAGGTTGCCGAAGCTCAACGACGGCAGCCCAGCGAAACCACTCAGGAAGTCGGGGAGTTCGGCCAAATCGGTCCAGGTAGGCAGCTGGCCCAGGTTGCCCATGCCCGGAAGCAGGTCGTTGAGCGAGGGCAGGCCCGGGAACAGGTTCGGGATGCCCGGCAACCCGGGCAGGCCGGGGAAGCTCGGGAAATCGCCGCCGAAGCCTGGCAGGCCGGGGATGAGTCCGCCGAAGTCCGGCAGGCCCGGGATGGTCGGCCATTGGAACTCGGGCAGGCCCGGGATCGGCAGGTTGAAGTCCGGCATGCCGGGGGTGGGCGGCCAGCTGAAGTCCGGGAAGCCCGGGATATCGGGGAAGCCGGGGAACGGGATGTCGGGCAACTTCGGCGGCCATAGGTTGTCGATGATGTTGTCGATGATTCCGGGGATCAGACCGGCCAGGTTGGGCAGGTTGGTCAAGATGTCGAGGAGCCGGCCACCGAGTCCGACCATGCTGGCCGCGTTCATCGCGGTCATGATCGTCAGATAGAGCAACGCACCGCCGGTAACGGCCATCGCCAGCCCGCATGACGGAATGGCCAGCGCGACCGACACAGCGTCACCGACGAACCACAGATTGTCTTCCAGCCACTTGCACGCCTTGTAGACGCCGTCGATCATCTTCTTCATCGCACGCAGGACATCACGCGTGTCGGACACGTGTTCGGCCTGATTCGAGATCAAATTGCCGGTTAAATTGTCGATGTCGCCCATCAACTTGGCGCGGAGTTCCTGCGCGGTGTTCTGGTTCAAATAGGCGTCGGCGGCCTGGCCGATCCAGTTGGTGCCCGGAATTGCCACGCCGATCTTGTCTGCGACACCTTTGAACAGTGACGAACCGGCATTGAATATGTCACCCGGGTCGGGAATGCCTTCACCTAGTAAAAACAACTGAGCATAGATGAAATTACTGGTGGTCTTGCACATCGCGCTACCCGACATGTGACTTCTTCCTTACTTGGCTGTTGGTGTGCACGGTATTTTTTCATCTGCACCTTCGCACCGTACGTTGAGCTTAACAGCGCTCTGACGGGGCTCGAAGCACGAATTTTCCGATACTGCGGGCGAATTCGCGCGCCGGAGAGCAGGCACTCGACACAGCGGAATTCGGGGCCGCGACAACGTCCCCGCATAATCAGCCCGAGTCGGTCAGTGCGTGAACAGACCCGGGTTCAACTCAATTGATTTGTCGTATGAGCGCTTCAATAGCTGCGGCGGACTCGGCCGGCAAAGCGCCCTCTGCTTCGGCGCGGACAATTGTTTCCTCGGTGACACCGGCCGCTTGCGCGGTCTCCGCGGTGGAGAGGTTGGCATGTCGCCGTGCGGCATAAAGGCGTTGCGCGAGGGTCGCTCCCGGCGCAGTTGCACCCAATGTCATCAATTTGTCGTGATAATGCCGCACCGCGCCCAACGCCTTGATCAATTCGGGCGTAATCCGGCTGATGCGGGTCGCTTGCACGGCAATACCTTCGAGCTGGCGCAAATCGGCCAGGATGGGCGCGGCCCGCTCGGTGAACTCGGGGTCCTCCGGCGGCGGCAGTGCGGCGATGGCCAGCCTGCAGGTGTCGATCGCGGCGGCCACCGCCTGCGCGATCAACGAGGCAGGTCCGTCGGCTGGGGACGCGGCATCCGCGACCGGCGCGGATTCCGGCGCCGGGGCCGGCGCCGATTGTTGCGCGACGTCCTCGCCATCGCGGATGCGGGTGATGGTGCCCGCAGGCCATTGGAGCACTTCTTCAAGCTTGGCGCGGGTCCGTTCCCGGGGCCAGCTGCGCCCCTTCTCGAACGCGATCAGTGCGCCCGCGTTGATGATCCCGTCGGCGGCGAGGCTGCGCTGACTGATGTCCAGCTCGCGGCGGCGTGCCGCGGCGGCTGCACCCGCGCGAGCTATGCCGGCATCGATGTCGGCATCGTGTTCTTCAGCCGAATTCGACGGCCTGACGGCTTCAAAGGTCAACGCCTTGCCTCCAGTGGGATCGCCGAACCGGACGTTTCTCTTGTCGCCGACGGTGACCGGCCCCTCGCGCGGTCCGTCGGCGAACATACCGTTACAACCGTGAACACCTAGGCCTCGTAGCGGGCGCTCGAGCAGCATTCGGGGGCGAACCGTACGGCCCATGTGCCCGACGCCGTGGCCGGGCGCGACAGTTGTCGCCACGCCGCGTAGCGCGGCCAACGCAGCCGGACCGACCGTCGACTCGGCATGAGGCATGTGCGTGAAATCCTTGCTCGCGGTTGTCGCAGCGGGCGGCAGCGCTCGCGTTCCGCTGACCAACATCGTAACCGTCGCACCCTTCCATTGCTATACCTTCGCTACGCTTTTCACGGCCGGGCCGCGTCGGCTTGCTGCGAGGCAGTCACTGAGTAACCGAGTCACCGCTACGGTTAACCATACCGTCCAGGCGTAGAGACCGAAACACTTTCTGCAACGGTTGCGTTGTCGACCAGCCAATTTGCGGGCGACGCACAGCATATTGACAGGAGATACCCCCTGGTGATGGGGGGTTAGTCGGATAGGCTCGCCGGTTCTGTTGCGAAGCCGTAGCGTCGCGAAACGGCGCTTTGGCGGAACTGTTGCACTGCGACGGTTTGTCCGCTAGCCTTCTGGCGCAGAGGGGCACCACCTGCAACGCTTTACGGAGGTATGCAAGACATGACTGCAACAACTCTTTACGAAATCCCACAGCTGGGCGTGTGCACCCAAGACCCCGACCGCTGGACCACCACTCCTGACGACGAGGCAAAGACGCTGTGCCGGGCCTGCCCGCGCCGTTGGCTGTGCGCCAAGGAAGCAGTGGAATTGCCTGGCGCAGAAGGATTGTGGGCCGGTGTGGTGATTCCGGACTCCGGCCGGGCGCGGGCGTTCGCGCTGAGCCAGCTGAGGTCCCTGGCCGAGCGCAACGGTTTCGCGGTCCGCGAGCGGGTGACTGCCCAGTCGGCGTAACCCGCCAAGTGCCGGCACAGCGCGAGAGATCAGAAGGTCTCTCGCGCTGTTGCATAGGTGGGGCCGCACCCGATGCGGCGAGCTGGCCTCGAATGCAGTTCGACCACCGGCATGCGCGTGCGTGACCGAGGCTGCACCGGGACTGCAGGGCTGCTACAGAAAGAGATGCGCAGCTCAGTCCAGACGCCCGGGCGGACGGTTCCGCGGCGGGGGTGGCCGGGACGCGAAGTAACCGGTGATCGTGGCGGCGATCTGCAGGAACTTCAGCCGTGTCGCGGGCGCCATCTCGTGGGTCACGTCGATCACCCCGCCGGGTCGCAGGTGCGGATCGAAGGGCACTTCCACCACGGGCTGGCCGTGATCGACGAACTCGCGAGCAAGCAGCGATCGGGTGCGTTTGTCAGCGTGCCCGTCCGAGTCGTTGAGCACCACGACGCTGCGTTGCAACAGATTGCCCAGGGCATGGTCCGATAGCCATTCGACGGTCTTGGCGGCAGCCGCAGCGCCATCCGCCCACGGCGAGGAGACCACGATCAGTGCATCCAGGTCGCGCAGGACTTCCTGAGTGACCGCGGCGTCCATGGTGGAGCCGCAGTCGATGACTGAGATCGCGAAGTGGCGATCCAGCCGTAGCGCGGCCTCCCGGTAGATCGCGGGATCCAGGACCCGGCGCGGACCCGAGAGCGGCTCGCCCCCCAAGACGTAGAGCCCGGCGGAGTTCCGGCCCACGCGCGAGGTCACGTCGGCGAACGACTGCAAATTCTTGTCAGCGGTCAACTCCCAGAACGAACCAGCGGTCCGCGGATCGATGCGGCTGCTCAGCCGGCCGAACGCGGTGTCGGCGTCGATGGCCACGATGCGGTCCTGCTGGCGCAGCTCGGCGAGGATCGAGCCGACGCTAGCTGCCACCGACGTCTTTCCGACACCGCCCTTGCCGAGGACGCCGACCTTGTGGTTGCCGTGCAGTGCGGTTCTTATCGCCATCTCGAATTGGGCGGCATCGCGCTGGGCGGCCGCCGGGCCGGGGTTGACCAGTCCGAAGGTGGCCGCACGCAGCACCCGTCGCCAACCGCGTTCGGCGGGCTGGGCTTTGGCGCGCGGCGGGGCCGTTGGCATTGCCCACGGGCCGGGTCTGGGTGGGGCGTCGGGTCTGGGTGGGGCTTCGAATCTGGGTGGGCCGTCGGGTCTCGGTGGACCTTCGGGTCTCGGTGCAGGCACCCGGGGTGGCGCCGCCGGGGGGAACGGTGTCGGCGGTGCCATCGCCTGCGGCGGCAGGAGTGGCGGTGGTGTTAGCCGTGCCGCGTCGCCGTGGGGTGGCCGAACGGGCGGTTCTGGTGGCGGACGGTGCCCAGCGTTCCCTCGCGGAGGCCCGGGTGGCGGTGCGATCGGCGGCGGTGGCGGCGGGGCTGTGGGTGTGGGGGGTCAGGTCGGTCTCTT